>NZ_JAGJEK010000024.1:0-116431 GCF_018101015.1 Pseudoalteromonas sp. MMG005 | reverse complement strand
AACGCTGACTGCGTTTTGCTTTGCTAAGTTAGCGTAGCGCTCCGTGTCAGTGGGGTCGCATTATAGGGAGATGAAGAAAAAGCGCAAGCGTTTATTTGAAATATATTGCAAAAACACGGCATTCGCTCAACATTCGAACCAAACCTATCAAAAACAATAAAAAAGTAACAATAAAGTCATATTTCAGGCTGTTTTTTCTACGAGGGAGCTTAAGTATTAGCGATATTTTTAAATACGCAAATTTTAAAACAAAAAAACCATCAACTTTCGTCAATGGTTTTTATAAATAAAATAACGCCAATTACAGTTAATACAGCAAACTGTATAGCTTTCGGCGAAATGTTGCAGCAATTGCGTCGCCATCAGGTAAAGATGCTACGATATCTAAATACTGTTTTTTTGCATCACCAAAATTTAAATCTTTTCTTAGTACAGTAAACAGTAACTCAAGCGCCTGCTCTTTTTTGCCCGTATCATTAAATAATGAGGCTAATTCTACTTTAATATCATTATTATCAGGCTCGGCTTCTAATGCTTTGCTCAAGGTTTGAATTTCTGGTGACTCTTGAGCTTGTAGTGCCTGTACAAGTTTAGCCAATAGGTTTTGGTAATATGCATCACGCTCTTCATCTAAAATACTGTCAAGCAGCGCTTGAGCGTCATCTAACTTTTGGATCTGTATACAAATGTCAGCCAAAACCAATTTAACGCGCGAATTAGTTGGGTCTATTTCATACGCTTGTTTAGCAAAATTAAACGCACTGTTTTGGTCATCACTTTGCAGAGCTTGCTTTGCTTGATCTAACAGCAACATCTCAGGTTTCGGTAAATGATTGGCAAGCGCCTTTTTAATATCTTCTTCAGTTTGCGCACCTGGCAGCATTTCAACAGGCGCACCATTTTTTAGCATCACTAACGTAGGTAAAGCTTGCAAGTTTATTTGCTGTGCTAACTGGCTTGCTAATGCTTGTTGTAAATCGCAGTCTACCGTCGCAACAATAATGTGGTCGGTATAAGTCACAGCTAGGTTAGTCAAAATTGACGCTTGGGCAACACAATCAGGGTTTTGCCCGCTGAAGAAAGTAAGCAATATTAATTTTTCTTGGTTTTGCTCACCCAATGTTTGTTGAATATTTTCAGGCGTTAATTGAATTTGGTTACTCATATTTACTTTCTGTGATGTATTTTCTTCTTATATAGTGTCAAAAATCTTATTTACAAGCTTAACTTTTCGCCTTTGTCCGCTTTTTCCCTCTACGCTTGAATATCCTCGGTTTAGACAACCTTTTCAAATCTGGGTTATAAGCAACCATCGCACTGTCGACGAACTCATCCAGTTGAGACAACAAAGGGGCCATAAACATCTGATAAGTACATTCCTTATTCGCTATTTGTGCTAAATTTAGTTCCCATAACGCGGTTCTGTCGGGTAGAGTGAGTGATTCTGGTAACATAGTGATCATCGCTTGCCCTAACTCAGTTGATCTGATCTGCTTTGCATTACGCGTTAAAAATCCACGTGTAAATAACAACTCTATAATACCTGCTCGAGTGGCTTCAGTCCCAAGCCCATCAGTCTCTTTCAATATCTTTTTTATGTCTTTGTTTTGAACGTACCGACTGATCCCTGTCATCGCTGCCAAGAGTGTTGCATCGGTATAATATTGTGGAGGTTGAGTATGCTTTTCTTGAATTTTGGCATCGTGACAATGTAAACGCTGCCCTTTCACCAAAGGCGGTAAATAGGTAGATAAGTTATCCTCATCATCACTGGCTTTACCAAACAATACTTTAAAACCAATCTCATTGACTTGTTTTGCCTTCGCGATGAACAACCCACCAGCAATCATAATTTCAGCTTTGGTTTCATCATAGCTAAACGCAGGGTAAAACTGTGCTAAATATTGCCTGCTGATCAGGCCGTATACTTGTTGCTCTTGATAGCCTAGCTGTGCGGACTTCAATTTTTTACTGGTCGGAATAATGGCGTGGTGTGCAGCGACTTTTTTGTCATTCCAGCATTTTGACTTTAACGACAGGTTAGCGGCATCCACTTTAGATTGCTCACACCCGTTGTTATTTACCATTGCTGCCACCACCGACTCTCTTTCTTTATAATGCCCCATAGGTAAGTATCGGTTATCTGAACGTGGGTAAGTAATGAGTTTATGCTTCTCGTATAACCCTTGGCATACATCAAGAACTTGTTTGGCTGACATACCAAACGCTTTGCTGGCATCAATTTGTAATGCTGATAGGTTATATGGTAAAGGTGCAGTTTGTTTTTTTGGCTTTTTTTCAATTTCGATGACTTCACCAACTTGCCCTTTTATGCGTGTCGCTACGTTTTCAGCGAGCGCTTTCAACAACACCCTTTTCTCTTCGTCCATATATGGCTCACAAGCTTCACTCGGTTGCCATTTAGCTGAAAAGTTACTTTTGTCATCGGTTTCTAAGCTGGCAAATACTTCGTAAAATGGTTTAGATACAAAGTCCGCAATTTCAGCATCTCGCCTAACCACTAAGCCAAGTACCGGAGTTTGTACTCGCCCTACAGAAAGCACCCCTTGAAAACCTGATTTTTGGCCAGCAAGTGTATACGCACGAGTGAGATTCATGCCATATAACCAGTCCGCTCTTGCACGCGCTAATGCTGAAACACTCAAAGGAACAAAATTCTGATTAGGTTGCTGTTGACTAAGCGCCTTTTTAACAGCCTGTATATTTAGGTCACTAATAAGTAACCTCTGAGTATTTTGTTTTTGCCGTTCTGATAGCCCAACAAACTGCAATACCTCATCAACTAGCAGTTGACCTTCCCTGTCAGGATCGCCCGCATGCACAATCGTCCCAGCCTTTTTTATCAGCTTTTTAAGTACACCGAGTTGCTTTTTCGTTTTTGGCTTGGCTTTAAACTGCCAGTCCGTTGGGACTATAGGTAGGTCTTGTTGCAGCCACTTTTTATATTTAGGATCATAATCATCAGGCTCTGCTTGCTCAAGCAAATGACCAATACACCACGAAACAATACTGCCATCACTCGCTTCTATAAAACCGTCCTGCTTCTTATGCGGCTTTGGTAATGCATCTGCAATCGCTCGACCTAATGATGGTTTTTCCGCTATATAAAGTTTCATATATCTACTTAGGATGAATAACTGTATAAATTAACAGTTATTCTATTCCAAGTTTTATGTAGATGCCAGTTTAGAAACTCTAGTGTCAAACACTGTCGATTATGCATGCCTATAACAGGGCTGAAATTTCAGGTCGTACATAATTGAAGTGCAAAAGGCAGAATGATGCACCATCTAGCATTGTCATAAATGTCAACCCGTATATCATTTACTCCAAAAAATAATCGCTACTGCTTCGTTTTTAACAAATTAAGCTGAGCGTGCTTTTGCTCAACAATTTCAGTCATCATGCTCGCCGCTTGCTCAACTTGATCAGCTAACAATGAAAGCTCTGCAGCAGCATCCGCAATACTTGTCGTATTCGTGTTTATTTCCTCAGTGACCATACTTTGCTCTTCTGCAGCTGTGGCTATTTGGGTCACCTCATTAGAAATGCTCGTCAACGCCGACACCATAGAACTCATCGCTTTCGATGACTGTTGACTGTAATCAACAGCTTGCTCACCTTTAGCAACTGAGCTTTCAATTATTCTTTCTGAACTTGCGACTTCAGACGTCAAATTATCAATCAGCTTGCTTATATCATCAGTGGAAGCTTGTGTTTTCGATGCTAACGCTCGCACTTCATCCGCAACAACTGCAAAACCACGACCTTGCTCACCAGCCCTTGCAGCCTCTATTGCCGCATTTAAGGCGAGCAAATTAGTTTGCTCTGCTATAGCTCTAATCACATCAAGTATTTTTGATATATCACGACTGCGCTCAGCGACTTTAATAATTGCTTGTTTTGCTTCTATTACTTGTGATGCCATTCCTTGTACCGTTTCGGTTGTTTTTATAATACCAGCTTCACTCTCTCGCACCTGATTTGTTGCATCATTAGTGCTGCTCGCAGCTTGCTCTGACGAACGTGCAACCTCAGAGGCCGTAGCACTTAACTCATTAATAGCAGTCACCACACTGTCTATTTCAATATGCTGATTCGCTACTTTGTTCTTTATATTGATAGCAACTTCCGTCGTATTAAACGATTGCTGGTAAGATTGCTCTGCTAGCAACTTTAAATCATCGATCATATTTCTGAGTTTATTTGTGAACGCATTAAATCCTTTCGCTACTGCAATAAGCTCTGCATGTTCACTGACCTCCAGTGCATGGGTTAGATCACCTTCACTTGACGCTAAATTTTCCACTCTATTTTGAATATGTGTCAATGGCTTAATAATGGTATTAACCAATATCACCGTTACTGCAATACCTATAGTTGCAATCATCAACCCAACGAGCATCATCCACTGACCAAGTGCATCTGTCGATTCAGCTAATTCCTCAGCCAACTTATTTGCATTGTTTAAAACAGCTGATTTAGGCAATTCAATAACTAATGACCAGGTTGTATCTGCCAACGGAATATCAATAGGCACGGCGACAGCAATGTCGTCTTCAAATTGAACAAAGCCTTTACCACGATGTAAAAGCTTTAATTTATTGGCCCGCGTTTCTCTAATTGATTCACTTAAAGGTCTTGCCAATTTATCATAATGACTTGCCCCGACCACAAGACCTAACTCACTTAACAGCGTAACTTTGGCTTTTCCGTCGTATAATGTACTCGACAGTTCATCAACTAATTGCTGAAAAATAGGTAGATTCACATCGACACCTACTAATCCTTTAAATCGTCCTCCACTATTCACAGGGACTGTTAAGGACGTCATCAAAGTGTTATTTCCAGGTGTAACCTCATATAAGTAAGGCTCCATGATGCACGGTGCATTTTTATCCCTCGCACATAAATACCACTCAGCTTCACGTAAACCAAATTCATTACGCCTATCAAGATATTTATCGCCTGCAGATGCCACTGTTTGCTGAGTAACTCCGGATGCGTCTTGCGTAAAATACAATTCCAGCGTGCCAGCTCCCTTTACGGAATGTGACGCACCTGAGGTATATTGATTATCTAAATCATCATAGCCATTGCTTTCAAACTGAGCATACATAGATGAAACAGATTTATTCTGAGCCAGTGCCCCTTTAAGTGCTAGCTGTACAGCTTCTCTATCTAATGGAGCGCTAACACTGGTGCTATTTAAAACACCTGCAAACGTATAAGGGATCCGATATGCCTCATTAATAAAACCTGCAACTCGCTGTGCATAATATGCACTTTGAGCGATTAAGTTATGTTGAATCTCAGTGAATAAAACCTGTTGTACCCTATCGTTTTGCACGGTATTTTCTTCTTTTAGATGAAGCCACGTAAACACAGTTAACGTAGTAACCAACACCGAAACTAAAATCCCAACAAAAACCAGTAATTTCCCACGGATAGACACTTGTTTCATAGCTAACCTTAACATGACTTGTTTAACACCCCCATTGAAGTTAATTAATTATTTCAGCAATGACAAGAGGTTAAATAAAAAATTGCGCGTATTTTCTCAACTTAGTATACAAAATGTAAAAATTCATACCCATTAAATAAAAAAACGAGACCAATCAAATCAGCCTCGCTTTATTTTATTTTTCGATAACAAGTGACCTAAACGTCATCTTCGATATTGTCTTTTCCTGATGTGCGTTTAATACTTTCAAGTTTATGATGAATTGCAGATTTAATTAACATATACCCGCTGATTGGAGCTGTAAGTAAAAGAAATATAGAAATCAGTATTTCTTTTAAACTCAAACTTTCCCCTGTGGTACTAAAAAAAACCATTGCCGCGGTTAGCAGACTGGCCATTCCCAAAGTAGTGGCTTTTGTTGGCCCATGCAAACGCATAAAAAAATCAGGCATTTTAACTAGCCCAATTGAACCGACCAAAACAAAACACCCACCAATCAAAAGCAATATTGAAATAATATACTCAGCCATAACTGCCCCCTACTCTATTATATCGCCACGTAGTAAATACTTACATACAGCCACGGTGCTAACAAAACCCAGCATCGCAATAAGTAATGCCGCCTCGAAATACAAAGCTGTGCCCATACTCATTCCATATAAAATAATTAATGCAATACTATTAATATACATCGTATCCAATGCCAAAACTCTATCTGGTACTGAGGGTCCTACAACCAAACGCCATAGGTTTAGTAACAGTGAGATACCTATCATGGCAAAAACTATCAAAATTACCGTTTCTAGCATTCGAATATCTCCTTCAACGGCGCTTCATATCGCTGCTTAACTGTCTGTATCAAAGCCTGTTCATCTTGTAAATTCAATACATGGATCAATAAGTACCGTTCGCTTGGGTCTTCGCCTTCAGGTAAAGACTCTAACCAAGGGTACACTTCGGCACTGACGGTCCCTGGCGTGAGAGATACTGTACTCGCCAAAATGGTAATCGGCATACTATGCGTTAAATCTAACGGCACCTTAACAAAACCTGGATTGAGTTTTTTTGTCGGCCCAAGAATTAAGATAGCAACTTGTACATTCGCGGTAATGATATCATAAAGCACCAATAACAAATGACGCACAGCTAAGCCTGGCTTCACAATTAGCGGTTGAGGTGTTCTAAATGGGTATGTTGCCAATGGAATCAAAATGGCGAGTATGGTACCTAATACAATATGCCCAAGTGACAATGTATTGTTAAGAAGCAGCCATACAACAAATAACAATAAACTACGAAACGGGGTCGGTAGCCAACTAAAACGAGCTTCTAAACGCATTTACTGACCTCCTTCTAATATAGTTGATATTGTGCCTCGAAAATCATGTAATGCTGTAGCTGCATTTAATGCATACTCACTTGCAGGGCCTGCAAACAAAGCCATGAGTGGCGCACTTGAAAGCAAAATAATCAACGCAATTAATTGTGCAGGGTGGACTCTCACCTGCTCATGGCTATCATTTGTATTGCCTTTATGATGCCAAAAAACAGTACTACCGGCTTTTGAGATCCCGACTAATAAAGCTAAGCTAGCCAATAAGTACAACGGCCAAAACACCATGCCATATTCACTATCAAATGTCGCTTTCAATAACCAAATCTTTGCAATAAAACCAGACACCGGTGGCATACCAATCGCAGCAACCGCTGCGACAACAAAACCAAACCCAAGAAGGATTGGTTGTGTGACAGGCCTGCCTACCGTGATCCTATCGGCCACTTTACCACGTTGTCGACCGATTAGATCTGCTAATATAAACAAGGCTGCAGTGACCAATGTGGAATGAACTAAATAGTATATCGCAGCAGCACTGGCTTCGACCGTTTGAACTGCAACTAACGCAACAAGTGTTCCAACAGATACAATGACTAAATTGGCAACCAACTTACGCAAATCCTGACTTGCCAGTACACCTATAGCTCCCATGGCAATAGTCGCTAACGCCAACCACCATAACCAATTTTGTGCCATATGGCTTAACTCACCCGCCTCATCTCCAAAAATCAGCGTGTATACCCGCATCATAGAGTACACACCTACTTTAGTCATAATCGCAAATAAAGCGGCAACAACAGGCATAGCGGTAGCATAAGTGTTTGGTAGCCACAAGTGTAGCGGCAAAAGCGCCCCTTTTAACGCAAAAACAACCAGTAACAATAAGCCACCAATCTTTGCAAGATAAACATCATCACCTTCTAAAAATGTGACTTTTTGCGCCATATCTGCCATGTTGAGCGTCCCCAGCACGCCATATAGTACGCCTAATGCAATAAGAAATACCGCTGAACCAACTAAGTTCATAATTACGTATTGTAAGGCTGCTCGGGTATTTCTCTTGTCTCCTCCATGCATTAGCAGTGAGTATGATGCAATAAGTAACACTTCAAAAAATACAAATAAATTGAAAGCATCTCCCGTTAAGAAGGCACCATTCACTCCGAGCATTAAAAAATGTAAAAGTGGATGAAAGAAGCTGCCATTTTCATCATCCCCTGCACTCGCATATAAAGCACATACAGTACAGAGAATACTGGTTAAACACACGAGTAATGTCGACAAGGGATCTGCAACCAAAACAATACCAAAAGGAGCCGACCAATCACCGATAGCATAAACCGCGGTGCCCTGTTGTTGAACTTGGAGCAGCAAAAGAACCGATACGAGTGAAGTAATGACCCCCATCACAACGGACGCAACTCGTCTAATTGCTACATTTTTACCACACGGTGGCATTAATAAAATAACCCCTGCCAACATAGGCAGTAAAACAGGTAAAGATGTCAAATGCTGGATCATGCTTTGCCCTTTTTATCTTTCTCTGGTACCTGACCATTCACGTGGTCATTTCCTAAATCTGCCCGGCCTCGAATTGCTAAAATAACGACAAACGCGGTCATCGCAAAGCCAATCACAATCGCCGTTAAAACCAGAGCTTGTGGTAATGGATCGGCATAATCACTGCTATATCCTAATACTGCGGCTTGGTTTAAACTTAACCTTCCTGATGAAAACAAAAATAAATTTACGGCGTATGACAGCATGGTCAGTCCAAGTACAACGGGGAATGTTCGTGAGCGCAAAATCAAAAACACGCCGCACGCAACTAATAAACCCACGCAAGATGCATATAATAATTCCATTAGACTTTCACCTCATCTTTATGTGCACTTGCAGTGAGCTTACCTAAACTCGCAAGGATCATTAACGTAGCACCAACTACGGTAATATAAACGCCTAAGTCAAACACCAATGCACTCGCAAGCTCAATTTTACCGATTAATGGAATATCAAAATATTCAAACCATGTTGTCATGAATGGTCGATCAAAGACCCAACTACCTACTCCCGTGAATAGCGCTATTGCAATACCTGAAGCAATAATTTTACGATAATTGATAGTGAGTCGCTCAGCAATCCAGTGAGAGCCATGCGCGATATATTGCAATATAAACGCAATCGCCGTTACTAGACCAGCAATGAACCCACCTCCTGGTAGGTTATGACCCCGTAGGAAAATATAAAATGACACAAGTAATGCAAGCGGCAATAGTGACTGCGAAATACTGGCTAACAATAGTGGGTAACGCTCTTTTGCCCAAGGTCGACCTTCACTATCACTGCCTGGCATAAATAACGGAAGATTGACCAATAACTTGTAAATACCCAGTGCTGCAATACCTAACACACAAATTTCACCTAGCGTATCAAACCCACGGAAGTCAACTAATATAACGTTAACCACATTGGTCCCGCCACCACCGGTCTTTGCATTAGCTAAGAAAAAGTCAGATATAGATTCAAGTGGTCGTGTAATGAGTGCATAACAAATACTACCAACAACAACCCCGATAGCTGATGCAATCCCCAAATCTCGCAGTACCCGTATTGAACTTGACTCTTTTGGTGAGCGTTGTGGTAAAAAGAACAGCGCAAGCATTAGTAAGATAATCGTCACAACTTCTACAGTAAGCTGCGTGAGCGCTAAGTCTGGTGCCGAAAAGCGCGTAAACGCCACTGATACCATCAAACCAACCACAGATATCATTAACAATGACACCATACGCGAGCGGTGCCAAATTACCGTTCCAATTGCACCAATCATCAATAGAGCAGCACCAATGCCATTATGCACATCCACTGGGGTAGGCTGCTTACCACCTACAAGTTGACTCATTTCAAATAAAGGCCAACCAGCACTAATGAGCACCACCATTAACATTAGCATTAAATAACGCTGCAAAGAGCCATTTTCAATGGCACTTATTTTACGCTGACACCATTTAATCATCACATAAACGCTACCATCAAATGCCTTCTTAGCATTTAATGGAGGAAGTGACGCTTGAAATTGGAACAAATACTTACGCTGTGTATAGATCAGTAAGCCACCACAGACAGCGATACCACTCATTAAAAGAGGTAAATTAAAACCATGCCAAATCGCAATTTTAAACTCTGGCACATAACCACCAAGCACCGCTGTAGAGGCTGCTTTCAAAATACCATCAACCACAAAATGTGGGAACATGCCGACGACTAAACAAAGCGCAACTAGCACCTCGATAGGTATGCGCATATAACGTGGTGGTTCACTGGGCTCTTTAGGTAAGCTCACGGGCTCTCCATTAAAGAACACGTCATGAATAAAGCGGGCTGAGTAAGCAACAGAAAATGCTGCCGCCACAGTAGCCAGTACCGGTACAAGCCACGACATCGAACCGAGTAGCTGTTGATGCAAAGTCTCAGCAAAGAACATCTCTTTTGACAAGAAACCATTTAATAAAGGTACGCCCGCCATGGCCGCTGCTGCAACCATAGCCAACGTGGCCGTATAAGGCATAAATCGCCACATGCCATTGAGTTTACGCATATCTCGCGTACCCGTTTCGTGGTCGATTATTCCAGTCGCCATAAATAGCGACGCTTTAAACGTTGCATGGTTAATAATGTGAAATATGGCCGCCACTGTCGCCAATTCAGTATCTAAACCAAACAACAGAGTAATTAATCCTAGATGACTAATTGTGGAGTAAGCCAACAACCCTTTCAAATCATGTTTAAAAAGTGCTACATAAGCCGCAAACAAAAGCGTGGCAAGACCCGTTAAGCCAACCAATATAAACCAAAGTTCAGTTCCAGCCAATGCCGGGTAGAATCTAGCTAATAAGAAAATGCCCGCTTTTACCATAGTCGCAGAGTGTAAGTAAGCACTTACAGGTGTTGGTGCTGCCATCGCATGCGGTAACCAAAAGTGAAATGGAAACTGTGCGGATTTTGTGAAAGCACCAAGTAATACAAGAATAAGCGTCACTTCATATAAAGCGTGCTCTTGTATAATCGCCCGACTTGCGAGTATGGTATCTAAATTATAGCTACCAACAATATCACCAAGTAATAGTAAACCTGCCAATAGCGCCAAACCACCACCACCAGTGATAGTTAACGCCATACGGGCGCCCTTGCGTGCTTCTGATTTATGCCACCAATAACTGATCAGCAAAAATGAGCTAATACTGGTTAACTCCCAAAACAACCACAGTTGTAATACATTGTTAGACATAACAATACCTAACATAGCAGTCATAAAGAGCATTAAGTATGCATAGAGCTTAGGCATAGAATCTTTAGAGCTCAGATAATAACGCGCATAAAAAATGACTAATATACCAATACCTAAGATCATAAAAACAAATAACAGAGCGAGTCCATCTAGCCTAAATGACAGGTTAAGCCCCAATAAAGGCACCCACTGTGCACTATAACGGATCACTTCACCCGCAAACACAGCCGGAGCCAAGTTTACTGTCATCGCAAGTGCAATAACTGGCATTAACAAGGTCAACCCAGTCGATTGATTACGTGTTAATTTACCCGTTAATGAAGAAATAATACTGCCGAATAAGGATAGCAAGGGTATCCAAAGCAAAGTCATAGAGTAAACCTTTTATTATTACGCCGTCTAAGTACGACCGTACACCATATTTAGTGTGCTGCTTTATGTCAGATGTAAAAGAAACCCATGTTCATTTTCACCACACAAAACTAACCATAGTTATACTGTATTAGTGTTTGAGTTGTCTATAGTTTCAGGTTCTAGCTGGTTCTATTTTAGCCAAGATTAACAAACAATTCAGATATATTTCATATATCACAAAATCCGCATACGATTATTTAAATAAGACAGTCAAACTAAATCTACCGCGTTGAACGCTTTTTCTGATACTCAGCATTAACCGCCTGTTGCCATAATATTCTATATTGCTCAGAAAGCGGCTTACTTTGATATTCCATAATGCTCCACTCATCACTTGGCTTAAAAGCCTGCAACCCACCTTTGTTGCATGTATTACTTCTTTGCCATCCTCGTGGCGCACTTGTCGCTTCACCAACATATAAATTTGGAGCATGCTGTCCGGGCGCTGCGCATAGCCAAAGAGCCTTGCTTTCCGGTACTGGATACTCATCTTCAAAGCCACTAAAGTGCATTAACTCATGTAAAAATACCGCATAACTACTGCGTCCATTTAGCGTCATCATATTACCACGCACATTCGCGTATCCATTTCGAGTCAAAACAACCAATTTATCTGCTTGGTGCAGTAAACTTGGAAACGCATCAACTAATAACTCAAATTTACAGTGTGCAAACTGCTCATTTTTGGTTGAACACTCAGCCACATTACCAATGTACATCGGCTCACTGAAACAGTAGCTCATTGCACTTGGCTCTGGTGTTTGATTATATTGCAGTCTAAGCCAGTTCAATTTTTCTAGCCCTAAAAGATGATCGGTCAGTAACAAAACTTTATTGATACATCGCTTTGAAAAGGAAATTTGACTTGATGGCCTTATGATGTTGTGCGCAGACAACCGTGCAGAACTTAACCCCAGTGGTGATATGCCACGATGCAGAGCAAGCCAATCTTGATAGTATATAGGTAAGGCTCGATATACGGCCACATCACTCATTTCATTGACTCTATTGGCTTTTTTTAACACTTCAAGTAAGCGCAAAAACTGCGATAGAGGTACTTCTTGCAAATAACGCTGCCAATACAATTTACTTGATTTAAAATCATCTCTTTTGGCATGTCTAATGGCCCATTCAAAACCAATATCAGGTACCTCTAATACCAACAATGCATTGATCGTTTTATTTGGCAACTCCCTAAGCGCAAACGTATTGTCTAATTGATAAAAAGCATTTGGAAATTGGGTCAAGAAGTTGGAGCGTTCATAAGGCGTTGCTAACTGAGGATAATGGCCACTTTGGGCCATTAAAAGCAAACAGCTTATCGCAATAAATATCTGTCTAGCTTGCGTTTTCACTGGCCCAAATATCTAATTCTAAACGTGCGTATTTGTACTCTATAAACTCAGATACATTCGTTGATAATGCTAATTTAAAAAAGTCAGCTGCGATATGCTCATTACCTTGGAATTGATACAGTTTTGCTAAATAAAAATACGCTTCACATAGACGTTCCGAATACTCTTGCTGATTTTTTACACCGACACTAATTTGTTGCAAAAACTGCTCTTCTGATAGCTCGCCTAAATACAATTTAACAAGTTGTGATGACCATTCTGCGTCGTTAATTGCTTGCTGATTCGCTTTTAAAGTCGCTTTAGCAATAATTGGGTCGTGTTTTAACTGTGCCAAATACAGCCACATGACGCGGTATGCATCTTGTGGAGAGCGCGCTAAAAAGGCACTTAAATCATCGCTTGCTAAATCTATACGGTTATCGTAGTACAATGCAATTCCGCGATTTAAATAGGCATATTCATGACGTTCATCAAGCTCTAAAACTGCCTCAAACATTTCATATGCTTTTCCATACTCTTGCAATAAAGTGTGATGAATGCCTAAAAAATTATAAGCTTCGGCTAAGTCAGGTTTCATCTTTATTGCTCGATTGAAATCAATTCTTGCTAAAGTACTTAAACCTAGACCATCGTAAAGTCTACCTCGATTGTAATAAAGCTGTGCTCTTTGCTCTGTCGGTAAATCTGTTGCCAGCAATAATTCCGAATAACGCGCGACACTAATTTCATTGCGAAAGTTAGTCTGTAGAGGCGCACTGAAAGGAACTGTTACGATAGATGCTTTAATCTGTTCTGGCGTCGAGTTACAACCAGTTAGCCCTGCTAATATAAGGGGTAAAACTATGATGGATTTTAAATTCATATCCTTCCTTTTGCTAGCCTAAAAACAATAGGTGAACCAACATTAGAACATAAAAAAGGGGGCCAATCAGCCCCCTTTTACATAGTAAATAACTTATTTACACAAAATTACTCAGCAGGCGCTTCTGGCGCTGGCGTAGCTGATTGCTCTAACGCTTCTTTAATGCTCAGACGTACGCGACCTTGACGATCTACTTCTAGTACTTTAACTTTCACTTCTTGACCAACAGTTAAGTGGTCGCCGACGCTGTTAACACGCTCAGGGCTGATCTGTGAAATATGAACTAGGCCATCTTTACCTGGTAATACGTTTACAAACGCACCGAAGTCAACGATACGTACAACTTTACCATTGTAGATAGTGCCCACTTCTAGTTCAGCAGTAAGCGCTTCAATGCGAGAGATTGCATCTTTTGCACTTAGGCCATCTGTTGCTGCGATTTTGATCGTACCATCGTCTTCAATTTCAATCGTTGTGCCCGTTTCTTCAGTTAACTGACGAATCGTAGCGCCACCTTTACCAATTACTTCAGCAATTTTCTTCGGTGGAATATTCATTGTATAAATACGAGGTGCAAATTCAGAAAGTTCTTCTGAAGGTGCTGCAATTGCTTCATCCATCACAGATAGAATGTGTAAACGCGCTGCTTTAGCTTGTTTAAGTGCAATTTGCATGATCTCTTTGTTGATACCTTCAATCTTGATATCCATCTGCAATGCAGTAATACCCGCTTCAGTACCCGCTACTTTAAAGTCCATGTCACCTAGGTGATCTTCGTCACCTAGAATGTCAGAAAGAACAACAAAGTTTTCTTCTTCTTTAACTAGACCCATCGCGATACCCGCAACAGATGCTTTGATTGGTACACCAGCATTCATTAGCGCAAGTGACGTACCACATACAGACGCCATTGAAGAAGAACCGTTTGATTCTGTGATTTCAGATACTACACGGATAGAGTATGGGAAATCTGTCAATGTTGGCATTACAGCTTGAATACCACGCTTTGCAAGGTTACCGTGGCCGATTTCACGACGCTTAGGTGAACCAACAAAACCGGTTTCGCCTACACAGAATGGAGGGAAGTTATAGTTAAGCATGAAGTGGTTTTTATGTGTACCAGTTAAATCGTCGATTAACTGTGAATCCCGTTCCGTACCTAAAGTTGCTGTAACTAGCGCCTGAGTTTCACCACGAGTGAAAATAGCAGAACCGTGAGTACGTGGTAACACACCTGTCATTACGTCAAGTGCACGAACCATATCTGGTTCACGACCATCAATACGCTTCTCGCCAGCAATGATACGGCTACGTACGATGTTCTTCTCTAATGCACCAAATAATTTACCAACTTCTTGCGTATCTAACGTTTCGCCTTCAGCTAGTTCAGCAGTAAGTGCTTCAACCACACCTTCTTTTGCTGCAGTTAGCGCTGTTTTACGCTCTACCTTGTCTGTGATCAAGTAAGCTGCACCTACTTTATCAGCTGCGAGTGCTGCAACTTTGTCTGACGCTGCAACGTTTTTCTCTGGTGCAGTCCAATCCCAAGTAGGCTTACCTGCTTCAGCTTTAAATTCATTGATAGCAGTGATGATCGCTTGAGATTGCTCATGACCATACACAACTGCACCAAGCATTACGTCTTCTGGTAATACGTCTGCTTCAGACTCAACCATAAGTACCGCGTTTTCAGTACCTGCAACAACAAGGTCAAGCTTACTTTCTTCAAGCTCTTTTAAAGTTGGGTTTAGTACATATTGGTCATCGATATAACCAACGCGTGCAGCACCAATTGGGCCACTGAATGGAATACCAGAAATAGCAAGAGCGGCTGAAGTACCGATCATCGCAACCATATCAGGTTGGATTTCAGGGTTAACAGAAACAACCGTAGCAATAACTTGTACTTCGTTTACAAAGCCATTCGGGAAAAGAGGACGAATTGGACGGTCAATAAGACGCGCAATCAATGTCTCGCCATCGTTTGGACGACCTTCACGCTTCAAGAAACCACCTGGGATACGACCCGCAGCATACATACGCTCTTGGTAGTTTACTGTTAGTGGGAAGAAGTCTTGACCCGGTTGTGCGTCACGCTTACCTACAACAGTAACAAGTACTGAAGTATCGCCGATGCTTGCTAATACTGCACCATCTGCTTGACGGGCAATCGCGCCAGTTTCGATTGTGACCGTGTGTTGGCCTAGTTGAAATTCTTTAATAATTGCTTGCACAAATATTTCCTTAAATAAAACAAAATATAGACGCCAACTAGTACCAATTACAGTCTTAAATAGACTAAACAATCTATTTAAGCACTACAATTGGCAAAAGCGCTGGCGCTGACTTAGCCCAATGCTAAGCGGGTGTTAGTATACGTGGAGAACACCCACAAAAAAAGGGGCTTGAAAGCCCCTTTTTTAATGTTAGCTAAAAAAGCCAACAATCAATCAAAAGATTAGCGACGTAGGCCAAGCTCTTTGATTAGCGCTGAGTAACGCTCAACGTTTTTACCTTTAAGGTAATCAAGTAATTTACGACGTTGGCTAACTTTGCGAAGAAGACCACGACGTGAGTGGAAATCATGCTTATGATCAGCGAAGTGACCTTGTAGCTTGTTGATGTCGAAAGTAAGAAGTGCTACTTGTACTTCAGGTGAACCAGTGTCACCTTCAACACGTGCAAATTTAGCAACGATTTCTACTTTTTCTTGAGTACTTAGTGACATAATAACTCCAAAATTAATTTAAATTGTGCTTAAGCCGATCACTAATTCAGCAAAAGCGAGTAAGCGGCGCGCAGTATAGCAATATTCGCCGCGTGAGACTAGAAAAAACTATTGGTTAGTTGCCAGTGCGCGTTTGGCTTTTAAATGGCCATCAGGATTACGTTCACCAATACCGATAAACTGCCCATCTGCAACCACTTTAATAATACCCTCAGGTACCGTGCCACACACCACAACCTGACCATGGCTGAATGCAACACCTTGCTCCGCTGAGATCTCCACTACGGGTAAATCGACCAAAGCAGTGTCCATCGGCAACAGTAATTCATCTAGGTATGTGGAAGGTTCAACCCCTTCAGCCTTTGCTTGTTGTAGCTTTGCTTCTAGCTGTTCGATGGTAACCATTTGCTCACTTGGATAATGGCCCACTTTCGAACGATGCAACATAATGACATGCGCACCACACCCTAGCTTTTCACCTAAATCATCCACGATAGTACGAATATAGGTGCCTTTAGATACATGCGCTGTCATCTGAATTTCTTCATTCTCAGCGTCATATTCATCAAGCGTTAGACTATATACATTTATTTTTCGACATTTTCGCGGAACTTCAATGCCCTCTCTCGCATATTTATACAAAGGCTGACCTTGATATTTTAATGCTGAGTACATTGAAGGATACTGATCAGTTTCACCCAAGAAGCCTGTAATTTCTTTTTGTAAACCATCAAGCGTAATATCCACAGGGCGTGTTTCAACCACTTCACCATCAGAATCAGAGGTGGTTGTGCGTTCGCCTAACTTGGCACGCACAACATAGGTTTTATCAGTATCTAATAAAAACTGTGTAAACTTGGTCGCTTCACCAAAACAAATTGGTAGCATGCCTGTTGCCAGTGGATCTAATGCACCGGTGTGGCCTGCTTTTTGTGCAAAGTAAATACCTTTTGCTTGTTGCAACGCTTTATTCGAAGAGATCCCTTCAGGTTTGTGCAAAAGCACGATGCCATCAACCGGACGACCTTTTGAACGTCTTGCCATTACTCTTGCTCATCCTCCGATGACTCAGGTCCGCGCTTTTCGTTATCATCACGAATAACTGAATCAACGAGATTTGAAATACGCATACCTTCAAGTAACGAGTTGTCTACCACAAAACGTAGTTCTGGCATGATACGCGCACGAATACGCTTACCTAGAATAGAACGAATATAGCCCGTTGCATCATTTAAGATGGCAACACTCTGCTTAGTTTTATCTTCATCACTGGTATTCAATACCGTAATAAAGATTTTTGCGTAAGATAAGTCTCTTGATACTTCAACCGCAGAAACCGTCACCATGCCTAAGCGTGGGTCTTTAATTTCGCGTTGCAATATCACAGCAATCTCTTTTTGGATTTGCTGGCCAACTCTATCTGTGCGAGAAAATTCTCTCATCTTCACCACTTATAAATTTTAACTTATTGAAAAACAATAATAAGTTTAATTAGTTTTAAACGAACAAATGGGGGCTAGTGCCCCCATTTCAACCATTATTATAGTAATGGTTTACAATGTACGTTGAACTTCAACCGTCTCGAATACTTCGATTTGGTCGCCAACTTTAACATCGTTGTAGTTCTTAACACCGATACCACATTCCATACCGTTACGTACTTCTTGTACATCATCCTTAAAGCGACGTAGTGACTCAAGCTCGCCTTCATAGATAACCACGTTTTCACGAAGTACACGAATAGGCGCGCTGCGCTTAACGATACCTTCAGTAACCATACAACCAGCAATTGCGCCAATTTTTGGTGACTTAAATACATCACGAACTTCAGCAAGACCGATAATTTCTTGCTTAAATTCAGGTGCCAACATACCAGACATCGCTTGCTTAACTTCTTCAATCAAGCTGTAGATAACGCTGTAGTAACGTAAATCTAGGTTTTCTGAATCAATGACTTTACGCGCAGATGCATCAGCACGAACATTAAAGCCAACGATAATTGCGTTTGAAGCGGCCGCAAGTGTTGCATCAGTTTCCGTGATACCACCAACGCCACTACCAACAATCTTCACTTTAACTTCATCTGTAGAGAGTTTAACAAGTGAATCAGCGATCGCCTGAATTGAACCTTGAACGTCCGCTTTCAATACAACATTTACTTCAGACACATTGCCTTCTGTCATGTTGCTGAACATGTTTTCAAGTTTCGCTTTTTGCTGGCGAGCTAGTTTAACATCACGGAACTTACCTTGACGGTACAATGCAACTTCACGCGCTTTACGCTCGTCTTTAACAACTGTGGCTTCATCACCTGCTGCAGGAACACCTGAAAGACCTAAGATTTCTACTGGGATTGATGGACCAGCAGTTTTAATTTCTTTACCATTTTCGTCGCGCATCGCACGAACACGGCCATACTCAAGACCACATAAAACGATATCGCCTTGATTTAGCTGACCTGACTGAACAAGTACGGTTGCAACTGGACCACGGCCTTTGTCAAGACGTGACTCAATAACCACACCCGCACCCATACCTTGTGTCGGTGCAGTGAGCTCTAATAATTCCGATTGCATTAGCACCGCTTCAAGCAACTCATCAACACCAGTACCCGCTTTTGCAGAGATGTGTGCAAATTGCGTATCGCCGCCCCACTCTTCTGGGATAACGTCTAGCTGTGCTAGTTCGTTCTTAACGCGATCTGGATCAGCGCCTTCTTTATCCATTTTGTTCACAGCAACAATCAAAGGTACACCCGCTGCTTTAGCGTGTTGTACAGCTTCTTTTGTTTGAGGCATTACACCATCATCTGCGGCAACAACTAGGATAACGATATCAGTTGCTTTTGCACCACGTGCACGCATTGACGTAAACGCTGCGTGTCCTGGAGTATCTAAGAAGGTGATCATGCCGCCTTCCGTTTCAACGTGATATGCACCAATGTGCTGTGTAATACCACCGGCTTCGCCAGACGCTACTTTTGCACTTCGAATGTAATCAAGCGTTGACGTTTTACCGTGGTCAACGTGACCCATTACCGTTACCACTGGTGCACGTGATTCAGTTGATTCAACTTCACTACGGTCATTCAGTACTTGTACTTCTAGCTCGTTTTCTTTTACTAGAACTACTTTATGACCCATTTCTTCAGCAACTAGTTGTGCTGTTTCTTGGTCGATAACTTGGTTAATCGTAACCATGTCACCCATTTTCATCATCGTTTTAACGACTTCAGTGCCTTTTACAGCCATACGAGAAGCTAGTTCAGCAACAGCAATTGTTTCACTGATACGTACTTCTTGTTTCACATCTGCAACAGGTTTTTGGAAACCATGTTGTAAAGAAGCTGGCGCTTTTAGCTTGCCTTTACGGCCTCTTGAAGGCGCTTCGGCTCTTGCAGGTGCTTTTTTCTTTTTCTTGCGACGCGCACTTTTCTCTTCGCGTGCATCTGACTCATCTTCTGCTTCACGTGCATAAGTTGATGTTGTCAGGTGATGGTCAGCCGTTTCTTCGCGACGACGGCGTTCCTCTTCTTCTTTTTTCCAACGAGCTTCATTTTCTTCAGCTAGTTTACGCGCCACTTCTGCTTGACGCTTCGCTTCTTCTTCAGCTTTTATCAATGCTGCCTCTTCTGCTTCTTTTTGCAGACGCTCCGCTTCTAGGCGGTCTTTTTCAACTTTCGCACTATCCACTTTCTTGTCCTGCGGTTGATTGGCTTTTCGCTCAGCTTCAGCTTTACGCTTTGCCTCTTCTTTAACTTTACGCTCAGCGTCTTCTTTTGCTTTACGCTCAGCATCTTCTTTGGCCTTTTGCTCAGCGGCTTGCTGTGCTTTTAATTCAGCCTCTTTACGGCTAGCTTCTTCTGCTGCTAGACGTTCTTGCTCTTTTTCTTGGTCAATAGTGCTCTTTTTCACGTAAGTACGCTTTTTACGTACTTCAACCTGAACTGCTTTATCTTTACCCGTAGAGCCTTTCACATTTAATGTGCTTTTGCTTTTACGTTGCAAAGTCATGCGTTCAGGGCCTTCAGCACCTTTACCACCATGCTGTTTACTTAGGTGGTCAAGTAACTGAGCCTTTTCAGATTCAGTAACACTATCAGTCTCGCCTTTGGTGATCCCTGCATCGTTTAATTGCTGCAGCAATTTATCAACAGTTGTATCAATAGTCTCGGCTAGTTTTTCAATGCTTACTTCTGCCATAGTGTGTGTTACTCCGTTAATAAATTATTCGTCTTCACCAAACCAACAAATGTTACGTGCAGCCATAATTAACTGCCCAGCATCTTGCTCTGATAACTCTGTAATTTCTACCAGCTCGTCAATTCCCTGCTCTGCTAAGTCTTCAAGGGTAACAACACCTTTACTTGCCATAACAAATGCCAAATGACGCTCTAACCCTTCTAATGCTAACAAGTCTTCAGCAGGCTCTGCACCTTCAAGGCTTTCTTCTGTTTTAAGTGCTTTAGTCGTTAACGCATCTTTCGCACGATTACGCAGTTCTTCAACGGTGTCTTCATCAAGGCCGTCAATTTCTAAAAACTCAGCAACTGGAACATATGCGACTTCTTCAAGCGTTGAGAAACCTTCGTTAATCAATAAACCTGCAAAGTCATCATCAATATCTAGGTTTTGCGTAAACAAGTTAACTAGCTTATCAGACTCTTCCGAGTTCTTTGCGTCCATATCTTCGACTGTCATTACATTGAGTTCCCAGCCAGTCAATTGACTCGCTAGACGAATGTTTTGACCATTACGACCAATGGCTTGAGCTAAGTTATCAGCCTCGACAGCGATGTCCATTGAGCGAGAGTCTTCATCCATTACGATAGAAGCTACTTCCGCTGGCGCCATTGCATTGATAACAAACTGTGCAGGGTTATCATCGTATAATACGATATCAACACGCTCTCCACCAAGCTCCGTAGAAACAGCTTGTACACGTGCGCCACGCATACCAACACACGCTCCCACCGGATCAATACGTTTGTCATTTGATTTAACTGCGATTTTTGCACGAGAACCCGGATCACGAGCTGCACCACGAATTTCAATCATTTCTTCGCCAATTTCTGGCACCTCAATGCGAAACAGCTCCATTAGCATTTCTGGTTTTGAACGTGTTACGAATAATTGAGCGCCACGCGCTTCTGGTTTTACTTCGTACAGCAAACCACGAACACGATCACCTGGACGGAAGCTCTCACGTGGTAGCATATCATCACGGTAAATCACTGCTTCAGCATTATTTCCTAAATCCATAACAATGGCATCACGTGTTGCTTTTTTAACGACACCTGTAACCAGTTCACCCTGTTGATCTTTGTAAGCCTCAACAACAAGTGCACGCTCAGCTTCACGTACTTTTTGTACGATAACCTGCTTTGCCATCTGTGTTGTAATACGGTCAAATTTTATTGATTCAATTTGCTCTTCAACAAAATCACCAAGTTGTGTTTCAGGCTCTTCAACCTGCGCAGCTTCCAGGGTTATTTCTGAATACGGATTTTCTAATGAACCATCTTCTTGCGGATCCACTGCCATCCAGCGACGGAACGTATCGTATTCGCCTGTTTTGCGATCAATTGAAACACGAACTTCAATATCACCGTCATGTTTTTTCTTCGTTGCAGTCGCCAGAGCAAACTCTAACGCTTCAAAAATCTTTTCTTTTGGGACTGCCTTCTCATTGGAAACGGCTTCTGCCACCAATAATATCTCTTTTGCCATAGGTAATGCCTCGCTTGCCCTTGTCCTTCGCACTCAATATTTAAAATTTTGCGATGATGTTTGCACGCTCGATGTTACTGAGCATAATGAAATGTTCGTTACCATCGATCTTTAACGTGATCATATCGGCGCTAACTGCGACTAAATCGCCTTTAAAGTTGCGTCGTCCATCTTGCGGTAATTTAGTACGTACTCGCACCTCTTCACCTTGTGCCTTCTCATAATGAGCCAACTTAAATAGTGGTCTATCAACGCCAGGAGAAGACACTTCCAAATCATATTCGTTTGTAATCGGGTCTTCTACGTCAAGAATCGCACTTACTTGTCTGCTTGCATCAGCACAGTTATCTACTGAAACACCGCCTTCATTTTCAATGTATACACGTAATGTAGAATGACGACCGGCTTGCACAAACTCCAGACCTAACAATTCAAAACCGAGTGCTTCTACAGCTGGCTCTAACATTACGGTCAAATCTTGCTCGAGTTTTGTCACAAATTTCCTCCATACAAACAAAAAAAGGGCTTAAGCCCCAATTATACTAGCTGTTTAGTATTCAGCACTGCTAAAAGCAAAGCACTAGATACAACAACGCCCCGAACCAAGCGGGGCGTCACACCTAAAACAAAACTGTGTGGCCAAAGGCCTTACTTGGTTGCGGGCTTAACAGCCAAATTAAGCAAACGCTTAAACGCAAAACGCGCATTACATAGAATGCGCGCTACATCTAAAAAATAAACACATTTTTTAGAATTTGGTTGCGGGAGCCGGATTTGAACCGACGACCTTCGGGTTATGAGCCCGACGAGCTACCAGGCTGCTCCATCCCGCGCCAATGTGCAGCAAACACTGCAAAATATGCGCAGTATTATAAGGAGTGTTCCATTAATAAGCAACCTTACAACAACGATTAATTCTATTATTTAAATCACCAAAGACCCTAAAATAGGTAATTTTCTTTATCAAAACATTACATATCGCTGTAAGCTGCGATATAATATCGCAATTTTAACATTACAGGGAAACTATTATGAAAAAAGCAACAGTGTCGCTATTGACAGCGCTATCATTAGCATTTGCGGGACAAGCCATTGCTTCAAGTTGTGAAGGGTATGGACCACAAACACCTCGTGATATTGATAATCTACTTGGCGAAAACAAACGGGTATTCTCAAAAGCACCTGATAGCGAAGAAATGAACCTGTGTAACATTCATTTTCACAAAAATGCAGAGCATAAAGCCAAAGACTTTTCAGTCTTTGCTGGTGATAGTAAATATGGCGGATATCAATGTAATGCCACCAGCTCATTAACTGCAGCCGAATTGAAAGCGCCCAAAGGAAAAGTATGCAAAAATGTCAAACCTGGTGACACCATTGAAGTCCATTGGGTTCACAGTTCTTGTGATGTAACACCTGGTAAGGGTCTAGGCTCATGTTTAAGTGACAAATGTGCTAATCCACAATTACGTGTAGAAACACAAGTATTCATGGTCGTTAATGATGAAAACGCTCTTGATTTCAACGATCTTGATTATGACGGTAATGTCGTAAACGGATACCACCAAGCAAAACACATCCCTGATACAACGGGTAAACCTGTAGAATTTTTAGGCTCAACCACCGGCCCTAGCTACACAGCACAACAATGCTCACCGCTACAAGTCACCTGGAGCGTACGCCCAGCTTGTGCCAAAGTTGACATCAATACACTCGCAACATGGTGCGAAAGCAATGAGTTTGAAGAAGATCACGCACATGGTGTTCGTAAGCTAGTAACCGACCCAAAACTACTAGCGCCAATTAATTAATTTTACAAAAAAGAATAGAGGCAGAAAAGTATGTATTTTACTGCCTTTTTATTAAAAACCTAAAACCCCCATAAATTAATCATTCACATCTGCTCGCTTCACTTCTATACTGATGGTCAAGAGTTCAATAAATAGTCAATTTAAACTCGAGGTAGTTATTGGGTTCGGTTGTACCACAGCTATCACGTTTGGTTCTTTTCTGATAATTCAAACGCAGGTTTGCAGTCATCTGAAAATGATTCTTCCATCCAAGCAAACGGACGCGCTTTTAATCGACAAAGAGGCGATTATGAGTATTTCTCCTTATCAATACCAACTATTAACGCAGTCATTTTCTACGTTAAAACCTAACTTTCATTGTTTTTGTGTTAGCTTGCATAGCCAGCTTAAAAGATACGATTTACAGCTTGTTGTTCCCAACTCACCTAAATACCTCCTCAACATTGAACACCGTATTCATACATTTTTACACGAGGCAATTGCATTGTTACCACAGCAAAGCGCGCTGGTTGATTTGGTTAAACAATACAAATCAGATTTTCATACTCTCAGGTTAAGCGAGTACGACATTGCGGTGATATGCCATACAATGCTAGAAACACTGCAACTTCATTTGGGAAGGCAATTTACATTGGCATTACGTAATGCTTGGCGAAAAGCCCTTCATATGTTTGCCAATATAATCAAAAGCGTCGCGTTTAATACAACTAACATTGTTAATTTGCAACATTTTAGACAGCAAAAGCAGCATCAAATATCGACCTTAAGATGACTTTTCCTTGCGAGCAAAGTAGACTGCATTTTAGTTTACGCAAAGAGAATGGTTATGAAAAGAGCGTTCGTTTTATCGGGGTTTTTATTATTGTCGGTAACGGCTTGCGATGTATTTGAGTCATCAAAAACACAAATTGAAGAGCAATATTTATCGCAAAATAATGAGCTAAAATCAGCTATTGAAGCAATTAGAGAACAAGGCTTAGCAACGTTTTCTTCAACGGCTGAAAAGGGCACTGTTGCCGCGTGCGTTGCGAAGCAACTTGACGCGGATCCAATGGGGGCACTTATTGAAGTTGAAGGTGCCCTGCAAGATAGTGCCGACTTATCTAAGCTCGCTGAAACAATTGGTAGTTTATCTGAGTCGGAAATATCATTAGAAAGTATTCCACAACTGCTTCAACAAGGTGCTGACACGGTTAATTATCTACGCACCTTATTGTCTGAATACAACTTAAATGAGCTACAAGAAAAAGCAGCGCAAGTACTGCAAGACGGGCGTAGTCAAAGCCAAGATATTGGTGCACATTTGCGCGGTCTAATTGAGCAATGCCAGTAGCCTAATTTTTAGTTCATTTAAAAGCCCATGTGGGCTTTTTTCATTTCTGTTCGTATTACTAATAAAGAAATAGCGAACATTTTATTATGAAACGAATTGGCCTTTACCTATTTAATCAAGACTGCCGTGTACAAGACAATAAAGCTTTGCTGGCACTGTCCACCACAGTTGATGCACTTGTTTGTTTATTTTGTTTACCTACCCAAAACCATTTTTCAAAACACTTTGCGCAAGTACCGCCCACCCAAGCACAACTGGGTTTTTTAAAAAGTACCTTACATGACCTAAAAGGTACACTCGCACAACATGGCCAAACATTACAAGTCGAATTTGGTGACAGGTATACCATTACTCATGATTACATCCAACGATACGGTATTACACACGTAGGCCAAGCTATTCACTCAGGGTACAACGAGACAAAAGTGTGGAAAAAATTACAGGCAACGTTTACCAAGGTAGAGTTTCTGTCAGACAATACCAGCCATCTTTTTGATGAAATACAGCTTCCGTTTAGCCTAGCCGAGCTACCAAAAACATTTTCAGGGTTTAGAAAGCTAATTGAAAAAGAGGCGTTTATAACAACATTGCAAGCCCAAAAACCCACTTTAGTGCATCATTTACCACCAGCCCCAGTTGCGCTTTATTTTTCACTTCCCGAAATTATATCCAACGGGAATAACCCTTATTACTGCGGCGGTGAAAGTAATGCACAGCGCCACCTAGCGCGCTACTTTGATTCCTCATCTGCATCAAGCTATAAACTCACCCGTAATGCACTGCAAGGTGATGACTTCTCTACACGCTTCTCACCCTATTTATCGCACGGTGCTATCGGCCCGCATCAGATTCTGCATGCGCTCAGACAATACGAAGCACTCAATGGTCATAACGAGTCAACATATTGGATTTACTTTGAATTACTGTGGCGTGAATATTTTCGATGGTACAGCGCTCAACATCAAACCGCCCTATTTCGATTTTCAGGAGTGTCTCAGACTACACCGCTTACCAGCTTTTATGCTCAGCGGTTTGCCGCATGGTGTAATGCCAATACCCCCTCCCCTTTTATAAATGCCCTTATGAATGAGTTAAACGTAACCGGCTGGCTCTCAAACAGGGGAAGGCAAATCGTGGCAAGTTACCTCATTAATGAGATGCAGTTAGATTGGCGTTATGGCGCTGCTTATTTTGAGCAATGTCTAATAGATTACGATGTAGCAAGTAACTGGGGCAATTGGCAATATATTGCTGGGGTCGGTGCAGACGTAAAAGGAGGTCGCCATTTCAACATCGAAAAACAAGCAAAGCTGTATGACCCCTATGATGAATACACACAAACTTGGTCGCCTCCATCGGCAACGTCAAACCCAAACGAGCAGAGTGACTGCAACGATATAACGGGGTGGCCATGCCACTGTAAAGTGGAGTGCTAATAATGCAAAAAGCGCGAACATTACGCCTAATACTTGGTGATCAGCTTGATGCGGGACACCACTGGTTTAAAACTAACGATGTTAATGTGACTTACGTGATCGCCGAATTGCATCAAGAAGCCCATTACACCACGCATCACATACAAAAAATATGTGGCTTTTTCGCTGCAATGAGGCGCTTTGCAATGGCGTTAAAGCAAGCCAATTTCAACGTGGTATATTTAACACTTGATGACACAAGTAATGACACAAGTAATGACAATAGCTTACCAGAATTAATTCAGCGCTTATGCAACGAATATCAATGTGATTGCTTTGAATACCAAAGACCAGATGAGTATCGCCTTGCTATACAGCTGGCTGACATGGTGCTAATGCACACAAGGGTACATTGTATTGAGAGTGAACACTTTTTTCTCCCGTTTGAAGAAATCTCGACATACTTCACCAAAAATAAACACATCACCATGGAGCACTTCTACCGCAAAATGCGAAAGCGCTTTAATATTTTAATGAACGGTGATTCCCCTGAAGGCGGAAAATGGAACTTTGACAATGAAAATAGGAAAAAACTCAAAAAGGCCGATCTCACTGATATCCCTGCACCACTGTTGTTTGACTATGATATCAGGGAAATTGTGCAACGTATCAAAAAACATAAAATAGCCACTTTGGGGCAACTTCAACACCCGTTTATTTGGCCTACCAGCAGAGCTGAAGCACACCAGTTACTGCATTACTTTTGTCGCTATTTACTCCCTAATTTCGGAAAGTTTCAAGACACAATGACAGCCAATAGTGCGCATAAATGGAGCTTGTATCATAGTCGGCTGTCATTCGCCTTAAATACCAAAATTCTGTCTCCCTCAGAGGTCATTCGTAGCGCAGTGGCAGCCTATAAGAATCACCCGAATACCATTAGCATTGCACAAATAGAGGGATTTGTGAGACAAATATTTGGATGGAGAGAATATATACGCGCGGTATATTGGGTTAACATGCCAGACTATAGTACCTATAACACTTTAAACGCGAGACGCGATTTACCCCCCCCAGTTTTGGACTGGTCAAACAAAGATGCGCTGCTTACAACATGCAATCACGCAAAGTTTAGAGTACGCCTATGCACACCATATTCAACGCTTGATGATCACTGGTAACTTTTGTTTACTCACCGGTATTCACCCTGATCAGGTCGATAGCTGGTACTTAGGTATTTATATAGACGCCATTGAGTGGGTTGAAATGCCTAATACTCGTGGGATGACGCAATTTGCCGACAATGGCATTGTCGCCACAAAACCTTATGCTGCCAGTGGCAATTATGTCAATAAAATGAGCGATTACTGTGGCGACTGTCACTACAATGTGAAAGAAAAAACCACTGAGACCGCATGTCCATTAAATAGCTTGTATTGGCATTTTATGATCACACATCGAGCACGGTTTGCCACTAACCCGCGTATTGGCATGGTCTATCGAAATTGGGACAAACAAGGTGAAATTACAAAGCAGCATACACTAACGCGAGCGCAATATTACCTAGACAATATCAGCTCGCTATAATTGCAGCTTAGAATAATCGCCAACGGCGTTTTTTAGTTCGGATCTTATGGACCCAATTCACTTCAATCGTGGTCACTGCAAGTACATCTCGCTGTGACTTTGAGATCAACTCATAGCTCATACTTTCGGCAGAACCAAAACCTAATACAAACTCGAACGACTGGGACTGTGCCCAACATTGTAAAATCTTCTTCGAAGTACTTTCTCGTATGCAATAATCACCGACAACTGGCGTATTAATAGAAAATTTCACATCCGCGTAGCAAGTTCGGCCTTCATTTAATGCAACACACTTACTGGGTGCTGCATGTAAGATCTCTGTTGCTCCTTCGCCATTTGCCAATACAGGTTGATGAACACTCATTCCTGCAATTAACGTTAAGGCATTTACCGAGACCAATTTAAAATACATATTTCACTCCGGCAAATACTGCACGTGCGTGCCGAGAGTTAATCAAAGGGCTTTTACGCGTATTGCTTGCCCCAACTAAGACTGATGCCCCAGCACTAAACACCCAATCTTCCGCTATGGGGTAATTTGCTTGTACCTGAGTGAACACTGATACGGCATGTCCCATTTCATACATTGGCCGGGAAGATCTGGCTTCATCAGCATCAACACCATAAAAATAATCAATGAAATTTGCAGAATAGTAATTTGCACCAAAATTAAGCCAAACGTCCCAGTTTCTCAACTCGAAATTGCGTGTTGCTTCAAAGTGTAACACCCAGCCATTACTATCACCGAGCGTGTCGTACACAAGCTCAGCAACCGCTTGATACTCTCCTATAGTGCGATAGTATGAAAAACCAATGGATTGATCTCGCTTACGCTCTTTGAGCCCTTCAAGCTCGGGAATATATGTTTCGCTATCAAAATACCCTTCGTTTGAAAAGGGTATTTGATAATTCCCATAAATAACGTCTACGCCCCAGTCATCCTCAATGATTAATTGATACCCTATATCTGAGCCACCAAAAAAATCACCAGAGTGCGAATTTAAGTAAAAGCGTTTATATTGGATTTTCGCATCAACTAACATCGTCAAACTATCAAAATTCGACTCTGCGCCTTTTAATTCAGGAAGGGCTAAATCAACCCAAAAGCCACCGAGGCTTAATTGCCATAAAAACTCATCGTCATCATACTCATCAAGTTCTGCTTGAGAATAAAAAGATGCACAAAGTAATATGATAAATATTATTATTTTTTTCATAGTCCTTGGTTACACTGGATTGTGCCTAAAATTCATCCCTGATCATACCTGAGCAAAACAACATCAACAATAACAACTTTTCACATTAGACTACATTTTAAAATTAACTTTTTATTAATTAAATTGTCACAATAGCATCGTTAAATACGTCGTTCGCAATAGAGTAATTACTTCAACGAGGAACGTATGAAAAAAGCGCTACTACTTTGTGCTCTCACAATGATGACTATGAATGTACAAGCATTCAGCCAAGAAACACATAAACGCATTGTTATTGATGCTATCAATTATATGGCACAAAACCCAACGACGACACAATATAGTCGACTTCAACAATACGCTGAAAAAAATAACTTAACTGTAAATGCTCTAGCTGATTTACTTGGGCAAGCCGCCTATGATGTTGACGATTTTGAAGACACTTTTTTTTGCGGCGCAATCACTGGTGACTGCGTACAAGCACCGGTATGGGGCGCGGCAAAAAGTATTGTGAAATACACCAGCTATTGGCACTTTCAAAATCACACTCAAGGTGCAGATGCCCATGGCAACGATTTTGGTGGCTATAACTATGAAAAACTCACGGTGTGGGGCAACATTGACAGCCTAGCTGCGACTTGGTTAAAAGGTGATTACCTTGATGATGGCGCGGGTGGCGAAACGGGTTGGTTTAGAGCGGATGATACACAATACAATACGTATGGGGTGACAGAAGCCAATTACCGTATAGATAGCCACTCTAGCTATGCTATGTACGACGATTTTGAAGAAATGCCTTTTCAGCCAATTGATAACCTTGGTCAATACTGGTATCAAAGTTACCTGCAAAGTGGCCAACCACAACTGCTTGGTTTCGTTTTTCACACCACAGACTTACTACAGCCTCATCACACTTGGACAACGTCAGCATTAAACCATTCAAGTTGGGAGTCATGGGTTAAAGACTACTATGATCAAGAAGATTTAAACAACATGCAGCTTGTTCACAATGCAATGGCAGACTTCACTGCGGTTCCAATAACAAGCCAAGATATTCGCCCATTACTAACACAAGGGGGCGCTTATTCATATGCACAAGGCGGTATTGTTTTAAACTCCCAAGATCATTACGACCGCTTAACAACGGCAAAGCAAGTTATTCCGCACGCTATTGCCATGGTGGTACACTTACTTAATCACGCCATGGTTGCCCGCTAATGCCGTGGTTCATTATTGTGTTGGTAAGCTTTCTAAGCTTACCAACGCTCGCAAAAAAACAGACTTTCAGTCAAGCTGAAATCACCTTAATGCATGCTATATACCAGCAGCACCAACCCAACTTTGATAGCGAAGATACACGTAATCGGCTGAGTGAAAACCTATTTCTATTGTCACAAGCAAAACAACACCAACCCCATTTATTACAACGCCAAGCTGATGTTGGATTTAGCACCGAGTTTCATGTGCGTCGCTATGTGATGACTTTGTTGCAAAATGCGGTGCCAAGCGCTGTACTTCCAACACCACCAGCGCCCGATTGGTCAAGGTATAGCACTTGGAAATTAAGCCAAGATTTACCGAACTACCCAAACAATAACCACTATACTCACGCTCAATTACAGCAACTTACAACCGTCGATTTATCTTTTTTAGTTGGCGCGCAACTTACGCTTGCAGACTTAATGCTAGAACAGTCAATGCAAAACCGCTACAAGCTACATCAAGGTGATTATGCGTTATTTCAAAAACTCATTACTCAGCACCGCGACTATCATCACAAGGTGAAATATCTTGCAAAGCGCCTTAAACAAGCCAACATTTCATTGGCCAACCTCAATAAGATTGCCACGGCTGAACTCATTCGCTCTCCAATGCTGAGTTACTTTGGCGTACAATCTCAAATGCACGGCGAACGCAGCGAGTATGTAGACAGGCTTAAATCTCAAATTACCAATAAACATATTGCGAATTTCTATTTAAAACATAAAGCCGACTTTAAACATAAGAGCAATGTGATTGCCAGCGCCGTTTTGTTTGAATCACAAAATAAAGCAAAAAACTTCAATACTGACGTGAAAAAACTCGGCTTCAAAAACGCCCTATTGCAGCATAATAAGCAAAACCTGTTTGCGGATACGCAAGGAAAATTAGCAAGACACAACGCTACGCAATGGGTACATCAAGTGGTATTTAATTTAAAAAAAGCACAGCTAACAAATCCAATACGAAGCCCTAAAGGCAAATGGTTAATTGCGCAAACGCACCAAATCAACTTCGATTACTATCCTAAAGAGTCTGAGACAGTACGCTACCAAGCGACCCTTGCACTCATTGAAAACATGGCCCAACAACGCTATCAACAAAAAAAGCAAGCTTGGCTAAAAGCAACGAAGTCATCAATATGAAACATGTCCAATTAGTGTTAATCACTATGTTAGTGCTTATTTTTGGCTATTTCATGGTGCTTATTGTACCGAACTCTCCAGTGGAGAGTTCACCACCTGTAACCCCAAATGAGCAGCCCCTGATTCATCGCTCTGCGGTTAAACAGCAAGTACCCAGTATGAGAGCTGCTGCGGAGTCTATACCCACAAAACAATTATCGCTTGATAGTCAAAATACGCTGGTACCAAGCAATACGAAGCAACGTGTTAAGCCATACGTTCCTCCCATTCAAGCCATTCCCTCTGGCGCAGGCTATACTGGTGATTTAAACGATCATCATGCTTATCAGCAATTTCACAATGATCAAGAAAAAGCACTTAAATTGGCATACATTACAGCGACAAAAAGTAAAGTAAAACGCCTAGAAGCGCTGATTGAACGAGGCAAACATGAAGGGGTTACAGAGCAGCAGCTTACGTTCGCTCGCGAGAAAATTGCAGGCCTTAATGCCATGGCAAATAAATTAAAAGTTGAGCTAAACCTACCTTCCCAATGACAACATTAATGTTAGACATGCATATCTAAAAAGTGATGATTTTGTCTATAACTCGTACTAGGCTATCGACAACATCGCGCTATACTAGAGTTATCACTTTTCATCGAGATACCAATGAGAACATTATTACTGACACTCTGTATGATCATATTAAGCAATGCATACGCAGCCGAAGAGAAAAAACAACTGCCTCCACTGAATCCTGCCTATAAGGCAGAACATGCGATGGTGCTAATGAATCGCGGCTCACGTATTTATGCTGCTAACTTTCCAACCTATACGACCCCGCATGATGTACAAATTGTGTACCGTATTGACAACCCAGATGTGGCATTTTTAAATTTAGTTCGAGATGCTGATTTAATTACTATCAAACCTAAGCCATTTAATATAGAGCGGCTGATGCGCGGGGAAGAAATCACAATTACAGCCGATGTGTACGAAGGCCACTATAAAAAAGGCGGTAGCTTAGTATACTCAGACAGAACCATTGTATTTAGCAAACCCCTTTATTCTCGTAAGCTAACTGATTTAGCTGAGCCATCAAAATGGCAAGAGTACGATATGATCACCGTCAAAGGCACTGAGCGTATTTACGTACATAAAATTCAAAACAAACCCAGTTTTAATCACTTGATCTATGTTGATTTAACAGGTGCATGCTTGCAAAAATTCAGGACGTCAAAAATAGTGCCTGCTGCAAACGAATTAATCTACAAATTCGTCAACTGTGGCACACTCAAACAACTTTACTATGACACTGATGGACTAGAGTAAGTTACCTAACTGTGAGTAGGTTTGGAGTACCTCCAAACCTAACGCCACACTAAATCGATGTACAATCCCATAGATGCCAGAAAACACTCGGTCACTAAATTATAATTTCTCTCTAGCCTGACCGTGTGAGGTGACAATTAAATCATATAACGCTTGTGCGGCTGGACCACTATTTAACCCCTTCGGCAACGTAATATGCAGTGGTACTTGATAACACCCAGCACCTTGTATACGCAACTGGGTCAAATCAGAGTCAACAGTGTCATTCAACATATGTTGCGGAATTCGAGTAAAACCTAAACCGTGCTTTACCGCTGTAATGGCTTGCTCAAAATTGTCAACCGTGACCCGCCTTTTCGATTTCAACCATCCTACATTTTTCTGCTTTACCGAGCTTGCTTGTTCACTCACACCTAAATCTCGAAGCACAATTTGCGTATGTGCGATCAGATCTTCCATTGTTAAATCTGTTTGACCAGCCAATGGGTGTGTTGCAGCCACCACTGGTATCATACTAGTGACACCAATCGACTCGGCTGGTAAATTTATTATTGGTAAGGTAATTATCGCAATATCAGCACGTTGCTCAACAACGGCCTCATGCGTGCTCGATAAAGAAGTTTCAATAAGCTTCACTGACGTCATGACATTATGCTGCATAAACTTTTTAAGCGCCTGATATACAATCGCTTTATCGCATAAATGATCGATTGAAACAACCACTTCAGATTCAGTGCCCAATGACAATGCCATACTGATGTCTTCAAGCCCTTTAGCTTGATCTAAAATCGGTTTAGCGCTGCGCAACAGTGTTTTTCCCATCGCCGTGAGTACGGCCCGTTTATTGACCACCTCGAGCAGTTCAACACCGAGCTGCGCTTCTAATTTTCTTATCGAGTAAATTAATGTTGTGTGGCTTTTATGCATTTCTTGCGCTGCACTTTGAATACTGCCGAACTCATCAATCGTACTTAATGTGCTCCATTGCTCCAACGTTGTTTTTAATCTCATATGTCAATTTTACTCACAATTAATGGCAATATTATGAACTTTACGGTTCATTTTACTGAGTTAAGATTAACGCATCTAACTTGTAAAGGCACTTATGTGGCAGCAAGTTATCTCATTCACGCAATTAATGGAGCATTCAAATGCCTAAACTACTACAAGTCGACTTCACTTTACCCGTATCAAATAATGCTGACCTGCAAGAAAAAATGCGAGAACTTGCTAATTCGATTAACGCTGAACCAGGAGTGATTTGGAAAATTTGGACATTTAATGCCGAGCAATCATTGGGCGGCGGAGTCTATTTATTTGATACACATTCTAACGCACAACAGTACTTAGACATGCATTCATCTCGATTGACACAAATGGGCATAACAAACATTCGAGGAGTCATATTCGACATAAATGAACCACTCTCAAATATTAACCACGCTCCGCTCACTGTTTAATATTCGCAGAATAAGATCACAGTTAATAAGTCTCAATAGCAGCCTGTTAACTGTGCACTCTCTTTATTAAAAAAAGCAATGTTGCCTCTGTCTCCCCCCATTTAACACACAACTAGCTCTAATAATGCCGTCGCGCTGACGCAGGTCAGAGTCTATCTTAACCTTGATACTAAATTTCAAAATAGGCTCTGAAATAGATTCAGAGTGACAAGCTTTATTACTCTGCTTAATGCTAAAAAACAAAAAGGGCTTCCAATGGCCTTTCGTACTTTTATCTATTTATAGAGATGCCTTATGAAGCAAGTGATCCAACCCCTTTTTAGTACTCCAGCGAGATCACATTAAAACTGTTTCGGGTTTACAAAATCCACCAAGATATACTCCTCTCCTTGCAGCTCATCATCAATAGTGTGAGAAATAATATTGCAACGGCCACCCGCTAAACTAGCCCCAGTTCGTGGATAGCCAATACGCTTTTCAGAGCAATCTTTTTTCATTTTTTCATTACACTTGATATTGCAGAGTAATCAGCTTTGATACCTTTCTCTCGCCAACGATATTTTCATATGACATAAAAAAAGGCCGCATCAGCGACCTTTTTAACACAATAAATTGCACTAAGTTAATTTAGCCAACATGCTTACGTGCATTGCGGAACATGCGCATCCATGGGCTGTCTTCTTTCCACTCATCTGGGTGCCATGAGTTTGCCACTGCGCGGAATACACGCTCTGGGTGAGGCATCATCACAGTAGCACGACCGTCAGTCGAGGTAATACCGGTAATACCTTCAACAGATCCATTCGGGTTATTTGGATATTGCGTGGTTGGGTTTCCGTAGTTATCAACAAACTTCAACGCCACAGTACCAGAGTTAATAGCAGTATCTACTGCACTCTGATTTGCAAATTCAGCATGACCTTCGCCATGAGAAACCGCGATAGGCATACGAGAACCCGCCATCCCTTTAAAGAACACTGACGGGCTTTCTTGCACTTCAACTAAGCTAAAGCGGGCTTCAAAGCGCTCTGACTTGTTAGTAACAAAACGTGGCCAGTGCTCAGTGCCAGGGATCAGTTCTTTCACCGTTGACAACATCTGACAACCATTGCACACACCTAAGCTGAATGTATCTTCACGGTGGAAGAAGGTTTGGAACTGCTCGCGCGCCATATCATTGAACAGAATAGACTTCGCCCAACCTTCACCGGCACCCAATACATCGCCGTATGAGAAACCACCACATGCCACTAAGCCTTTGAACTGCTCAAGTGTTAAACGGCCTTCTAAAATGTCACTCATGTGCACGTCAACAGCTGCAAATCCAGCACGGTTAAACGCAGCAGCCATTTCAATATGTGAGTTAACCCCTTGCTCACGCAAGATTGCCATTTGTGGTTTTGCACCGGTTGCAATATAAGGCGCTGCAATGTCTTCGTTTAAATCGAAGCTTAACTTCACGTTTAGACCTGGGTCTTTGGCGTCAAATTTAGCATCAAATTCTTGCTTAGCACACTCCGGGTTATCACGAAGTGCCTGCATTTGATAGGTCGTTTCAGCCCAAATAGTACGAAGTTCAGTACGTGTATTACTCAGTACCGCTTTACCTGCGCGGTTAAATACCACCGTGTCTTCGCTATTTAATGAGCCGATTTCATGGCTGATAGCTGTTAAACCGTGTGCAGCAAGTACACCGTGTACTGCGCTTAAGTCGCTGTTACGCACTTGAATCACACCACCAAGCTCTTCATTATAAAGTGCTTCAATGTCGCTACCTACCAAGCCATCTAGGTTCACAGTCACACCTGTGTGACCCGAAAATGCCATTTCCGTCACTGTAGTAAATAAACCACCGTCTGAACGGTCATGATAAGCAAGTAGCTTTTCATCAGCCACTAACGCCTGCATCGCGTTGTAGAAACCTTTTAACAATTCAGGGCTATCCACATCTGGCGTTTTATCACCTAGCTGCTTATAAACTTGTGCCAAACTTGATGCACCCATGCGGTTTTGACCAGCACCTAAATCCAATAAGATAAGTGATGTTTCACCTTTATCTGTGCGTAATTGCGGCGTTACTGTTTTACGAATGTCTTCAACACGACCAAATGCCGTAATGATCAATGACAGCGGTGAAGTAACTGACTTTTCTTCGCCATTCTCATCCCATTTGGTTTTCATCGACATAGAGTCTTTACCAACCGGAATGGTTAAGCCTAATGCAGGGCACAGCTCTTCACCCACGGCTTTAACCGCTTCATACAGACCCGCATCTTCACCAGGGTGACCGGCCGCCGCCATCCAGTTAGCTGATAACTTGATGTTCTCTAAGCTGCCAATGTTTGTTCCTGCGATGTTAGTCAGTGACTCAGCTACTGCTAAGCGTGCTGATGCACCATAGTTAAGTAATGCCGCAGGTGTACGTTCACCCAATGACATTGCTTCACCGTGATACGTATCATACGTTGCCGCAGTGACCGCACAGTTTGCAACTGGTACTTGCCATGGGCCAACCATCTGATCACGTGCTACTAAGCCCGTTACCGTGCGGTCACCAATGGTGATCAAGAAGGTTTTCTCTGCAATCGCTGGTAAACGCAATAAACGTTTTGCAGCTTCTTCTACATCGATGTTAGCAGTTTCAAGGGCACTGCCTTCAACCTGTTGAGAAGTCACATCACGGTGCATTTTAGGCGCTTTACCTAACAATACATCCAGCGGTAAATCCACTGGGTTGTTGTCAAAGTGACTATCTGCAACGGTTAAATGACGCTCTTCAGTTGCTTCACCAATCACCGCATATTGTGCACGTTCACGCTTACAAATGGCTTCAAAACGGTCAAAATCTTCAACACCTACCGCTAAAACATAACGCTCTTGAGATTCATTACACCAGATTTCGTGTGGTGCCATACCTGGCTCATCGTTTGGAATGTTACGTAATTGGAATTTACCACCACGGCCGCCATCATCCACCAATTCAGGGAAAGCATTTGACAGACCACCCGCGCCCACATCATGGATAAAGGCGATCGGGTTTTCATCTCCAAGCTGCCAACATTTGTCAATCACTTCCTGACAACGACGCTCCATTTCAGGGTTTTCGCGCTGTACCGAAGCAAAGTCTAAGTCTTCGTTAGATTGACCCGATGCCATTGACGATGCAGCACCGCCGCCTAGGCCGATGTTCATGGCAGGACCACCCAGTGCAATCAGTTTTGCACCGACTGGAATTTCACCTTTTTGAACATGGTCGGTACGAATATTACCTAACCCACCCGCCAACATAATTGGCTTGTGGTAACCACGCACTTCTTCGCCATTGTGGCTGGTGACTTTTTCTTCGTAAGTACGGAAATAACCCAGTAGATTTGGGCGACCAAACTCGTTGTTAAATGCCGCGCCACCCAGAGGCCCTTCAGTCATAATGTCTAATGCGTTAACAATACGCCCAGGCTTACCAAAGTCGCTTTCCCAAGGTTGTTCAAAACCTGGAATACGCAAGTTAGATACGGTAAAGCCCACTAAGCCCGCTTTTGGCTTAGAACCACGGCCAGTGGCACCTTCGTCACGAATTTCACCACCAGAGCCCGTTGAAGCACCAGAGAAAGGCGCTATAGCGGTTGGGTGGTTGTGAGTTTCAACTTTCATCAAAATTTCAATATTCTCTTGATTATAAGTGTACTCACCCTCTTTATTTGGGAAGAAACGACCAGCTTTAGAACCCTTCATTACTGCGGCATTGTCTTTATATGCCGACAATACGTTTTCTGGGTTATTTTCAAAGGTGTTCTTAATCATTTTAAACAATGATTTAGGTTGTTCAGCACCGTCGATTGTCCAATCTGCATTGAAAATCTTATGACGACAGTGCTCAGAGTTTGCTTGCGCAAACATAAATAATTCGATGTCGTTCGGGTTACGCCCTAACTTTTGGAAGTTTTCTACCAAATAGTCAATTTCATCATCTGCTAATGCAAAACCTTGCTCTACGTTTGCTGTTGCTAACGCTTCACGGCCACCGCCTAAAATATCAACCGATGACATTGGGCTAGGTTCATCAACACTAAATAACTTACCAGCACTTTCAAGCTCAGAATGCACGGCTTCAGTCATGCGGTCGTGTAATAGTGCCGCCGTTGCTGATAATTGCTCAGCGGATAACTCGCCTTCAACATAATACGCAATACCACGCTCAACACGGTGTACTTGGCTTAAGCCACAGTTGTTTGCAATATCGGTTGCTTTTGACGCCCAAGGTGAAATCGTGCCTGGACGAGGTGTAACCAAAATTAACTGACCCGCTGGCTCATGCTCAGCGATTGTCGGACCATACTCCAACAGCTTGTTTAACTTAACCAATTCGGCTTCAGATAGTTCACTTGTTAAATCAGCAAAATGCATGAATTCAGCATAAATACCTGTGATAGGTAGGTTCGCGTCAACGCAGCTTTTAAGGATTTTTTGAACTCTAAAATCAGACAGTGCAGGTGCACCACGTAAGATCAACATAGGTATTTTCATCCGGGGTTAGGGATTGAACGATATTTTGGGTCGCCATTATAGTAGAAATAGCGGTTAGGTTTAACCCAAAATTGTCAAAACTCGTAAAAAATCCGTGCCCTCATTTGCACTGCCTCGCAAAATCTGTGTTTGTTGTATACAAAACAAGGTACTGGGAGTTTTGCTTTCAGTCGGTAATTTCGATAACGTAGTGCACAGAACCTCGCTAAAAGGCCATAAAATGCAGCAATTAATGACGTATCTAACGATTGTCATAGTACTGGCAATTGCTGGCTGTGATAAAACACCTCCCAATCAATTAGAAAGAATTAAAGAACAGCAAGTAATTAAAGTTGGCACTTTGGTGGGTCCAAGTAACTACTTTCAATCGCAACAAGGTGAACAAGGCTTTGAATATGAGCTCAGTCATCAATTTGCGCAATACTTAGGCGTTGAGTTACAAATAGTGCCTTTTTTCAGTTTGTCTGAGTTATTTGCTCGCTTAGACAAAGGCGATTTGGATTTAGCCGCTTCAGGGCTGAGTTACCATCCACAACGCGCTTACCGCTTTGGTCCAACCTACCGAGAAGTAAGCCAGAAACTCGTTTATAAACAGGGCCGTACTCGACCTCGCAGTTTTGCCGATATTGACGAACCGATTGTGGTACTCAATGATTCTAACCATGCCTTATCTCTTGAGCAGGCACAATACGAATACCCTAGCTTAGAATGGCAAACAACCTCCCATCTCGATGAAGAAGAGCTACTACAAGGCGTGATAGATGAAGAAATTCAGTTTACCATTGCCGACTCTCATACCCTTGCTCTGTTTCGACGTTACCATCCCAATATCAGCATTGGGTTTTCTGTTACGCATTCAGATCAAGTCGCGTGGGTACTAAGAAACGATAGCGATGACTCGCTCTATGCACTGCTATTGCCATTTTTTAATACCGTTGCACACGACAAAACCCTCTACACCTTAGAAGAAAAGTATTTTGGTCATGTTAATGAATTTAATTATGTGAATACTCTGTCATTCGTTAAAGCCACCCGTAAAACATTACCAAATTACCGTGCTTGGTTTGAACAATACGCCAGCCCACTTGATTGGCGCTTACTTGCCGCTTTAAGCTATCAAGAGTCTATGTGGAATCCGCGTGCTAAGTCGCCTACAGGTGTGCGAGGCATAATGATGCTCACCCAGCCAACAGCCAAGCAAGTGGGTGTCACAAACCGCCTTAAACCTGAGCAAAATATTCGAGGAGGCGCTAAGTATTTACAAAAATTATTGAAACGAATTCCGAAAAGCATTGGTCAACCTGATAGGACTTGGTTTGCATTGGCGTCATACAATGTTGGTTGGGGGCATGTCAACGACGCGAGGAAAATTACCAAACAGCAAATGGGTGATCCAGACAGCTGGGCAGAGGTAAAAAAACGACTACCCCTTCTAATCAAAAAACGCTACTATCGAAAGACCAGATATGGATATGCGCGTGGCGATGTTGCCGTTCAGTATGTTAACAACATCCGTCGATATTACGACGCGCTGATATGGTTAGATGAAAACGGAGCGCTTGATACAAAAGCTGGCAAATAAAATGCGTCTTTTCGATGCGAGTGTCATGCTATTGCAATACATCCCTGCAATTCTGCCATATGTGTTTTTTCTCTCACAAATAAGGAGGTGCCGATGCTTAGAAGACGTCGAACTCACCAATTTAAACGAAACACCCAACATTCTCAGGCGAATCGCCGCCGGGTTATTATGAAAAATAACCACAAAAAAGTGTTATTGCGTCGTAAACTATTTGCGCAACAACAAATGGAAGAAATTGCGGCTCAGCCTTGAGTCGCTTGCTTTGCTTTTTTAGCCGCTTTAATCTCTTTTCTACGACGTTTAAAAAAATTTGACAGTTTTTCTGCACACAACTCTGCAAGTACGCCCTGCGTTACCTCTACTTGGTGATTCAATTTAGGTTCATTAACGATATTCATCACTGACCCCGCTGCACCTGTTTTAGCATCCGGCGCGCCAAATACTAAGCGTTTTAAACGACTGTGTACGAGTAACCCCGCACACATAGGGCAAGGCTCTAACGTGACATATAAAGTACAGTCAACCAAACGATAATTTTCGAGTACTTTGCCAGCTTCTCTCACGGCTTGCATTTCTGCATGTGCTGATGGGTCATGCTGGCAAATAGACTGATTCCACCCTGTCGCGATTAATTGATTGTCTTTTACAATAAGTGCGCCCACTGGTATCTCATTTTGCTGCTCAGCTTGATCAGCATAAGCCAACGCCTGTGCCATCCAATATTGATCTTGCTCTAATTCCGTCATGAATTTTATGTCGTGCTACTATTAATAAGGATTCGTCAAGAGCAAATATACCACATATTATTGCTAAAATTACCAAAATGACGTGGCTCAACACGGCACACTTACGCTATAATTCGCCGCTTTTTTTATTTCTTGAGCTCAAACACACGGGTATAACATGAAATTTCCAGGACGCCGTAGGCATAAACACTATTTTCCAGTGGAAGAAAAAGACCCTCTAATAAACCAATTGGGCAATGACGACAGATTAAAACGCAGCTATATATGTGGCATTGACCAAATTGTCGTAGATATTGAAGCCAAAGTAGATCAAGCCTTTCTTGATGAATTTGGCCTGCAGCGTGGTATGTCGCAAGTGATAGCCAGTGATATTACCAATGCGTTATACGAGCGTTTAAAGCGCGAAGATATGGTTGATTACGAGTTTGCTGGTGGCACCATTGGTAATACCATGCACAATTACTCAGTGCTTGCAGATGATCGCTCAGTATTACTTGGCGTAATGAGTGAAAATATCAATATAGGTAGTTACGCTTATAAGTTTTTATGTAATACATCTAGCCGTGTTGACCTTGATCACTTACAACCTGTTGATGGCCCTATTGGTCGTTGCTTTACATTGATTGATGACAGTGGCGAACGCACATTTGCTATCAGCGCTGGATTAATGAACTATCTGCGTCCTGAGTCTATTTCACAAAGCTTGATCCAAGATGCGTCAGCCTTGGTGATTAGCGCATATTTAATGCGTACCACTGGTGATGAAACAATGACGCAAGCAACCATGCAAGCGGTTGAATATGCGAACCAAGCTGGTGTACCTGTGGTATTGACTTTAGGCACTAAGTTCTTAATCGAACAAGACCCTAGTTGGTGGGCTGAATTTGTCGCTAAGCATGTCGATATTTTAGCAATGAATGAAGAGGAAGGTGAAGCGATTACAGGTTTCTCTGATCCGCTACTTGCTGCCGATAAAGCGCTTGATTGGGTTGATTTGGTTATCTGTACAGCTGGGCCCAAAGGCTTATTTATGGCAGGTTATGTTGAAGACAGCGTAAAACGTGAAACTGAATACCCTTTATTACCTGGTGCTATTCCTGAATTTAACCAATACGAATTCTCACGTGCGATGCGTAAAGCGGATTGCCCAAACCCAATTCGTGCTTATAGTCATACAGCACCTTATATGGGTGGCCCAGATACCATTAAAAATACCAATGGGGCTGGTGATTGTGCGCTAGCGGCCGTTTTACATGATTTATCTGCGAACGAGTATCACAAACTGAATGTGCCAAACTCGGCAAAGCATGAACAAGCAGCCATCACTTACTCGTCTCTTGCACAAATTAGTAAATACGCTAACCGAGCAAGCTATGAAGTATTGGTACAGCACTCTCCACGTCTTTCTCGTGGATTACCTGAACGTGAAGATTCACTGGAAACTTCTTACTGGGATAAATGATACCCAGTAAGAAAAAACACTGAGCTCAAGTTAAAAAATGGCCGTGCCGAGTTCTTCACTTAAGAATTCGAGTGCGGCAATACCTGCCACAGAATTGCCAACCTTATCAAGTCCAGGTGACCATACAGCCACCGTAAACTGATTTGGCAACACCGCAATAATACCACCCGCCACGCCTGATTTACCCGGCATACCAACACGATACGCAAAATCTCCCGCAGCATCATACAAACCACTGGTAAATAATAACGAGTTTAATTGCTTCGTTTGCTTAGCTGTCAATAACTGTTGTTTACTGTGTTGGCAATAACCTTGATTTGATAAGTATGAAAAGGTCTTAGCCAGCTCCACACAATCTAGTTCAATCGCACAATAATTAAAATAAGACCACAACACTTCTTCTACGTCATTGTTAAAGTTACCGAATGACTTCATCAAATAAGCCATCGCCGCATTTCTATACCGATGCTCAAATTCAGACTGTGCAACTCGTTTATTTATTTTAACTTTGTCATTGCCTGATTGTGCGCGATAATGCTCTAACATTGTATGAATTGGCGCACCTAAGCGAGAATATAAGGCGTCGCACGTCACGATTGCCCCAGCATTAATAAATGGATTTCTTGGTAAGCCATTTTCGAACTCTAATTGAGTCAGTGAATTAAAAGCGGTACCTGAAGGCTCTTTTCCCACACGCTGCCATAACTCATCACCGTAGCGTTGTAGTGCCATGGTTAAGGTCATTACTTTTGATACAGACTGCACTGTAAAACGTGCGTCAATATCACCTGCACTGAAGCTTTGACCATCATTGGTTTGAATTGCAATTGAGAACTGCCCTAAGCTTTGCTCTGCAAGTGCAGGTATATAGTCGGCGACAGTGCCTTGATATAGTAAGGGCTTTATATGATCAATGACTCGATCTAATACTGCTTGATAATCAGCCATAGTTTTTATTAAAAAGTGAAAAGAAGCCGAGTCTAACATAAAAAAAGGGCCTATCTAGGCCCTATTCATCTTAAATGTCGAGATTTATCTCAGCTTAACGTAATTCCATTTCCTGAATGATTTCGTGTGCTATTTCCGGTGTTGTGCTAACAGGCTTTGCATGTAAATTGGCTTTTAACTGACCTTTACGATGTTTAAGTGCGGCATCTAATTTTTTTGCTGCACTTGCGATCGCCGGGTACATTACTTCATTCTCACCTTTGACTGAAATACTCACACCTGAATAGGTAGTTGTAATTTCAGTGTAAAACTTTTTATGCTCGTTACTGATAATTATGTCAATCGACAACAGTGAAGGAAAGTGACTCGCTATTTTGGCAAACTTTTCTTGGACGTGGCTTTTCACTGAATCAGTAACATCTACGTGGTGGCCTGAAAGATTAATTTTCATAGGGTATCCTTTTTTTTGCTTACCTCACTAATAGTATTGAGGCCATTCTCAGAATACTCAAGATCAAAATGTAAGATATTTTTAATAAATTGCAAACTCATGACTTAGGTCATAGTTCAATTTTACACCTTATTAATGAAAATCATTCGGTTAGTTCGAAATACGCAACATTCAATCATCACTGGTATATGACGCCTCCATTGCTGCACTCCCTAATCAATCGATACTTAGCACCTCCAACACTTATTACTTAACCTCAGATTTGGATAAGGGTTTTGGAATAGAGAATGTTTTGAAAACAAACTTACGTACAATCCAATGATGATATTTTGTGCAAAATCAAGGCGCTTTTATGCAGTAATAACGGGCTATTACAAATGAAAGCAACGCCGAGAGTGAGAAAAATAGCTTTATTGGGCAAATTCGCTTATCCAGAGCTGAGGTTACTTATATAAATACAATTAAAATTACCTGCACGGGTGATAAAGTTTCATTTATCCTTGTTTGCACTATATTGAATAAATCTGTGACCTTCATACATTAGGACAAGCCTGTGACAACACCACGAATTCTAATTATTGACGATGAAGATTTCTACCGCACGTTATTACAAAAAACCTTTGCTCATTTCACGGTAGATGTTGCGTGCTCAGGTGAGCAAGGTGTAGAACGTGCACAAGCTTTTAAACCTGACTTAATTCTGCTTGATGTGGTTATGACTGGGATTTCTGGGTTTGAAGTATGTACACAACTTAGAAATATGCAGGTCATGCAAACAACACCCATTGTGTTTATTTCTAGTCTCACTTCCGTTGATGGCCATATCAAAGCTTACGAAATAGGCGCCAACGATTTCATCTCTAAAACAGTACATCCAGATGAAATAAAAATTAAAGTTGAAGCCATTCTTACGGCTGAACAGCAACACTATGAAGCACTCGATACCATTGACGAAACAGAGTCTCTGTTACTTGATTTACAAAAACAAAACGCCTACATGAAGGCCATAAGCTTATTTATGCAGGCTAGCCATTATTGTGCTGATATGAAAAGTCTAACACAAGTATTACTCAATACTGTGCACTCATTAAACCTCAATGGTGTGATTCACTTTAAACAGACTAAAAACACCGTTAGCTCATCCAATCACGTTGCCAAACTAGAAAAAGAACTACTGAACCACCACAAAGATCTGGACCATATTCATAAGCTTGCTCAAGGGGCGGTTATTTTTAATTGGCAATCAGTGGCGTTTTTAGCTAAGAATGTTGGTGAACAATTAGATGTTATTGCACACCTCATGGATGCACTTGAAATGGCCATTACGCATATTATGCGTCAAGCCAACTTGGTCGCGCAGATCCTATCAATTGAAACCCATAACAAAGCCATTTTAGACAGTATTCAGAGCTCGGTTAATAATTCGAAAAGCCACTTAAAGTCTCAGCTTTTTGAGTCTGGGTTGGTGTCTCAGTTTGATTTACAAGATGAAAGTGACTTAGATAAACTCATTACAGACTCTGGTGATGATCTTTACCAACTCATTCACAACTTTAATGGTAATGCCGAGAAGGTAACCACCTTATTAGGTACCTTAAAAAAACCACCACACGAACTACGCTTTCTCTTTAAAGAAAACCCTCAAGATTCTAACAATGTACTGTTTTAAAAGCACCAATGGTTTAACTCACGACGCTGGTACTGCTATACCGACCTGAGCTAAACGCGCTTGACGCCATTGTAACCAGCTAAGATTAGCATTCGACTCAATAAAAACACGATACTCTGACACTTCTAAGTTGTGCGTCGTATTTGCAAGTTCTAATAATAATAGGGCACTATTTAAACTGAGCCACAGTGTATGTTGTGTACGGCTAAAATTAAACGCATCTTGCGCTGACAATATTGCCTGAGGAACATCGCCATTTGCTTGATGATACTGTGCATCTAAGTAAGCCTTTAACGCTGGTTTCTTAACGTGATCAATCACTGTTTTTGCAGCACTAAAGTTATTTTCTCTTAGATATAGCTTACTTAAGGCCTCGACAGCACTAAAAAAAACCCATTCATTGTCTGGTGTAACCGGCATTCGTAATACTTCATGAAAAAAGTGCTGTTTCTCCTCAGTAGTCGCTGCAAACAAAGCAAAATGATAAAAGGGCAGCATATAATGAGAACCATCCAGTTCATATTCAGCCAATAACGTTTTGGCTTGATAAAGGTGATCATAACTGGCTTTGTCAAAGCCAAATTTACGCGCCTTAATTGACAACAACGTATATGCACGAATTTCCTGTACCGGCTTTCTTGCTAAACGCGCTAAGCTGGCTGCTGCATATAAATGCGCTTTGACTTTGTCATAGTCACGGTTGTCATGAGCCAAATCAGCAAGTGATTTATTCACCTCACTTTGTAAACCATATAGCAAAGTGTCTGAGAATAGCGTATTCGCCTGCTCATAAAATGCCAGTGCCAGCGCTTGCTTCCCTTTTGCGGCAAATAACGCACCTTTTAGCCACTTGCCATAAGCATAATACAAGGCATGTTGTCGTTCCGCACTTAATGTTAAAAGCTGCTCTATGTAACCATCAGCAGCATCAAACTTGTCTTCATCTATAAACCGTTCAGCTAGTTTTTGTAGCACACTTAAGTTTAGTGGGAACTGGCCATTTAATAACACTAACTCTGCAGAAACATTCGCACTTCGCTGTTGAATAAAATAACGAGAGTTACTCAATATACGCATTTGTTCTATGACTTTACCACTCAACTCAGTCATATCTTGCGCGTATAAATAACTGACCCATTGCCGTTCATAACCTTGTATTAAAAGCTCAAACATATAGGGCTGAAATAGCTTAGTGGCTTCATTATAATTTTCATACAGTGTGCCCGAAAACAAAAGCGCCGTGTTATCCTTTTGCAGTGTATGATAAGTCATGTAAGGCGAGTTAAAAAACTGCCCTTCATTCACATATTCTAGTTTATTACTCGGTATATTAAATTCACTACTCAGTAATTGATTTAATTGCTCAGTTTCTTGAGCCAATTTTTTATTGCTTTGTAAAGTAAGTGGTAAAAATACACTATCAAACTGATAATCAACAAAATGCTTGCCATTAAATACGCTACTTGCTGAAATGTATATAATGAAAAATAAACTGATACAAAGTATAACCCCAGCATAAACAAACGAGTTATAAGAGCGCTTCTTATAACTCGCACTCTTATGTTCGCCACTTAAAGATGTTGCGTTGCTTAACTTAACTGATAATGGCTCTATTTTGTTCGTTGCAGGTCTTACGCTGTTTAATTCACTAGACGCAGACTCTGGTTCCGTTATTGAATGCACATTGCCTATATCTTCTAAAGGAATATTCCATTGATAACCTTTCTTAGGAAAGGTTCTAATGGCACTTTCACCCAGTAATGCACGTAACTGACTGATGTTTTGAAATATGACTTGTTCTGACACCACTTTGTGTTGCCATACTGCTGCCAGTATTTCCTCTTTACTAAACACCCTTGCAGGCTCACTAATAAGTAAAGTAAGTAACTGTATTTGGGTATGATTCAATGAAACAAACTGCTGTTCTTGGGAAAGTAAACCTTGCTCTACATCAAATTGAAAGTTTAAAAAATTAATCATTATTATTTTATAGCAACTGTCATTAGTTGATAGATTAATCTTTAAATGGGTATTTGCAAACCAAAATAATCCAACGTTCGCTTTGCTGCAAAATAAATAGATTGAATTTCAAACAACAAGTACGTCCTTATACTTACTGTTTGACAACAAAAAAAACTATAAACGCCGTATATCCATCCAATTAACCGACAACCGAGCTTCAAGCCCTTGCAATGACAATGTATGCTCACCTTTGGGTAAGTTGATGTGTACATCTTGGACAACTTGCCACCCTTGCTCAGACGAAGTCGAAAATGACGTAATTACTCGACCATTAAGCTTAACTTCAACACGCTTGCTGCTGCCCGTATGATACACCCTCGGCTGCAAAGCATATTGCCCCGCTGTTGATACATCAATTTTGTACTGTGCTTTCGCCAAGCCTAAGCTTGCAAACACGCGGTCCTCTTTCGCTTCTTGCACTGAGTTCATAACTTCAATATCAGTACCTTGTGAAAAGGCCTCCCCTTCAATTTTACCTGGTATGGCATGTGTAATATAGGCCGATGTGTCAATCGTTTCGCTGTGTAAGCTCGGCCTATCACCATAATAAGCAACCACAGAATAACGCGCTTTATGTGGTAGAGGGTTTAAGTCTGTAACTCGCCCATTTATACCAGAGCCAACAATAACCTCTTTATGATTATTCAAAAGATCTTGTCTGAACACTTGATATGTTGGCTGTATTTCATCATTACTTAGCTGCCAACTTAACTCGACTTTCTCTTTAAATTCAGTGAGCTTTACGCCCGTCACTTGCTTTGGATAGTTTGCTACTTGTGCATGTACTCGCCTAGCTTTTACGTGTTCTTTTTTAAGCGTGTTCACAAACCAAGTAGAACCTTCTTGCGGCTCAAGCTGTTGTCCAGCGGTATCACGCACTATCCGAAACCCTTCAATTGCCCCTAAAAAGTCCCGGCTTTTTTGAGAACGCTCCAATACATTTTGAATTCCCCAATGCCAAGCGCCACCCTTAGAAAAAAAGGCCTTGCACTCCTTTCCAGTCTTGGTGACACCTTCACTTTTCAACTTATCGGTATCACTAACATAACAATCTGCCATAATTTCGTTCGCGTTACCCACTAAATCATGCACACCATATTTATCGGCTTTATACATACCAACCATAGCGAGCGTTACCTCTTTATCGCTACAGTTCTCAACATTGTAAGCTGCAGTGTAAGACGCACCGTATAATTTTTCAGACATATTTTGAGCATGTAAATCAGCCAAATTAGCCACATCACATATTTGCTCACGCTTTTTACCCTCTGCTTTTATGTATTCTTGTAATCCGCCACTTTCAATAACATATTGCCACTGAGCTTCAGACAACAAACGATAATCTTTGCCCGTTTTACGTGATAACCACTGCGTATACGCAACGGCATTATCATAGTTAATACATACAACAGGATGAAACTCTGAGAACCGATATATATTATTGTCCCAACTACCATCACTCGGACCGCTAAACCACCCTGAATCAATACGATGTGAGCAATTGTTCGCACTTTCATATCCTGTGTCAGAAATAAATCGGCTATATTCAGCAACGGTCAATTCATATTTAGCCATCTGAAATGCGGGCACCGTGACATCATAACTTTCATCATTTTCGGTTTGTACCGTAAAACTCCCTGCGGGAATACTCGCCATTGGCGGCTCAATTACGTCTGCAGCCCAAACCCGATTACCATATAGCAATACCAATGTAGCTAATGTTATTTTTTTCATTCCAGCTCCAATTTACTTTTTTCGAAAAGTTCCAAGGCCACTGTAGGTCGTTACTAACGCGACGTCTTATCAGTTTTATAAAAGTTTCCTATCATATTTATAATAAATAAAATCATAACGTTACAATTTACAAATAGAAAAACACAGCTTAAAACGACAATTCAATATAGGCTGCTTAAATTCAGAATAAACCTTTAGACAATAACCCTACTTTCATTGCAAAATAGTCCTGATTTGAGATAACCAAGGAGTAACATGAAGGGTATTAAAAACTTTGTTTTCGATTTAGACGGAACACTTATTTTTGAAGGCAAACCTCTCACTAGCGCACTCAGTGACACGCTCATAGAATTAGAGGCCGCAGGTATTAATACTTACTTTGCAACAGCCCGACCATTAAGAGATACGTTGCCAGTCCTACCCAAACATTTTTGGGATCACACCTTAATTGGATGCAATGGGGCAATGATCAGCAAAGCACAGCAAGTCACAAATGCAAATGCTTTTAATAAAGCACAAATAGTACAGTTACTTGAATGGCTTGACCGTGAAGGCATTGCTTACCTTTATGACGGGCATTACGATTATGCAATTTCAGACAAGCCGCATGAATTTCATCAGTGGGTCGCTAAGCTTGGCACACCTCCCACTTGTAATGCGAGCTTACGTGAACAACAAGTCATCAAACTCTTAGTGCTTGAAGGAAGTCGTTATAAAGAAATAAAAGCCTACTGTGAGCAGCATTTTGATAAGTTCTCTTTTTATCACCATAGTGGTACGGATTGCTTTGATATTGTCACTGAACAAAGCAACAAACTTTCTGCGCTACAATTATTGCAGCTCGACTTGTCGTCAACCATGTGTTTTGGCAATGATCACAATGACGTCGCGATGTTAAATGCGGCAAAAAAAGCGGTTGTGGTAGGCCGTGGTATTTCGCTCACCCGCCCCCATACTCTGGTATGCAAAAATACCATACATACACATTTGCAAACTTTACTCGAGACAAAACGCGCCTCATAGCAGAACCGCTTTATATCGATAAAATAAGAACTGAATACCACCTATTTCAGTTCTTATTTATGGATAGCATGGTCGCTTTAATCGAGGTTTTGTTCTAAAAATACCGACTTTTCAATTTGTTCAAAAATTGAGTTGTAATATTGTGGTTCAACAATCATGTCAGATTCAACAACTTCTCCACTGCTATTTAAACGCTTTGCAATGGCATTAATCCTAACTCTTGTGATCCCTTTTAGCTGAGTCACATTGGCTGAGATATCAATGGAAATCGTATCATCTAGGTTATTATCACCAAATACCCAATTAAGGCCCAGAGTAAAATACGTGGCAACTGCTTTTGTGAGTACTTCTGTGCCATTCGTTTGTGTCGTCGTACTATTTGCTAACACCACACCAGCATCAGAGTCAGAAGATGTCAGAGTAAACCCTCTATCTAACAATGCATTTATCAACGCTTTAAACACCACCAATTGAGTCGTACTATCGTATTCTTTCGTTTGCATACTGCGCACTTCTAAAGTCGACATTTGCTGTTGTTTTGATGCACATCCAAGTACACTTATCACGCATAACAATACGCTAAAATACTTCAGTAAATTCATTAGCTCTTACCTGTTAATTAAAATTTACTGCGGTGATAAGCAATTGAACTCACATTACTTAGCTGATCAAATTTGATGATGACCGTTAACGTATTCGAACTAACCTGACTACTGCCTTGCTCGGCAGAAACAATCCCTCCTCCGTTGCCAGAAAAGTACCCTAGAGTTCCTCCTGAGGTCTGATAAACTTGTTCTTTTGAAAACTTATCATATACCCACACTTCATTTCCGCTTGGTGCTGTTTTAACTATATTTGGGCTACCAAGTGCAGCAACCACATCCGTTGATGGCATACCATTTTTTATCTCCTTTTGAACTACACCTACTGTTAATCTATCCACCTTTTCTGAATTACTTTGTTGCACACTCTGACAGCCAACACACAGCGTCATCCATGTAGCAATAAACAATCCTAATTTACCTGTAGTCATCATTTTTCCTTAATTAATAGACAAGTTAATACAGTCTTCAATGTAACGAAAAACAGTTCAATTTCATACTAAATATTGTATCCAATATATCAAATCAAAATTTATTCATATAGCCTTGTTAGAATCACTGATAAATGGACCGAACTGGCCACGGAATCTACCTTTGAAGAATTGCCTTTTGCGCAGCTTTCGTCATTTTACCTACCACCAGCAAAAATGAATTATCTATCATCCGCTCAATTTCTCCTTGCGGAATTGAGCCATCGAGAATAATGGTGTTCCAAAGGCGTTTATTCATATGGTAACCAGGGATCACGGCATCAAAGATATCTCGCAGTATTGCAGCTTCATCAGGGTCACACTTTAAATTCATCCACCAATAATCGCTGTCTGCCTTGCCCATTTTACCTCGGGCTAAGGTGGCAAACATTTTATCTTTTACTTTATACACATCAACGCCTTCACCAAATGGCTGACTCACTGTTGTAAATGGCTTATTTAATAAGTAAGTATTAACTTCAATTTTTTCCATACTACCTGCCTTAACGATTAAAATAGACATGAGTTAAAACGTAGTACTCAGTTACTACCCCAACTTGAGCTACGTCCGTTATCATTGAGCACATACGTTAAGCAAGTAACGCGCAGCATTGATGCTAAATTTTTTACTTCACCGTGACGTTCTATAATCTCTTGATATAAAACGGAAATAAACTCTGCAACTGAGCTCTGCTCTTGTTGTGCAATTTGCTCTAGTAAATGCCACATTTGATTTTCAAGCGCTAAGCTCGTAACAACACCTTGAATTCGAATTGAGCGCTTGGTTGTGTCGTATAGCAACTGTGGTTGCGAGGCATATAATTCACACATATTTACTCCGGGAACAACATGGCTAAAATGATCCATACGATGGTTAGGGTAACCAACGCTGAACAATCTATTAAATTTTATCACGCATTATTTAACTTGCATGAAAAGCGTCGTTTGACATTTGATGACTTTACACTGATTTATTTAGGTAATGAAGACAGTGATTTTGAACTCGAATTAACACATAACCATGCACAAAAAAACCAGTATGAATTAGGTAATGGCTATGGTCACCTCGCTTTCACGACGCCAGATCTTAATTCGCTGCACCAACTCGCCATTGAGCTTGGTTACCAGCCTAAAGAAATAAAACAATTTTTCAATCACTCTACCTTAATTGCCACCTTCTTTTTTATCACCGACCCTGATGGTTATGACATTGAAGTCATCGAGCGATCCAAAATATATCGTTAACTGAAAATGAGCAAACAACTAATGATTAACCGTACATGTCTGCGTGTTAGTTTGCTGGCAATAGTGAAAGTCTAAAAAATAACTGTCTTGGTCAGGCTCCTTTTTATACATAATCACATCATACAATAATTGCGCACCTGTTATGCCCATTTGAAATGGGTTTTGGCCCACATTTTCAGTTGCAAGCCCTTGTTGCAAGGCACTTAATTGCACTTGCTCGGTATCAGCCGAAATAATAATTGCTTGTTTATTTTGAATTTTACTCTTGTAGGGGCGCAACATTTCAATATATCGAGGGTTAAACTGTGCGAACCCTGCGACAGCAATAAATATCGGCGGGTTAGGTGTTCTCACCATTGCAAGCAGCTGGTTAAGCGCATCTTCTCTTCGGCCCATCGTATAAAAAGGACATCGTTCATACTCTTTCCAAATATTACCTTTTTCATGCGGTGCACGCACTTCGCTATTCAAAGAGTAACGAACTCCTCTAATGCGTTCATTCAAATTAGGCGTCGTGTGGTGACCTGATTGAATACAAAACCGCGGTGAATCATTGTTGCGATATTTTTTGGCTACCTCTCCTAATGCCTTACCAAAATCAAAGTTATTTGTACCTACATAGGCCAATCTGTAGGTTTGATGTTCGGGTAACAAATCTGAGTCAAAGGTGATCACAGGGATCCCCTGTCGCTTTGCAGCCTTAAGGGCTCCCTCAACTAAAAAGGTTGAATCAGTCGTGGATAAAAGTACCCCATCAATGCCTTTTTTCACGAGCTCTTCTACTATCAATACTTGTGTACGCACATCCTGATAGTCATCAGCACCGTCGTATACGCACTCTAAATTGGCATGTGTTTTCGCGAAGTGTACACACCCTTTATAAGACTGCTCATAGAAACTGTCATTTTTAGTTTTACCGACAACGGCAATCTTCACCGTCGCAAAGCAATTACTGACACATAACATCGATAAAAGCACAGCCGTTGTGAGTTGTGTTACATAACGACTTAGCGGCTTTCTATACTGCAAAATCATACTCATCCTAGAACGCGATTATACAAACTCAAAATCCCTCGCTGCTCACAATAAAAAGTGACAGCACTCAGATGAGAGTAAAGCAGGTAAAATAAAAGTAAAGGTAATCATTCTATATTGAATAAATTACACACTATTCAAAACTGGAATACAACTGGCTATCGATAAAGGCTTGTTGAAGCTTTGAAAACAACATATCGACATTTAAACGTTCGTCTATATGCTCAAATAAAGAGGTATGTACATCTGCTTTGATTAATTCTTGATAACCACAATGGGTATAACAAAGGTTAACCGGTTTAACCAACTCTTCCATTAATGCATCTATTAAAATACATGCTTGCGCCAATACAACTCGCCCTCCACCTTTTGTTACGACAACACGCTGTGCTGTACCTACTATTTTTTTACCTGCAATATTTAGATTATAGTCGCCGTCACAGTATGACCCAGGCGTGGCATGAACATCACAGGTGATACCAAACGATGCCAAAAAGCCAGTTAAAGCCCGACATAAATATTGGTATGCCAAAACAATTGAATAAGGTTTCGAGGTTGGCCAATGATATAAATGAGATACGTTAATAACACGGTCGGTTTGTGGAACCGGTGCACCACCTGTTTTTCGAGTAAATAATTGCCACCCTATTTCAGATAACGCGCTTTCCAGTGAGGAACTCATGGGCCATTTGTTACCCGCAGGTAAAACCAATGTTGGTACTTTAGTTCGCCATAAAATTAAGCTTTGATCTAACGTGTTAGTTTGCAATTGGGCCAATAACGCCGCTTCTTTGTCAAAGACTGTACTAACTGCAATATCAGTATAACGCAGTAGCTTAATACGTGTTTTTTCCATAATAGTCCTTTTCGTGCGGGTCTTAGTCAATGAATAAACAGCTGTAACATCATATCATATGGGGTATTGGTGGGGGACTCGAACGCTCCATACCCAATCTTTTAAAGGTACAATTGCATGACAACCTTAGAGTAAACCTAATTGAATATAAATACCTTATGAAAAATACACATACACTGGAGTTTCACAGAAAAAATGACGTTATCTAACTATTTACTCTCTTTATGCTGCGCAAGTTTATTTGCAACGTATGCGGGCGTATGTATACCTGATCACTGTGCTCAAGTATATATAGAAAGGCGCTATGTTGAAGCCTCTGGAACAATATATGTTGGCACGAGTGGCGACGAAAAAATATTGAATTGCAACGCCGTTGCAGAATTGGGCTACGCAAAGTTAATTGGAAATCACTTTCAACGGAGCCCAGCTTTTGACGGTGCAGAAATAGCGGTAATACAAAACCCCCATACCAAATTGATAAGCGCCTAGGCTGCTACTCACCTTTTGAAAATTTCTGGATCAGAATATCGGCAACTTGCTGCTTTACCGCTCTTTTATCATCTGTCGCAACCCCAAAACGTATTGCCAGCTCTGCAATTTCATCATCATTCAGATTAAATGACAGTCTTTGCCGCGTCTTTTTAGATTTCACATCTAATTGTAAAATCTTTCGGATCATATCTGATGGGGTTAACTCTTCATCAATGGCTTGCTTTTTAATGCTTTTTTGCACATCGCTGGTCAAATCAAATGCCATCTGCGTGGCTCGAACGGCTTGTTCTTGTCGCTGCCACTTGGCTTGCTTATCTGTCACGACCTTTACCCTGGGAACAAGTCAATTACGTCACTTACAGGGCGACTCAGTGTTAAAGACACTTCGGTTTCTCCCCCTTCCCAAATCTCAATATTAATACTGTGACTTTCGTCACTTGAGATTAAGCTGATCACTTCACATGGCTCGCCAGATTCATCTTGATAGCGCGGTAAAGTTTGATTTCTGTAGTCTTTTGCATGGAAATAGCACACATAAGGCGTTTCACTTTGCTTATATTTATCCGCTAAGAAATGTGCATAAGCATCGGGTTGCGCAACAGTCGTGATCTCACTTAGCTGCTCTTCATCGAAAATACGTGCAAATTCATCCAAAGTAAAAATAACATCCACTTCTTCTCGCTGAATTTTGACCGAAAAGTTAGCAAACTCTTCGCCATCATTGCGTTCAATTTGCAGGAAAGCCACTTTGCCAGATTCACTCTCCAGTACAAACTCGTACTCTGCGTTATGCTGATATTGATAAGTTTGTACATCGGTTACTTTAAGCGTTTGACCTTTAAGCCAACCCGGGTACGCAAATGAATCAATCAGTGTCAGCATATCACCAACGGCTAACTGACTTGGATGAGAGAGTTGGCGCTCTGGCGCTTTTTTAGATTTAAAAAAACCAAACATAAGAAGCCTTATTTACAATAATACCAAACCAAAAAAGGAGGCACAGCCTCCTTTATCAGAGTAAAACAAATTATCCGTTTTGTTTTGCTTTTATACGCGCAAGAATATCATTACTCTTTTGATTTTGCTCACCAATACCCGCTTCAGCAAGCTTCGCTTTTAGATCATCACCATTAGCAGATGCTTCTAGTTGCTTCGCTGCACCGAGTTGATCTTGTCTATCTTGTTGACGTTGTTTAATACGCTCTAACGATTGACGCGCGTTGGTCATTGATGACTCATTAGTATTCAATGTGCTATTTACTGCCATTGTTGCTTGCTGAACACTTTCAGTCGTTTTAACCATCGTTAATTGACGTTGGTTCTCTTTGATTGATTTCTCAGCATCTTTAACTTGTTGCTTTAAAACCACAATATGGTTACTAAAGCCTGCTAGTACTTGATCATGTTCAGATTTCTCTGTTTCAAAATCACCAATTTTTTCAGCAATTTCCATTGCTAATGCTTCATTACCTTTCGCTAACGCTTGGCCTGCGTATTCTTCATGCTCGGCAATACTGTCATCTAAAGCGCTAATTTTACGCTTGGTTTGCATTTCTTTCGCCATCACTTCCGTTAAGCTTTTCTTGGCTTTATGCAGCGCATTCTGTGCGTCCGCTATCTCTTGCTCAAATATGCGAATGCCATTCGCATCCACAATCGACTCACCAACTTCTCTAGCACCACCACGTACAGCGGTAAATAACTTCTTTAAAATACTCATAACTTACTCCACTATTATTCGTTTAAATAAGCGGTCACAGCGTCTAAAGCGTCGATTGCATTATCGGCTAATGTTACTAGCTCATGTGTCACTTCATCAAAAGATGAACTCACCGCTAAAGCACCAAATATTGCATACTGATCTTCAATTTTAGCGAATGCACTCAAAGGAATTGGTACATTTAACTTTAATAAGGCTTCATTCAATTCATGGCGCAGTTCAGTTTTGACTTCGGCTTCATTAAATAAGTAACTGATACAAAGTAGCTGCTCTTCTGTTTGAGTAACAAAAATAGGTAACTCATCATTGCCATCTACAATGACCTGCAACACTTCTTGCTCGCCTTCGTTCGCAATTAAGAATGACTCAAAATTTGCACCTTCAGTTTCAAATGATGCAAGTTTGATTGATAATTCATTTAATTCCATCTTATATACCTTATTCACTATGACATATTATGTCTGAGTTAAGATTTGCATAGCTGACATATTATGTCAACCTTCCATTTCAATTTTTATACAACTCGGCTTCTGTTTGCCATGCCTGACGATAATAATCGTACAACACACCAGAACCCAGTCTATTGACTTCTATACTTTTATTTCCATCAAAAAATTTATTTGGAAAAGCAAATGCAGCTTGTAAATATTCTTGATTAACCCAATTGCTTGGTACAGGAAAATCGTTAACGGCTTTGATTCTTTCACTGGCACTTTGACCTGTTCGAGTTGCAATTGTCCATCCCCATTGACCAAATGAAGGAATATTCTGCTGATATTGCTCAACATGAGCAAACCCAGCTTGCTGCACCGTTTTAGCAATACTGATAAACGCATTCTTTGCGTGATACGGAGAAGTCGATTGAATCGATAATGCACCGTCGGGTGACAATAACTGTCTAACATGATTATAAAAGTAATCACTATAAAGCTTATTCAAGTCGGGATGATTTGGGTCGGGCAAGTCAATAATAATACTGTCAAACAATAACCCTTCATCAAGCATTTTCTCCACTTCTAGAAAAGCATCGGTGACAATAACGTTAGCACGAGGATCGTTCAATGCGTCGTTATTTAATGCCGATAGCTTAGTTGTTATCTCAGGTAACGCAGGGAAAGGTTGACCTTTCAAACCAAATAGCGACAGTAACTGACCATCTAAATCAATGAGTGTCGCTTCTTTAACTGGCCATTTAAGTACGTCGCGCAGTGCTAATCCATCACCGCCACCGATAATTAATACTCGGTCGTGGCGATTAGCCGCTAACATCGCAGGATATACCAGCATAGTATGGTAAATCTGCTCATCGGCGCTGGAAAATTGTAAGCGGCCGTTTAAAAATAAATCATTAATAGGCATTGCTTGCGTGCGACTCAATCGCTCAGTCACCACAACATGTTGATACTTAGTCGACTCAGAATAAATCACTTTGTCTTTATACAAAACATTACTCAAGTCTTTCATCCACACAGAGCCATAACTTAGCAATACTAAAAACAATCCAAGCAGCAACACATGACATAACAATAACAGCTTAGCGAAACGCACATGCTGATGATAACGCCACAAAAACATCAGCCCCGCAATCACGTTAAATAATGCCGTCCATGCTGCGGCTTGCATTATCGGCAACGCCAACATGATCATCACCCATATTGCAGCGCCAATACCCGCGCCAATATAATCAGCACCGTAAATTGTACCTGCGTTGTTTTCTAAAAATCGCCCATAAACATGCTGACGAATACGCGCAATCAAAGGGATCTCCATACCAATAAAAATACCGAGCATTAATCCAAAAATATACGGTAAAAAACGTGCGGCACTTTGCAGTGATTCAAATATTCTGCCATCAACTACCGCATCAGCAGGTAAGTTATACAGGCTGGAAAATGTATGAGGAAGGGTATAAGTTAAGGCAATAACACTGGCAATAATCAAAATACTACTCATGCCTAGCAGCGCAATTAAACTTTCAAGCCATGCAAATGCAGTAAATGGGTCTTTAAACCAACGGGCTAAAAATGCACCTATCCCCATGGCAACAATCATTGTCCCAATCATGGCATAAATGGCGCTTTCTACAGAACCTAGAACGCGCCCTGCATAGTGAGATAATAAATATTCATAAATTAAGCCACAGCCAGCAAGAATCGCCATGACACTAATTAGTAAGATATCGTGACCGAGTAACTTAAGGTTGCTGGTCACGTTTTCAGAGTTTTGCGAAGATGCACTTGTCAAAGTTTATACGCCAAGTAATGTGGCCATAGTGATACCTACCGCAAACGAAATTGCCGCTGAAATTGTTGCTACGCCAATATTTTTCTGACGATTCACTTCATCTGAAATGTCTTTCCCTGCAAGAATTATTTTGATCATCACTAAATGCAACACGATAAATGCGATTATACTGCCCAGTGCTGATACGCTCCAATAAATCAAACTTGAAGTAATCGTGTCTGCCACGTACGGTGCAATCCCAGTCGCCGCTGTTAACGCCAATGCACTGCCAATCAAAAACCCTGCATAGCGGATCCCAACCGCAATATTGTTATCTAAAATAGCTTGCTGTAAACAGTCACCATTGCGATTCGTACGCTTAAATAACTGTACGCGATATTGACTCACGAGCAGCATACAAATATTACCTATGACAAACGCAATTACAACAATAGGTAAGCCATACCAACCTTCTGTTAATACCCAAACTAATGCCGAGCGGATCACAATTGCAACACTTAACACATGACCAAAATCAATCAGGGCTGCGGTAATATTGCCTTTGAGGATCTCGCCATGTAAATCGACCTTTTTCAAGGCCACTTTATCTTGAAAGAAGTGCCCTATTTTAATTAAAACGATTCCCACCACACCATAACCAGCCATCTGGGTCGCTTCTTCTAATAATGAATCAGCAAAAGCACCACTGGTAATACCGGTTAAGACCACTGCGAGCCCAGCAAGCCCGCCCGCAAAACTTAATCCAAATGCAAAGTTATCTTTTTCTGTTATTTCATCGTTCGCATGGAGGTTCGAGACCCACCCTTTTATGTATTTAAGGCTCACAAACAACGCTATGATAACAATCATATCTATCAATAGCGCTTGAAGAGACCAAGCCGTTAATCCGTTAATTTGGTACATTTTTATAAACTCCGCTATCTAATTCGTTACTTTCCTCGGCTAACACCGCGCGAGGTTCTACTTGAGCTATTACGCACCGAGCCAGAATTTGACTTAGCATAGCTACTGTTTCTCGAGTAACTACTGCGCGTTGCTGATGATGGGGTATGGCTACTACGACTCAATCCTGATGCGCCAGCTTTGGTCTTGGCATAAGGGCTAGTAAACTGCTTCCCTTGGCTTTTATAAGACTGGCGAGTGCGCTGTTCAACCGCGGTTTGACGCTTATAGTTACTATAACTGGTATAGCGTTTTCGTCCATAATCGTTGTAATAACTATACTTCCTGTGTTTGCTCCAACGGCCATACTCCACTCCTCCAACGAGATCACCAAACATTCGATACATGCCATACCACATCCAAAAATTGGTGCCATTAGATTGGGTTTCCCATTGACCGTAGTTGGCATTTCCTACTAATTGATTACCGACACTGGCTTGGCCATTGGCGGCATCTTCAGCCGCTTTACTAATGGCCCCTACACGTGCCAGCGTACCATTTGACATATCTGCCAATACATTAATTGGGTCGGTTAATGCGTCTGCAAATAGACTTCGCGTCGCGGCTTCCTTTAATAACATCGCTTGCGTAATAATGTCATCACTGTGCATCGTTGGCTCTGGTGCTTTCAACTGACGATAGCGGGTGAGTAAATTTTGATACAAAGGGCCTTGCGTCGTTGCATCTTGCGCGACAAGTTCTGCAATGGCACTAAATTGTGGGTTTTGCTGACTGAGTACGTTGCCATATTCACTGAGTAATACCGCATTTCGTATTTGTTTTTTTTCAAGCGCTTCACCTAAGGCATTAATCTCACGTGAAGCTTCTTGTAGTGTGTATTTGATTGTTTGTTGCGTACGTTCTTCCTTCGATTCACAACCCAGCATTAAGCTAAACAAACAAAACAGACTAATCAGTTTCCAAACTTTAAAATCGGACATTCATTGTCACCTGATCTGCTTTAGTAAAAGTTTAAGCTCCCATTCTACATACCCCGGCAAGATAACCAAGTGCTTCTCACTAAAAATCCCTATTTGTGTAATAAATTACTTGGCGTAAATAAATTATGTAAGCTTTTATTTTAATTTAACTTAATTCTTTATGAATAACCAAAATGGGAATATGCTGTTACAATTACATGGGGTAATTAATGCATTATACACATAAGATATCCACACCTTTACGGTAATTATTGTCATATTAAAAACACTTTAAACTTGATATTCGGAAACGTTCAATGCCATTTAGACAGTCAATCAAGATCATCGCCGTACTACTTTTAATCATGCTGCTTATTCAGCTACTTAACACAGTAACAAATGGCATCATTTCGCAGTTTGGTATTATTCCTCGTACCACAATGGGATTAATCGGGATTCCATTAGCACCTTGGATACATCACAACTGGCTACACTTAGCATCAAATGCGATCCCACTGGCTTTGTTATCGTTTCTTGCTCTACAAAATGGGTTTAAACAATATAGTCTCGTGTTCGCTTTTATTACGCTCGTCGCTGGCAGCGGTGTTTGGTTATTAGGCTCAGCGGCACATCATGCAGGCGCCAGTTTGATGATATTTGGATTATGGGGTTACTTACTCGCCTTGGCTTTTTTTCAACGTAACGTTAAAAATATTTTCATCGCTATTGTGGTCTTTTTTATTTACGGAGGACTTGCTTTTTCACTGCTGAGCTATCAGCCAAACATAAGTTGGAGTAGCCATTTTTTTGGCATGTTAGCTGGTTTACTCGCCGCTCAGCTGTTCAAAAATAACGGTGTTAAATAGTATGGCCTTACAGCTAAATAACTCCGTAAAATACCTGCTTATCCGAAGGTCAAAAACCAGATGGCCACTGCACTATTAAAGCTTCAGCTCCTACCATAAAACCAAGCTATCACTCTAGAAAAGCCTTATCTTAGAGCTCGCGACACTGCTATAAGATAAGGCTTTTGGTCTTGATGTTTCGCTTTACGTTTAAAACGCCCCTTACTTTTTTTACTTGCTCAATTTTTGCTTTAAATAGTGGGCTTGTAACCAATGCTTTAAGCGCATTGTCTTTTATTTCTTCGCCTTGGTGGGCATGTTTAATAACATCAAAGTTATTAATCACTTTACAACTGCATAATAAAAGTACAATATATACATACCATAAGGTATGGTATGTAGTTGAAGGAATAGTTTATGTGGAAAGTAAAAGCAGTTTCTGTACCAAAAAATGATTTTTTAGCATCAAAACGCAGCAAGCATAGCTTTCGAGATGCCTTAAGCGCCCCTGTTAGCCAACCATCAATAAGCGCTGCGAAAGCGCAACTTAATATATTTTCTCGTATGCCTAAGTGGGTAGATACATTGATGAATATCCGTAACAAAACCGTCAAGTACTTTGGCTTCAAGGTAGCTACAGACAGCACATTACACATGGAAAAAACAGACTTAAAACTCGGCGACTCTGCGGGGTTTATGACCGTCATCTCTGTCCATGATCAAGAGATCATTAGTTTTGCTGAAGATAAGCATATGCAGTTTTATATGAGCGTGACAACAGATGGTCAACAAGCAACCGTTTCAACATTAGTCAACCTTAAAACCCCTATAGGCCGATTATATATGGCACTCATCACGCCATTTCATTGGATAATTGCCCGAGTGGTTATCCACAATGCTGTGCAAGAGCAGCGATTATGAATAAAAAATCCCAACAACTTAGTAAAGCCCAATGGCTCGAAAAAGCGCTCACACAGCTCGTGAAATTTGGTCCACAACAGCTCAAAATTGCAAATTTATGCCAAAATTTTGAAGTCACCAAAGGTTCATTCTATCACCACTTTAAAAGTAGAGATGACTTTGTGCATGCATTAATGCAGTATTGGTATGAGCAAACCACAGTCAATTTTATCGCGCAAGCTAACACCCAAAGCTCGCCCTTAGAAAAGTTACAAAAACTTGACCAAGTCATTGCAAGCAATAACATTGAGGCTGAAATACATATTCGGGCCTGGTCACTCACTGAAACATTTATCGTCACGCATTTAGAGAAAATAGACAGTCAACGCCAAGCATTTTTAGCCTCATGTTATCAACAATTAGGACTCAACCCTGAGCAAGCCACAGATCTCGCAGCAATATCGTATGCACAATTTTTAGGCCTCTTACACATAAAACCGCAACCTGATGTAACGCAATGCCTAAAGCTATCAGCATTAATTGCTCGACAATTTTTACCCGTCATACAACAAGGAGATTAACCATGAACTTAACTAAATATTCAGGATATGCTTTATTTTTTACTGGTGTGCTTCACACCATGATAGGGTTGATTTTGGGCTGGCCGACTCTATTAGAAATGCATGACAGTGGTTGGTTTAGCGCCACTATCACCAATGGAGAAATGAACTTCAAAAGGGAAGCCATTATCTGGTTCCTATTAACTGGCGCTTTTTGGATAACATTTGGCCACGCACTGCAAACAATGATTAAACAAGGTCTAAAAGTGCCACCACAATTGGGCTGGAGCTTTATATTTTTAGGCACCGTGGCAGCCTATATCATGCCCGTATCTGGCGCTTATTTATTTATCATCCAAGGTGGGCTTATTGTGTTAAGTCGCAGCAAAACACCACACACATCAACCGCTATTTAAATCTGTATAACATATTGTCAAAATGAGGAGGGACATACACCTCTTCATTTTCACCAAACCGATGTAGCTGAAAACCACACTCCAGATATCGCAGGCAGTCAGGGGTAACACTGGAAGGGTGAATTATTTTACTGCACATGAGATCTATATGACGCCTTAATTTAGCATCAGAAATGCTCTTGTATACTGAGTACTTCTACATACTTAGATTCACTCAATGACACACAAGCTGATTTATTTTAAATAATCAACTCGATTGGCATATCGCTACAAATTCACGTATGTGCTTTGATGATGACTATTTCCTACCCCTTCGGTTCAATCCATTGTCGCAATATCTTACGATAAAAACATATTCATGCTAACTCGCATTCCACTAAGAACTTTTTTGCCAATTGCACGGTCTATTGTTTACCAAGCACTACCTTCTTCTTATTCACTAACGGAATATAAAATATACATGCCACTATGCAAACAACAATGGATGTTAAAGACTTCAGTTTTAAAGCTTATTATTTATAGTTCTTTGCCAATTTTTCCTGCTATTTTTTTACTGGTTGCATATGATTTATTTGAAATCACTTTAATTGCGAAACTGTGCTCTGAGCACCTTTCAGCATTAAGCTTCAGCGCACCCATTACAATCGCGATGACCGGCTTCACTATCGCTTTATCAATTGCAACCAACAATTGGATATGCCGTGTAAAATCAGAAACATCAACATACTCTGATGACAACATGATGGGAGGATTAAACGTCAATGTGATAAGAGCTTTAACTGTGGTGGGCCTATTCACACTCTTCATTTCACTACTACTTTACATGACGACCCCTTTGATATATTCCGTATTAGGGACAACTTCCTCTCCTACATCCGCGGTGGACTTAGCGGTCACCTCGCTCGCTACCGAATATACCAATATACGATTAGTCTCTTGGTTGCCCTTGGTACTCATTTGGCAATGTAATGGCATACTGCGTAGTTTGGGCCATATAAAACCAGCGAGCACAGTACTGACTTTATGGATGCTCAGTAAATTTGCATTAAGCTATATTTTAATTGGTGATGGTACGTGTGCCCAATCTTCAAATAGCGGCATCATGGGTGCGGGATACGGCCATTTAATTTCTGATACCTGTTTTGCGTTTGTGTCATTATTGATAACGTTTCGCATGCTCGGTATCGATAACATCGTTATTCAGAAAATAAAATGGCGTAACACGTTCAGGCAAATATCAATCACAGGGCTAAATGCAACGTTACAGCAATTGTATATGCCTGTGTGTATTGGTGTACTCACCTATTTTGTTGCAAGCATTGCTCACGAAAAACTACCACTTTTGAGCATTGTATTTCGAATTGAAGCACTCGCTTTGCTAACGCCGATGGTATTCACGGCATCACTGCCAGGCATTCTTGCAGCAAACTGGTGGGCCAATGAGTATTCTCGAGTAAAGTCATTTATTATAAATAGCTTTGCGATAGTTTTTATCATTCAAATCGCCATTGCACTGCTTTTATTTGCTAACGCTCAGTCTATCTTCATCGCGCTAAACTTGAGCAACGTGTTAAAAGCAGATCTAGATGCATTTTTACTGTTTGTACCTATTAGCTTAATTGGCGCAGGCTTTGTTATGCTAACGCAGTCTTATTTAAACGCAATAAATCACGCAACCCAAGCAAATGTACTCAGTCTTAGCCATAAAATTCTATTCACACTGCCTCTGGCTATAATTGGATTGTACTACCTCCCACTAACCGGTATGTTTATAGCCATTGCTGTAGCTAATATGATTACTGCGTTTTTTGCCGTCAAACGACTGCGACAATTATCACAGCAAAATCATAGTAAGCGGTTATCTACTCATGCCAAAAGGACACTCATTAACAACCCTCAATAGACTCAGATAATAATCAAACATGAGGTGTTGAGTATGGGCAATCACTGTTAAGCGCGCTCATTTTTGTTGAGCGTCAATGCTGATATGCTCAACTGGGCCTTGCCACCGTCTTTATCTGTTAAACTGGGTACAAAATAAAGCGCATTGATATGTGCCTTTATCATCCCTTTGCCCGTTGACCATTTTGGTGTCCAATCTGGGCGAGAAAAATCAGATAACATGACTGTGTGCGTCGTCTTTTTATCTGCCTTTGGTAAGGTAACCTGATAATGCGCATAGCTTTTATCACCCTGCCCACCATAGTCTTTTTGCGACAATTTAATAATAAGTGCCCTATCACTTTGATAAGTCACGGTGACGCTTTCGTAACCTTCGAGAGAACGCTGCGGAATATCATAAATTAGTTCAACCCACGAGTTATTCGCCTTATCAAGTCTGGGAACTCGCGAAAAACCCATATCAATCTGTCCATCTTTCACCAAGCCTCCTTCAAAAATGGCTCGGCTTCCATGTGAATCTGTTGCATAACGCCAGTCTTTAGCCAGCAACCGATCTGCATCGGTAAAACTAACACAACCGCTTAATGTGATCGCAGCCAAAAATAAGCCCATTCGTAACATAATGACATTCCATACCTTTGAATTTGAATACATATTATATAAGACGCGATCAAATAAATAGTAAAAAGCGCCGCTGTATTTTTCATACAACGGCCGCCAAAACACTGTATAACAAAAACAATTGTGGTTGTTAGACTACACATTAATTAGACGTGTTTAATAACTCAGCGTAATTTACGCCTTCTCCTACTAGCAGTGTTTTTACAATAAAGTGAGGTTTCATATCTTGAACGGCTCTTGCTAAGCGGCGTAACGGTTCATTGACGTGTTCAAATCCTAACGCCCAAGTACCATACCCCCATGGAATAAACACCTTACAACCTAAATCGAGTGCTGCCTGCACCGCATCTTCTGGTGACATATGCATTTTTCTTGCTCCCCGAGGGTATGCAACAATAGGCATTAGGCACACATCTATATCGCCAACTTGTTGCTGTATGTCTTTAAAAATAGGGCTATACCCCGTATCCCCAGCAAAGTAGACTGTGTGTTTACCATCGTTCATTAACCAACTTCCCCATAAGCTTTCATCTGTATCAAACGCGCCATGACTGGACGTATGATTCGCAGGCAAAAAATGAAGGTCGGTATTGTTATGTTTGGTTTGTGTATACCATCCCATTTCAGTAATGGGACCTTGCTGATAGTTGACATCATCAGCGGTATCAAGTGGTAAGTACAAAGCCGTATTGCCATTAAAACGATTCAAAGTTTCACTATTAAGATGATCATAATGATTGTGAGAAACCATGATTGCCGTAACAAAATCTAGTTGATCTGCTTTTATAGGTGCATCGCCCAAGCGGTTTAAGTCATCAATGACTTTACTGCCAACCCAACCATACCCATCAAACTCACCAAAAACAGGATCGGTAACGAATGCATCGCCATTGGTTTTCTGTATCAAAAAGCTTGCATGCCCAAGCCAGGTAATATGACCTGCATTGCGGCTATTTATTTCCGCCGTCGGTGAGAGTAGCTTTTCATAATCAAACCCAAACGTTTTATCAATACCAGAATGCGCAAAACTGATCATGCCCTGTTCGACTGTTTTTTTCTCTGTTGGTAATAAAAAGTCAACATCATCATAAGCATGATGAGGGCCGCGGCCTTGATATGTACCAGGATAAATATTTTGATATTTCTTGCCTGTTCCCGGGAACAATTCATTCTCTATACGGGTGATATTTTGAGAGCAAGCGCTTAAACACAGGGTACTTAAAAGCGTAAGTAAAAGTCTATTTTTCATTGTTATGATACCTTTTCCTAAAACATGCTCTCATTGTACATTTACGGTTTACCTAAATCTTAACCACTTTTTATTATTTGCTAAAAATAGAAAACAAAAAGAAAAAATAAAAATATAACCATAAAAATCAAAACGATAAATTTATTCTCCGGAAAAGTAACGAGCATCATATCAATATTACTTTAACAACAAATACGCTCTCCGCTCCTCATAATGATCTGCCCCAACAACCAAACACATACTCATAGCCAAAGGTCTCCTGTTGAGGTGCCGCAATTAGAATCACCTAATAATTCACCTTAACGCGTTTATTGTCTCACTGAACGAAAATCACTGAAAAAAAAACAAGCTATCGTTAAGTTGGAACAACACTTAAATTAAAAGAACGATTATGAAAAAAAATTATAAAGTACTCAGCGTATTCATATTCCTTGCGAGCTTTTCTACTGTGACACACGCTACAGAGAATGTACTAATCACCTCCGACAACTTTGCTCTAAAAACAGACTATTTCAAACCTAACATTGCCAGCGACCGTGCCGTCTTAATGCTTCATCAATGTAATTACAATCGAAGTATGTATACCAAGATAGGTGAGCAATTGGCACAATTAGGTATTCACGCATTAAGTTTAGATTTTAGAGGATTTGGAGAAAGCGTAAATCATCAATATGATATTGAAAAAGTAAGATCGCAACCAGATGACACTCGACGTTCGGCTTGGTTAACTCTCTCTCAAAATTGGCCTGATGATGTAGCACTGGCATATAATTACCTAAAAAACAAAATTGGTAATCATGGCCGTATCGCGATAATAGGAGCCAGTTGTGGTGGCACCCAAGCAGTGAATTTGGCACAAAGTACACCTATGTCAGCTATCGTGTTTTTTTCATCGGCTCAGAATGAGACTAACATTGCACGATATAAAACCGATTTGGCAAACGTCCCCACCCTAATTATCGCAGCTGAGCAAGATGGAAGAACTTATAGCAGCGCCAAAACGCTGTTTGATAGCGCGATGCATATTAATAGTAAATTAATCAGTTACAAAGGGTCTGAACACGGATATCCCCTCTTAACCAAGGACCCTAATTTGGCGCAACTCATGGTAAGTTGGCTGAACCAACAATTATAATGAAAACATAAGCTTGGTTCATTCTACTGATATAATGAAAATAGCATGCCTTCAGTGTGACTCAACACTGAAGGCCTTCCCTAAAAAGTACATTGCTACAGGGTTCACAACATAAGACATAATAGGTACTATCAATGCAACAATAATACCTACGTGTAATAGTTGATTGTTAGGCAAATAAGGCGCTATCCAATTTGGAATAAAATACACAAGTGGCACTAATGCAATATAATTAATCAAAGCAATAAAAAACCGATTTAAATGTGTCATAGTTATAGCCCTAACCAGTAAACTTATGCCGTTGCCACTGTCACAACCACCACTTCAGTGTCATTATTTGCTTCAATACGAATATTTTCACTGCGTACCAAGCTCCCTTCACTTGCATCATAATACGCACTGCCATCCGTTAATACCGCATCACCTTTACTGACGTAAACCAATACATCGTTGTTCGAAGTGAATACTTCACCGGCTCTTAAACGCACAATGTCTATGATGGTTGAGCTATAAAAGATCTCAGTTTGCGTCTTATCTCCACCATAAATACGCGTTACTCCTTGCTGCACTGTATAATGCTTAAAACCAGCAGGCTCACCGAATTCATCCGGTAATACCCATAACTGCAATAAGCGGTTTTTGGTCATATCAGGGTTCACCTCATTATGCTCAAAACCTTCACCACCAGCACGCTGTACCTGCGCCTCACCGGCGACTAAACTTTGTCCGTGCTCTAACGACCCCTCATGACTAATACGTCCATCCATCATAATGGTGATCACATCAATTTCTTTATGTGGGTGCATGTGCGTTTCACCCATTGGGTTAAATTGAGCATCCGCTAGGTAAACAAAATTACCAATGCCTTCGAATGTATCTGGCGCTTTTCTACCTGCAAACACGCGACTGTCAGTCACTAAACGATGCTCAGTTAAACCGGCAAAGCCACCTAATGGTAATGATTCTCTTGTTAATACTTGCATCTATTTCCCCTTCGTAAAGTCATTTTATCTGGTTGATGTGGTAATAGTACGCTGTCTAATTAGATTGATAAATGCACATTAATTGATATGATATTCTCATAATCAACAACAATTAGATGCTGACTTATGCAATATGATTTAAATGACATGATGGTTTTTTTAGCTGTAGTAGAAGCTGGTAGTTTCACATTAGCAGCAGAACGGTTGGGGATCCCCAAAGCAAATGTCAGCAGAAAAGTATCTCGCTTAGAAAAGCAGTTAGATATTACTTTGCTGGAGCGTTCTACCCGGTCACAGCACTTAACAGAAGCAGGTAAACATTATCTTATACATTGCAAGCGCATACATGAAGAGATTGATTTAGCGAATAGCTCAGTCAGTGAACAGTTACATCGTTATAAAGGTCAGCTAAAGATTGGCACATCGGTCGCGATGGGCCAACAAGTGTTGCGCCCAGCACTTGGCAAGTTTATGCATAAATACCCTGAAATCAACGTGCAGCTCAATTTAGTCAATCGACGAGTCGATTTCATTGAAGAGGGGTTCGACGTTGTAATACGTATTGGTCACTTAGAAGATTCACTGTTAATTGCGAAAAAATTGGGCAGTGTTTCACGTAAACTATTTGCTAGCCCACGTTACCTAACACAGTACGGTAACCCCACCTCTGCTGAGCAACTCATTGAGCATCAACTGCTGATTATGAACCCCGCGAGTAACGGCACAAAGTTAAATTTGAATTCAGAAGATGGCCAGTCAATCACCTTGGCTAACAAGCCGCGTTTACTCGTTGACGATTTTGCGTTGCTTAAACAATCCATAATAGATGGCTTAGGCGTTGCTGTACTACCTGAATATATGTGTGCAAAAGAAGTAAAGGCAGGTAGCTTAATTCAGATCCTGCCCAAGTGGGGAATGCCAAAAGTTGATGTTTATGCACTATACCCTCGTAATCGAGCAAAGTTACCGAAAGTTAGTGCTTTTTTAGCCTTTATTGAAACGCTGTATCATCAAGTACTAAATGAATAAAACCAACTGAGTCACACTAGAAACGGTAGCTCACATAGGCACCAACTCCTTGTTTGTTGGCACTGTCAGCCGTAAAGCCATTCTCTTGCGGGTTAAAGCTCGAGTATTTCAAATACACTCCAGCATCTAAGCTTCTGGAAAGTGCATAATTCATTGACACAGAGGCTTCATGTGCGGTTGATTGAGTCATATCATTTAAACTCCTGAGTGTATAGTCAGCACTCACTACTACATCCTCAAGCACTTGATGCTGCACTCCTAGGTTAAACCGATATTCATCCGCGTTTTTATCGGTATGTTGTACATTCCAAAACACATATTGCGCACCAAATAGTAAGGCAGTATCTTGAGAGTAGACATATTTACCCATAATATCAGCACCGTAGCCCAGCACATCAACATTGCCTTGCCCTAATTTTTCGTACATGCCTTTTAAACCTGCGCCCAGAGTCAGCTCAAGGCCTAAGTCACTATCTCCTCGGTCTAAAAATCGATAACGAGTATGCCCTAAGCCAATTGTCCAATCATCATTTAAGCCATACCGCGCATCAAAACCAACCTCAATACCGTCTTCATCACCGTTTTTACCGTAACCCAAAGCACCAACAACTTGTAATTCACTGTCTTGTACCGTCAATGAACGAGTGACGACATTACGGTCACTCAATTCACTCGCCTGACTTGCACCGATGCATGCCAGCGCAATTAAAAGAGAAAATTTATTTAACATTGTTATGTCCTATTACTTGCTTCAATAACAACGATAATACCGATACAACCTGTAATATTCGTGTATTCAGCTGTAGGAAAGTGTTCGCGAACTGTGAGAAAGTGAAAACTGTTCCGCACAACACCTATCAACACAACAAATCGCCCAACTTGATATATTCGATGCCAATCAACTTAACTTTGTTTTATCTACCTGCACTCAACATAAAACCATGGCCTCTGCGGGTAGAGCCTTATTTGATGTCAGTCGCACCTTAAAAACACAACAGAATGACTCAAGTCGCCTACAAAAATACTTGCAAAAGTTTGGTATTAAGTGGGCTGATATCTCTTAACGAGCCTGACAGATAGATAAAGCTCCCCCCATTCTCCTGCCACCCAGCCTGAGTAAAGTTGACGCATCATCGTCAACTTTTCCTGTCGATCACACAGTCACACAGTCACACAGTCACACAGTCACACAGTCACACAGTCACACAGTCACACAGTCACACAGTCACACAACATACGAATTTAAAACATACTTTAACTGCCATCTAAATGTTATTTTTTTGTGATATTTATGTGATAAATATTATTTAACATCTACCCAACTCTTAGTTTTTATTATTTTAATAAAAATAAAAACATTAAACTCAAATAGTTGGAAAAACATCATGCCTAATTTTCTTCTACATTTACTGAAATGAATAGTAATGGCTAGCAACGCAAAGAATAACAACTAAATAACCTATAAATAACAATTAAGCAAATTGAGTTTTCCGATTGCACTAATCGGTTTAATTCAAAATACATTACACAACATATTCCATATTCTTTTTATGGAACCAAGTTGTGAGAAAACGCACTTCAGCAACAGCAATGAATACGACGGTCGAACAATTATTGTATTCATGTGTATTGGCAACATCACCAATCCATGCTGTGCAATTGATAAAGTCATTCACGAAACGATTACATTCGTTTTAAAACAGGAACTGGGACAATGAAAAAACAGCAAGTATTTTCTAAATCAACTATCGCAATACTCACGGGACTCGCGTTAGCGTCAGGTGTCGCCGTTGCACAATCAGATCAAATAAGTAAACCAAAAGGTGCGCTAGGGAGCGGTATTAGTAAAGACGGCCATGCTAAATCTAATCAATTTTGGTGGCCTGACCAACTCGACTTATCCGCATTGAGAGATCACGATGTGCGGTCAAACCCATTAGGTAGCGACTTTGATTACGCCAAAGCATTTAAGGGCCTTGATTTAGCCAAAGTTAAAAGTGACATAGAAAAGCTGCTCACTACCTCTCAAGACTGGTGGCCAGCTGACTTTGGTAATTACGGACCCTTTTTTATTCGTATGACGTGGCACAGTGCTGGCACCTATCGTACGCTTGATGGCCGAGGTGGGGCTGGTGGTGGGCAACAACGCTTTGACCCACTAAACAGCTGGCCTGATAACGGTAATTTAGACAAAGCAAGACGCTTACTATGGCCTGTAAAACAGAAATACGGAGAAGCATTATCTTGGTCTGATTTAATGGTGTTAGCCGGTAATGTATCTTTAGAAAGTATGGGTTTTGAAACGTATGGCTTTGCTGGTGGACGTGCAGATGACTGGGAACCTGACAGAGTCTATTGGGGTCCTGAAGTTGAAATGCTCGCCAGTGACCGACAACACAAAGATGGAAAACTGCAACGCCCTTTAGGTGCCACTCATATGGGCCTCATTTATGTCAACCCTGAAGGGCCAAAAGGCAAACCTGATCCATTAGGCTCAGCAAAAAATATTCGCCATGCTTTTGCGCGTATGGCCATGAATGATGAAGAAACACTTGCTCTTATTGCTGGTGGCCATACATTCGGAAAAATGCACGGTGCACACAAAGCATCTAAATGCCTTGGAAAAGCGCCTGCCGCAGCGCCGCAAGAACAACAAGGTCTTGGTTGGAAAAATACCTGTGGTAAAGGCCATTCTGAAGATACCGTGACAAGTGGCTTAGAAGGAGCTTGGACCCAGCAACCTACTCGCTGGACATCATTATATTTAAGTAATTTACTGCAATTTGAATGGCAGCAAACGCGCAGCCCAGCAGGTGCAATTCAATGGGTGCCGACAGACAAATCTTTGCATAAAATTGTGCCTGATGCCCATATTAAAGGTAAGTTTAATCCACCCGTAATGACCACTGCCGATTTGGCATTAAAATATGATCCGGCTTATCGCAAAATTGCCGAACGATTTTTAGCTGATCCCAAAGAATATCAACTCGCATTTGCGAAAGCATGGTACAAATTAACACATAGAGATATGGGCCCTACACGCCACTTTTTAGGTAACGAGGTACCTGAAGATATTCATATCTGGCAAGATCCCATCTCAGACAGCACTAAGTCAGAATTGAGATCCAAAGACATTAAACGATTGAAAAAAAGTATCTTAAATTCAGGACTGAGCATATCTGAGCGAGTACGTGTAGCATGGGGTGCAGCCGCCAGTTACCGTGATTCAGATATGCGTGGCGGTGTTAATGGCGCTCGCATCGCCCTTGCACCACAAAAAGGGTGGACTGCCAATAACCCAGCAGAGGTCACCAAGGTCTTAAATGTTCTGAAAGAAATACAAACTTCAGCAAATAAAGGCTTTTTAAAGCGCCGCCATGTGTCATTGGCCGACTTAATCGTACTCTCTGGTGCGACAGCAATTGAAGAAGCCGCTAAAAATGCGGGTACTAATGTGTCTGTCCCCTTTACCGCTGGTCGTGGCGATGCCAGCCAAGCACAAACCGACATCAACTCTTTCAACCTCCTCACTCCACATGCAGATGGCTTTAGAAACTACTTTGATACTGAAAAAAGTCATAAATCGCCTACCGAAATGCTCATTGATAAAGCGGATCAGCTCGACTTATCAGTGCCTGAAATGACCGTTTTAGTGGGGGGGTTGCGTGTTTTAAATGCCAACTACAAAGGCGCTACGCATGGGGTCTTAACAAACAAACCTGAAGTACTTTCTAATGACTTTTTCATCAATTTGCTGGATATGTCTACTCAATGGAAAAAATCATCGCAACCAGGTGTATTTGAAGGTATCAATAGAAAATCCGAACAATCCAAATGGACAGCAACGTCGGTAGATTTGATATTCGGCTCCAATTCAGAACTTCGTGCAATTTCAGAAGTATACGCATTTGATAACTCAAAACAGCGTTTTATTAATGACTTTGTAAAGGCATGGGTCAAAGTGATGAATTTAGATAGGCAGTAAATTCAATACTTGGCGCACCATTAAAAAGCTCGCAGTGAAAACATTCACTGCGAGCTTTTAGTTTAGTGCAACAGGCTTATGTATTATTTAAAAAGTCGCATTATAACGAACACCAAACTCACTGGCGTCATTGCTTTTAATTAATAGAATGTAATCCTCTGTGTTTAAACGCGCATCGTCATAACGTTCATCAAACACGTTGCGTCCATACAGTGAGACTGTCCAATCCGCATTCATTGGCGCATACGAAATATCAAAATTTACTGTGGTACGTGAATCAATTTGCGTCATACGACGGACGTCTGAACTTGGCTCTCCATACATGCTATCACGATAAGATATGTCTAATCGGGTTGTCACTAATGCACTATTATTCAGCTCAAACTCATATGATGGACTGATAGACGCTGTAAGCTCTGGTGTTAAAGGCGCGACAGGTTTTACGCCATTTTGCTCTTCCACATCCACATCCATAAAGCCTAAGCTTGAATGCAAGGTGAAATTATCTGTGATTAAATACGTACTTTCAAATTCAATACCACGACTTGTTTGTTCAACGACTAAGTTATTTGTATCAAAGCCCGTATCAGTTACCACACTCACTTGATACGGCAAATCATCATATTCAGTATTGAAAAAAGCCACGCTCATACTAAAGTCATTCGTTAACTGGCCTTTAAAACCTGTTTCATAGTTAATAGCACTGATATTTTCACTGGCTATAAATGCATTGTTAGCACGTACAATTGCTCCAGCTTCTGGGTTATCAAACCCGCCAGCCCCGAAGAATTGATTAATCAAGAAGTAAGGACGTGCTGGATATTGGCCAGATTGATAACCCGTTTGCACCGTTGCATACCAGTTTAAGCCATTTTCAAAGGTGTAGTTACTTGCCACTTCCCATGACACGTCATCCCACTCTCTGTGGGAATAAATAGTCCCTACAGGGTCAAATACATTGGTAGATGCAGATTTTTCATCTTCGGTGTAACGCACACCACCGGATAAACGTAAATCATCGGTGGCATCGTAGCCTACATTTACAAACACTGCGCGGCTTGTCGTTTCTTGGTCAAGCTCTAACTTCGTTGGCCCGCCATCAAAGCTTGCCTCAGAGGCACTCTGACGATTGCTACCTTCTTCGTTAAACCAATATAATCCGGTCACAAAGTCAACATTGCCTAAGTATCCAGTAAACTGTAGTTCAACAGAAGTTTGATCGGCAGTACCTCGTTCTGGGTAATGATCCAAGGCAAGCTGTGTCCCATCATCATCCAAACCGGCTTTATATTCAGAAGAGCGTTTACTAAAGATAAATTTAGTACCCAAATCTTCGTTGATATCATAATCGAGGGTTAACGATAAACCATTTGCATTATTAGACACTGTCGATGTTTCAATTGTACCTGTTGCGTTGTCGTACGGGTCTGCTGCAACATCGGAATTACGCAGCCCGTTTTGGTACAAGCGGCCATTCGGCATTTCATCTATCAATGTTGTATATGGGCGCGTGCCCCCTTCACCATCATTTGCGTCTGCGGTAAACACCACGCGTAAATCATCACTGGCATTATATTTTAATGAAAAACGGCCATGAAACTCTTGGTTCTCGCCAACATCAAATTCTGCATTTGGTAGGTTAGTGAACTCACCAAGCCCGCCGCGGCGATTAAAACCAAGGTTGAAGTTAAAAGCGAGGTCATCATTCACTGCTTGGTTGGTGAATATGCTCCCCTTCAAACGGCCACGCGTACCAACTTCAGCACTGACCTTAGTAACCGCGTCTTGATCTGGCTGTTTGGTGATAATGTTAATTGCCCCACCAATTGAGTTACGACCATACAAAGTACCTTGTGGGCCACGCAATACTTCGATGCGCTCAATGTTTGCTAGGTTCCAGTTTTGACCAACTTGGCGACCAAGATATACCCCATCAACGTAAACACTGACACCTGGGTCTGTCGTGATCAAATGGTCCTGAAGACCAATACCGCGAATAAAGGGGTTTGCCGATGAGTTATGGCCCGCTGAAAAACCGGTGATATTCAAGTTTGGAACAAATTTACCCACATCAGTAATATCTGAAATACCCTGTGATGCTAATTCATCACCAGAAAAAGCGCTCATAGCAATTGGTACTTCGTAAATAACCTGCGAACGCTTAGTTGCAGTTACTGTTATCGCTTCGATTTTTGATTCTTTTTTGGCTTCTACTTCTTCGGCCAAAGCGGGTGTGATAGACAAGCTAGCCAATGCAAACGCCGTTGCAGCAGCGATAGGATTTAAGTGACAAACCCCTTTAATCGACTTATTCGTGATGGTCATACTTGCTCCTCATTAGAAACGGTTAATTTTTAATCTCGTGTGTTTTGGTTTCTCGCAAAGGCGCGCCAACCAAAGCGAAAGCAGCGACGCATACATGATCATCTTTATAAAATACACGCGCACGAAAACGCCATCTACTAATGAGATTGCAATAATAAACGTGAGAAAATAAAGACGAAAAGTATAGCAAAAATCTGCTATTCGGTTGGGCAGACATTTTACCCTTCCTTGCCTAATAAAAGCAATGGATTTTTTATAAAAGTAGCGCAAAATCACATTAGCTTGAATAGAAAAACCAACTTTTATCCATTCAGTGAAATTATAAATCATATTTATTGGCTGTTCGATGGTAAGTATTTAACTGACTTTTTATAAGTGTAAGCGAAAGCACTGCTATGATGTGCATTTAGCATGGAACAAAGAAGATCATATTTCTCTAATATAATCTCTTCAATCTAGCAACTGCCAAAACATAACTTAAAAAGTTGAACTGCCACAGCACCATTGAATATTTATGTATTAACCCACACAAAAATGTTAAATAAAGGTAAAAGCCAGCTTAATGAAAAGCCAGCTTTTTTAAATAAAATTAATTCACTTTAAGAAACTGAATTGTCCTATATTAGCAACTAGAAACACCTTCACGACATGGATCACTTTGAGGGTTCACCCAAATCGTTTTTGTTTGTGAATCTGTATAACCGCTATTATCCGTCACTTCATATTTAACAGTGAAGCGTGTTGCAGTACGTACTTTAATTGGACTGATTGACGAACCTTTATATGCACCATTCAACCAAAATTTTTCAGAAACAATGCTACCATCACGGTCACTACCACTTCCAGAAACACGCAACGCAGCTTCATATGCAGTGCCATCATGTAGAGCTCTCAACGTCAAGTTTGCTTTAGGTGTATAATCACATTGTGTACTTGTTACGGTTTGTTTTCCATAATAACGCAACGATGTAGTACAACTTTGTCCATGACTGTGTAACCTAATAAAGCTAGTCGTTGATGGTGTAACATATTGTCGGATATCTGTGCCTGACTGAGTTGTACAGCTAGCGACATAACCGCCATACACACTAACGTTATGGGTCTCACTACGACAATTAACAGGGTCATCACCCGCATATGCTAGACTGCTTAGAACTGTAGAACCAATCAAAAATATTGCTTTTTTCATTTTTTAACACCCTTGTAAGTATTTAATATTAATGCACTCCTTGCGCTCAAGATGTTTAATCACCGTTATTAGCTAATCTATATTTAATTCATACATACCAAGGCTTGTATAGGTAATCAGCATACGTAAATACCTATATGATATTACATAAAGAAATATTTGAATGCTCGAAATACCAACTGGCTCTACAAAAGTACATGCATAGAGTGATGATAAAAATATGCACATATAACATGACCAAAATTAAGATCAGATTTTAGAAATAGCTCAGTTCAAATATACACATGGAGAAAACATCATTAATAGAAATAAAAATGACCTCTCATGTACTATTCAAGGTATTAAATATATAAAAATTTAAATCAACTAAAATTGTGTTTTTATAAACACCTAAAGGCAACGAGGCAAACATTAACAATCAAACAAAATTAAATCAAGCAATTTTTAATTACATCTATTTAATTCGTATAAGCAACACCAAACAACTCCATTCAAATATTGCACAGATATAGAAAAGTTAAATTTCAAATATAAAAACATCTCACTCGTGAGTTAAAAATGAAATACCCAGCGCCCTAGATTAAATAACCCTCCTATTTTTAATAGGTAAAAAATACGTTCCATAAACTTACCATCAACAAACAAAGACAACATATAGAAGCCACGATACAAAAACAAGTAAATAATAAACGCTATTCTAGGGAGTATTCCAATTAATAATTGCAATAATATAAATTATTATCTATCGTGTAACACTGTTACTAATGGCGTTTCTAACATACTTCTCACTACAAATACGCCCCTATGTAACATACCTTTCTCACCAGACTAAAACACAAGCAATTAATAAAAAAACAAAAAACCTCACTTTTGTAACGCGTATCATCTATGGCTTACAAAGAAGACTGCACTTGTCGACGAACTTCTTCAACAAATAGTCGCATACTTTCACTATATAACCTCAGCTCTGGGTAAGCGAATTTGCCCAATAAAGCTATTTTTCTCACTCTCAGCGTTGCTTTCATTTGTAATAGCCCGCTATTACTGCATAAAAGCGCCTTGATATTGAACAAAATATCCTCATTGGATTGTACGTAAGTTTATTTTCAAAACATTTTCTATTCCAAAACCCTTATCCAAACCTGAGGTTATATAACAATATCTGTGTCTGCTCCTCACGTGATGTAACACTATCACTTATTATCAAAGCATGAAAAATAACAACCAATCGCTTTTCAATGCAACAAACATGTAAACACATATCGACATCGGTGACATACCAAATAAAGAACAACAACGTAGATATCATTAGATATTTAAGACACTATAAAATAGCCCTTATCACGCATTATTTTAGCACGGCATAAAACGGACAATCACCATGCTACTTTCTACTAGCTTAGTTTCTTCCAGCTCACTCGGTGTAATACGCGTGTAATAGATTTCAACAGCACAGTTTATGAAAATAGCGTCAATTTCAGAATTAATCACAAGTATATACTATGAATACGATTGGCATCATTGGTGGTACAGGCCCAAGCGCCACCGCACAATTTTATCTCGATTTACAAAGGCACTTTACGGGTACCAAGTATCGCCCTAACATTTTAATCAATAGTATCGCAGTGCCCCATGTATTGGAGCACGGTATACTACTTAACAGTGCCAGTGTTGAACCCTACAAAGACATACTCGTGAATGCAGCCATCAACCTCGAAAAAAGCGGTGCAACTTTCTTGGTGCTGCCTTGTAATACGCTTTCTTACTTTATCGACGATATAAAACGTGCCGTAAATATACCAGTGCTCAACATCATTAATTTGGCGATAAAAGCACTGGCACATAGCCAAATCACCAAAGTAGGATTACTCGCAACATCACAAACCCTAAATTATGGCCTATACACAAAAGCTGCCCGTTCTTATGATATTGAGCTTATACTTCCAAATTCGAGTCACCAGCACGATCTGGATAAGTTGATTCTTTCCCAAGTCAGTTATGCGCCCACTTTAACAACGACACATACACCGGAATTACTTATTGAAATTACCAAAGATCTTGCACAACACGGCGCACAAAATATTGTTTTAGGCTGTACTGATTTACCTCGACCGGCTAATTTGCCACTCATTGATCCTCTGTTATTACTGGCTCAGGAAAGTATTAAACTCCTTTCGAAACAATCTTTAAGAATATAACAAACAAGACTTAGGCAAACGCTGCTCAGTAATCGGTGCTCTATTTTTTGGCTCAGGTGCACCAAAGCCAAAAACCCGCACTCTATCGATAAAACTTCTAGTCTCACCAGTGACGCCTGTGACAATCACTCATAATGCCAGATGATTTTTACAGTAATGTTTTACAACATTAAATACGGACTACCTTCTCTTTTTTTAGTCATTATTTACATTTTGCACCGTGTATTGTTCAATTAAATTATCCATATTCTTAGCCGAATCAGCAATACGTTGTGCCGCTAAGGCTATGTGTTCTGCGCCGGTCACATTCTCTGCCGACTTGTTAAATATGACTGCAATATGCTCACTCACATCGCCAATCGCTTCGCTTTGTTGCTGTGTGCTGATTGAAACAGATTCTGTGACCTTTTCAACTTGTTGCGCCTGAGTCACTATTTTATTCAGTGCACTCTTAATTTCATTGGCTCGTTCTGCCGCTTCAATCGCATTTTCCTTCCCCTTTATAATGACCTTTGCTGCCTCTTCTGAGCTTGCTTGCAACTGTGAAACCAACGACGATATTTCTTCTGTTGATTTTTGTGTTCGACTCGCCAAGCTTCTTACTTCATCTGCAACAACCGCAAACCCTCGGCCTTGCTCTCCAGCTCTAGCGGCCTCTATTGCAGCATTCAATGCTAACAAATTCGTTTGTTCCGCAATACTGCTGATCATTTCAACCATACTTGAAATACTGCCAACACGCTCATTTAACGCATCAACTGCAACTGCTGATTTGGCCATATCATCTGATGCATGCTGAATCACAATAACAGCGTCACTCACTATTTTTTGACCATGAATCGACTCATTTGCTACAACTCGGGCAGCGTCTGAATTCTCATTCATTGAATGTGCTATCATTTGAATACTACTGCTCATTTGCTCAGATGCCGCAGCTATGGTTTTTATCCCATTTTGCTGCTCAACTAAATTATCTTGGCTTTGTGCTATCGCTGTCGATGTTGCCTGTGTCGCGCTTGCAATCTCTGTAGCTACTTGTCCAAACTCCATCAGGTCACTACCAAACTGCATCGTTAATTGGTTAATATTTTCAGCCGACTTCCCCAATTCATCAAAGCTGGTGACTTCTATTTCGTGCGCTAAGTCTTTTTTATAAATCGCAATTTCAATACCACTGGCTATCTTCTGTGATTGACTAAAGCGCATCCGAATCGCCGTAAATAACGCAAAGGTGATCAGTAAACCTAAAACAAAAACTATTATTTCAACGACTAACACAAAAACTGTTGCTTCGTATATCTCTTTTGCGGTCTCATCAACCAGAGCCAACGCTTGCTCTTCGGCCTCTTTCAACACATTAATACGCTTTGTTGCGGCCTTAAACCACTGCTCAGAGTCAACGCCAAAGTTACTTTCTTTGCTTTCAATTTGTAGCCGATATGCATCCACTGCTGTATTTTCATTGGAAGATAATACCTGTTCAAATATCCCTTTCATTACCTCTGGTGAGGCTTCAAGCGCTTCATTTAGATATACCTCCTGCTTAGTACGTAATTGTATATATTTTGCTTTTAATGCATAACTGAGTTTGTCAGTGCTAAATACATTGGCTAAAACTGCCCGTTCAATGCCAGCTGATTCTTTCGCACTAGAAAAGTTATAGATAGCAAAAAGTTCAGCCGCGATAATATGCTCATTGCTTAAACGCGAGGCAGTGATCACGATATGCAAACCTTTCTCATTAATGCCCGTATAATATTTCAACATTTCGGGGAGCGGCATTGCTTGTGCATCGACTTTGCCTCTTACCCGATCGAGTTTTTCAAAATGTCGTAAAAACTCACGCAACTCTCTTTGCATCGTTGCGCTCAGCTGCCACTTAGCTTGTTTTGCACGCAATTCTTTTATAACGCGATCTACTGCCGCTCTTTGTTGAGATAAATTAGTCTTAAACTTACGCCCTTTCGAGGCAATAAGCCCCACAGATAAGCCCCGTTCTTTTTGGCTTTCATGTACCACGCCTAATACTGCATGACTCAAAAATGCATTATATTCTGCTTCATGTGCATCATTCATTCGCTTCAATGACATTGAAACATCATAAAAGACAACAGCAGCCAGCAGAATACAAGGTAATAAAGCAACAAAGGTTAAATGACTAGAAATATACTTAGATATCGCTCGGAGCATGACACATCTCAATAAAGTATTCGCAGCTATGTCTACGATTTAACCTATAGGATAGATCACTATTTCATAGTGAGGCGTTCAATAAGCGCATGCAAGTTATCAATCACGCCGCCGACCGACCATGCCAAAAAACACAAGTACAATATAAACAACAACTTAAATCATATCATCAAAGTTAATTGACACAGTAGCATCTGCTTATTCCAAGCAGTTTAGATGATGAATTTTGAGGAAAAACGAAACCTAACAAATTCATCGTATCTATCCCTTTCGCAGTACCCGACACCTAAATCGTTCAAAATAAAGACAACTTTGTAAGAGAATATGAATATTAACAATGCGTTTCCAAAATAAAAACAACCATATTCTAAGCTCACTATGAACCACTCAGGAGAAATAATATGCATAAAACAAGAAGCGCTTATCAACAAATGAATGCGACTGTAGATATGAACCCTATGCTAGATATTGTGTTCATTTTATTGATTTTTTTATTGTCACTGCCAGCTTTAACCGCGACACGGTACTTGATATTGAGCGAACAAAAAACAGTGTCAGTACCATTGAGCCCAAACTAACACCCCAATTTACGATTAACAGCAAAAACCAAATATTTCTTAATCAAAGGCTGATAGAAATAACAGCCGTTAATGTCAACATCGCCCGCTTAGCGGCTGTTGGGAATATAAATTCCATCAGTCTGCGCGCCCATCCAAATAGCCAACACAACACATTGGTATCGGTGCTCAATGCCATCAAAGCACAAACATCAGCACCGGTTTCTATTGGCGAAATACTGAATTAAAGACCTATGAGAGGGAGCTCAAACAGCTGGCTTATTATCACGGCTTAAACCCTTCATTGCGTTTAAGCTTTTTTCACAAACTTTGCCGTGATCATCATTTCACCCACACCATCCACTTTACAGTCTAGTTGATGATCTTTGGCATCTTTAATTCGCCTAATAAGCGCTTTAGTGCCAATTTTGATAATCTGAGAACTCGCTTTTATTTTAAGGTCTTTGATTACCGTCACTTTATCACCATCAACCAACATCGTTCCATTGGCATCTTCTGCGGTTATTGTTTCCTCAGCCCGCTTTTCTTCAGGGTTCCACTCATAGGCACATTCCGGGCAAACTAAATTAGATTGATCTTGATATACATACTCAGATGCACAGCTAGGACAAACAGGTAACGACATACACTATCACTATTGTAAGAAATTTAATGTTATTTTAATCAGTTTTTACCGCCTAAGCGAGTAACAATTGCGCGCAATTCGTTAATCAAGCGAATTGCTTGTTCCACGGCTTTATTAAATAAAACAGACCTTTCATTATAATATATAGCCGCTCTACCTTTATTTTCCTATATACGGGCAGCTAGAATAAACCATACTTTTTCACACTATCTATCATGCCCTTTTTCAATATAATTCTATTGATTTTACACGCTAATAAGGGAACAAATAGTTATGAAAAAAAACGTCGTCGCAAATTGGATTGCAATTGCGCTTAGCACGGTATCTACTGGTATATATGCACAAGAGTTAATAAACAACGGTAGTTTTGATGGCAATACATTAACCGAAAACTCACAAAGCCATACTGCTGACAACTGGCAGTTTTCATCATCAAATGGGGCCGGCATTTTCAACCCCACAGCCAGCCAATACGAGAATCATGCGCTGTTACATAACATCGCTTTTGCATCAGCAGGCGCAAGCATTTCACAAGATCTTGGTCAACCGCTTGATTTAGAGCAACAATATACCATTCATGTAAAAGTAGGTTGGCGTCATGATAATGATGCTTATCACTATAAATTGGGGCTGCGTATTAACGACCAGTTTATCGATATGACCCCCTCAACTGAGCTTATCAAAGGCAATTTTGTTCAAGTTTCAGCGCAATTTTCACCCAACGCGGGCCATCAAGCACTTATTGATTCAGGCGCCACCATCATTCTAGAGCTGCAGAACTCTGATACGCAACTTAGCATCATTGACTTTGATGATGTCTCCGTTCATGTCGCACCAAAACAGCGCGACAGTGACAACGATGGTATGAGTGATATTTGGGAAATCCAATACGGTTTAAATCCGACTGATGCCAATGATGCACTGTTAGACTTAGACAACGACAACGCCGCTAACTTAAATGAATTTTTAGCTGCCACTGACCCTAACGACCCGACGAGTACCCCCAACCTATTCCCTCATTACTTCAATTCTAATGTTGAAGTAGCAGGCGCAATAAGACTTATTCCGAGTGCATCAGAGCCTATTAACTGTACTTCTATTCATGAAGGCTCTATTTATTACAGCAAATTAGAGCGTAAAGTTTTTATTTGTGACGGCAACCTCTGGACTGAGTTTAAAGGGGCTCAAGGTGAACAAGGCATTCAAGGTGTGCAGGGAATACAAGGCACTCAAGGAGTCCAAGGCATTCAAGGAGAAACCGGAGATATAGGCCCAATCGGCATACCCGGCATTCAAGGAATACAGGGGGTTCAAGGAATACAGGGGATTCAAGGCGTGCCCGGGACAACTCACTGGAACGATGGCGCAAATACCGTCTCTACCAACGTTAAAGTAGGCGTAGGTACAACCTCTCCCAGTGCGGCCTTAGAAGTCATTGGCAACGCTATCGCTGATACACCAACCTTGCCAAACCACCTTGTTACCAAACAATATGTCGATGCTGTTAATACCGACTTACTGACTAAATACAACGCATTGTTAGCACAGCTAACGACCTTAAATAAACAAGTTTTCCCAAGTGATGGCATTAGCTGTGCGAGTGTTTTAGCCCAAAACCCGAACGCGCCAAGTAACATTTACTTAATTGATGCCGATGGTCCTGGTGGCGAAGCAGCTCAGCAATACTTTTGCGATATGCAAAATGTCGATGCTTCACGACCCACACTGCCAGGGCAAACCACTGGCGAAGGTGATAACATTGCTTTAGTACATACCAATGCATTATTACCCAACAGCTATAGAGCCAGTGGCACAGTCAACGCTTTCAGCCCAGCTGGCGCGTTTGATGGACACCTTTATTACACCGACCCCAATGCCAAAATCAATCTCCATGCAGGTAACCTTATTACCCATGGTATTTGGCTCGGCCCAACCCCCTCTGACGAATGGCTACAGGTCAACTTTGGCAAAAAAACCGTTATTACAGGGTTTAAAACTCAGGTTACCACGCATTTTGCTGAGTCGAGCCCAAGAACCCCCAAAGACGTTATTTTTCAAGTTTCAGACGATGGCGTGAACTTTGTCGACCATGAACACATTACCATGGAAAAAGGCACCGCTAATGTGACATTAAACCGTGCGGCATTCGGTAAGTATTTCAGGTTACTGACCTTAACAACACACGGCTCCACAGACTATACCCAAATTGATGAAATGGAGTATTACGGCTTTTTTGTTGAAGAGCACACCACGCCGCCAGTCAGCCAAGGTACAACGTGTCAATCAATACAAGCCAATAATAGCAGTGCCGCTTCGGGGTATTTTCACATGGACCCTGACGGTGCTGGCGGGCTGCCGGCATTTACCACTTACTGTGACATGGATTTAAAAGGCGGTGGCTGGACTTTGGTTGGGATTAGGTACGTACCAGGAAAAGCATATGACCATATCAATGACTTTGACGTGTTGTTTACTGAAACATCGAATATAACCTCGTTTGATGACAACTACCATTTAGGGGATGCTCAGTGGCAATACCTGAAAAACAACAGCCAAGAACTGCTGTTAAGCATGAACGATGTGGGGATTTATGCCTTGGCGGATATCAGTACCCTTAAAAATGCCAATTGTATTCCTTTGGCAGACACACTCGGCCGACTGCCCAATAAAGCCGGTGAACATCAATTTCGCTTATTTTGGCACGAAACGTCAGGGTGCAGCGGCGTTGGCACTGATTATTCAATGCTCAATTACCACAACATTTATAACTACACGGGTGACGTGTATAAAGACACCAACATAACCACCTATGTTGTTGAGAACACGACATATATTTATGTTCGATAACACTTAATTAAGTCAAAGTCAAAAAGTAAATCACACTACTTTTTGGCTTTTTATCAATAATTTAAATCACCAACAGCAATACATATGCTGTGCACCTTACTCTATTTAAGGTGCAAGGTAACACACATATTGACCCACTAAGCTGCCAGGCTGACCTGTATAAGTTATTTGACATTGATATGAAAAGCGCTCAAGAAAGGTATCAATGCTATCTCTAATTTCTCGGTCCTCTCCCCAGCCACTGCTGTAGTCAAACGACACATCGATTGAGTCATTATCATAGTGAACAAAACGAACATTGTTCTGTATTTCACACGATGATTCAGTAACTTTACACATTAATATAGGCTTAACCTGATCGCCGATTCGCTTGGTTGTAACGATACGATACACCGGCGTATTCGTCGGGCGTTGGTTTGGTGTTAAATTTGCCAATGACTGCGCATACTTCACCAATTCAGTGATCGCAGATGACTCGGCTTTGGTTTGCTTGCCAACAAAATTAATGTGTCGTTCTAGCGACTCTTTTACATCTTCCTTTTTATTGCCTTTACCAACTTGGACTACAACTATCCACTGGTTCCAAACATGGGTCATCACTGTCCCACACATATTCGTACAAGCCACCATGCTTTAGTGTACTGAAAAAATCGTACAACACTCTTTCGGTAAACGCCGCTGAAGAACAGCTGTGCTCTGCTACACATTCAACATAAAAGGCCACCGCTGTGGTATCGGTATAACTGCCTTCAAAACCGATATTAACCTCATAGCCTTGAGATTGAAAAAACAGTCCTTTTTTTCAAGTGCAGCCAAGCCCGTTGCGCTATACAGTAGCGCGATAAATAACATCATTGTTTTCATTTAATCAGTCCTTGTTAATTTAAACGCAGACCAACCGCCAGCGAGTAAACATTAACAAAAAAAAACAAAAAAAACGACATGAGTTAACATACTATGGCACGACCCCCAAACTATATGGCTTCGCATAATTTGCTGTAACCAACCTCAATGCGGTGCTTTGTCACTTTTAAGTCATCGACGCGATATTTATCACCCAAAATTTATTTCCCCTATAAAAGCGAACTTCACACAAATTTCACACCGCCTTATTTATGCTCGTTGCCACATTATTAATTGGGTTACTGTTATGCTGAAAAAAATTATCTTTACACTCGTCATACTTGCACTTTTAGTGGTTGGACTCGGTTATGGCGCCAAAGGCTGGGTTAAAAGCTTATTGCCTGAAAAAGCCCACTTTCTAGCCTTAAAAGAATCTAAAATGAGTGACTTCCCCTACTTAACTGACGATATTCCCGCACCCAGAGGGAAAATCCTCGCGGTGGTCACAAGCGTTGATAAAATGACCGAAGATAAAGAAACAGGCTATGAGCATACCGAACTTGCTCGTGCTTATTGGGTCTTTATTGCCAATGGCTTTACGGTTGATATTGCCAGCCCAAAAGGCGGCAAACCACCTGTTGTCATCGATGGCGAAGATATGGGCGCATATGACTATGCGTTTTTAAATAATGAAACCATTCAACAACAAGTCGCCAACTCCATCCCGTTAGCAAACATCAACCCAGATGAATATGAAGCTGTGTACTTCGTCGGCGGCAAAGGCACCATGTTTGACTTCCCAAACAACCCCCATATACAAAATATTGCAAAAACCTTATACCAAAATAATAAAGTCGTCAGTGCGGTATGTCATGGCCCTGCGGCACTCGTGAACGTGCGGCTCGACAACGGTGACATGCTACTGAGTAATAAAAATGTCAGTGCTTTCACCAATGAAGAAGAGCTGTTCCTCATTCCTGATGCAAAGCAAATCTTTCCATTTTTACTACAAGACAAACTCATCGCACAAGGCGCGCAATTTCAAGCAGGTACAACCTACTTAGAAAAAGTAACTCAAGATGGTAAACTCATTACCGGCCAGAACCCGTGGTCAGTTTGGACGCTCGCGGAAAAAGTAATTGCAGAGCTAGGATATGAACCCAAAACCAGACAACGGACCCCTGAAGAGTATGCAGTTGCATTGCTATTAACCTATGACGAACATGGCTTTGAAGCAGCAAAACAAGCACTAAAACAACAGCCTCAGGCATACCAACGCATTCTGATTGTAATGCACGGCGTCCTTGCATTCATGCAATTAGATATAAGCAAAGGCATTGATATCTTCAGCTTGGCTAATCAGCTTAAACAATTAAATTAAAAAAATAAGCGGTGGTAATTTGTTATACACCGCAAAAGACTAGGACTTTCATGCACATTAAACCTCTATTACACACTGCGATGCTCTGCCTAGCAATACTGATAATGAATATCGTCCACGCTACTGAAATTGAACAGCTTGAAAAACACATTGAACGCGTGCTTAGCGAAGAGCAATTAGCCGGTATAACCTGGTCGGTTATTGACGGTAATCAAAGTTATGTTGGTAGCACGGGGCAAGCCAATATTGCAACACAATTACCCATGATAAACGCACAAAAGATGCACGTTGGGTCTGTCTCAAAAACGGTGCTTGCGATGGGAGTTCTACGTTTAATATCAACAGGTGCAATAACATTAGAGTCAGAAGTCACGCCCTATTTATCTAAGCTGCAATTAAATAACCCATGGTCAGCCAATACCCCTATTCGCGTTAAACACTTGCTTGAACATACAGCTGGCTTAGATAACATCAAAATGCGGCAATTTTTAAGTACCACCCCAACACCGGATATGCCGCTGGAAGCTGCTTTTTCTAAAAATCAGCACGACTTACTAACCATAAGAACTCAGCCAGGCACTCAGTATTCATACTCAAATATGGGCTATGCGCTGCTTGCTATGATTATTGAAGCGGTGACACAACAGCGCTATGAAGCTTATTTAGATAGTCGCTTATTGCACCCCTTAGATATGCATGACAGCACCTTCGAATTTATTAGTCAAAGTGGACCACGCAAAGACCCATTATTAGCCATGGGTTATCATGAAAACGCAGTGATGCAAAAAGCGGTACCTATGTACTTAAGAGCCGCGGGTCAATTCACGACTACCGCCCCTGATATGACTAAATTTATGGCATTTATTTTAAGCAACGGACAGCTCAAGGGTGAAGCATTTATTCAGGCAGATTTAATGGCACTACTTGCCATTGCCGATAACACGGATGCTAAAAAAGCAGGGTTACCCATGGGCCACGGGCTCGCCTTCGCCACGCGCGATAGGCATGATGCAGTGGGCATGTGCCACCCCGGTGGAACCTTTGGATTTAAAGCTTATATTTGTCTTTATCCCAATGAGAAAAAAGGGTTTTTCTATTCGATTAACACCGACAGCGAAACCGCCAACACTGAACAGTTCAACGCTTTGTTTATACAATACTTGAAACTTAAATCGGCCAAATTACCAGAGCCAAAACCTGAGCTGCAACACAATAGCGATGTTGACGGCTTCTATATTTTAGCACCTAATAATATGGCTGAATTTGCATTTATCGATAAGCTGTTTAATTTTATTTGGGTTACTGCTTCTGAACAACATATGGTGATCAACTCATTGCAAAGCTCGCCAATACGCTTAAGTTATATTGGTAATAATTTATATCAACAAGCAGGCAGAACCCAAGCATCACACGTTGTTTATGCTAAGAATGACGATGAGTTATTCATGAGTAATGGCTTAAAAACATTTAAAAAAGTGCCTGTAACAACCCTTTTACCTTATTGGGTAAGCATGGTTGTTGGGATATTTGGGTTGCTATTGTTTATTATTATTGGCTGCGTAAAGCTGTTTATGTCACATCCGCTAAAAAGGACTCATCTGGCGTTTATCAATGTATTACTGTTTTCAATCCCCGTGTATTTTTACCTCAACCAATCATTTTTAGAGTTTGGTATGCTCAATATTGCCAGTATGTCACTGATCCTTGTATCAACCATTCTACCCATCACGTTGGGCTATAGTGTATTTCATCAGTTTGCAAAAATTAGACAAAACCGCTGGGAAGTAATTGAATTAATTGCCATCATCAGTGCATTACAATTTTGCCTGATAGTTATTTGGTGGGAACAATATCCGCTAATATTTTGGCGCTAGGCAGCATATTGCGAGTAATGACAAATACTCACTCTAATCAATGTTGCAATGAGTCAACCATATCTCTTATATAGTATATACAAACGAAGCCCTCTGTTGATACTGGTAACGACCATTCTCAATTGAGGGCTTTGCTATAGAAGTAATCAATTTCTTAATTTCAAAAAATCATATTTATCTATCCATTACCCCAGCTCAAACGTGGTAATACCGTAGATTTTATGATGTGCTATATCAGGTAGCCCATGTTGATACATGCGAGATGTCGCAAACACCACGTCCATATGCTCACCAACCGCTAATTCAATCGCAAGAGGGTTATTTTCCGGTACGTCTAAAATGATAATCTCACCGATAATATCCTGCTGCAAAGCACTCAGTAACTGTGTGGCCACCGCTTTCGAATCTGCAAACAATGGCCCTACTTTATACCCTTCAACGCATTGTCGCCTTACTGCATACCCTCGAACTTGGCCATTTTCTATCACACAGAGTGACTTGCCATTTTTTTGCTGTAACCACCCTTTTAAAAACATGTCTCGCTTGGCTGGAAAACATTGCTGATCATAAGCGATGACGGCATCGATATGCTGTACAGTCACATCTTGGATAGTGGATGATACATCGTGGGCAGTGGCACACTTTTGAAACCGTTTATTTTGATAATAAGGCTGATACCCCACACGCTGATATATTTCGACGTTTTCTAATACCCCGTCAATGCCGATATTCCGCTCACCACAGTACGCTAGTCTATGTTTGGTTAGAGCTAACCCGTACCCTTTTCCACGATGTTCTGGTGCGACGATATAAAGCCCACAAAAAGCAAAATTCGCGTCATATCTGACCGCACTGCCAACTGCAACAATGTCACCCGCAAGCTCTGCTACAAAAAACCCCTCAGGGTCTGCTTGGTAAAATAATGCCGCATCCTCAAGCCCAGGGTTCCACCCTTCAATGCGAGCCCACTCTATGGCCACTTTTAGCTCATGCGGCAACATGGTACGAATGATTAACTCTGACATCCCCTTATGTTCCTTCTATTTCCAATACCATCGGCGATTACCGTAAATTATACGCCGACTACACACAGCCTGTATGCAGCCAACGTTAAATAATTTAACGGGTCTTTCATCATTTTTTTAAGCACCTGCATATCTGATTTCGTAACACACCCATGATTGATTCTGCCCAACACTGTCTATTCAACAGCTCAGACTTTATTTCCTAAAAAACAAACGAAACCATCCCGTATTATGGTATATTCCGCCCACTTTTAAAAACAGGATGTCAGGAATTACCGTGAAACAGAAATTACTCATACTAGCAGGATGCTTAGCACTGAGCGCATGTGGTGGCTCATCAAATAACGACTCATCAAGCATTGCTTCATCAAATAATACGTTATCAAATGGCGAAACCAGCACACCACAAGTTCCGGTTAATACCCCCCCAACGTTAAGCGGTATTTTCACCATTGATGCGAAGGCCAAGTCACAATACGACCTCGTGTTAAACGCGCAAGATAAAGAGAATGACCCACTCTCTATTAGTATCGAAAACCAACCTGACTGGCTGTCGTATACAGTAGAAAATAACCAAGTAAAACTCAGCGTATCGCCAGACTTTTTAGATATCGAGACCCACACATACCCCATCAGTGTATCGGATGGCAAAGCCTCAACCTCTTATGAGCTTACTGTGAATGTCCTCGATAATCCCCAAGCATGGACACCTATTGATATTTCCGCGGCAGAACTTGCGGGGGTATGGGAAAACAAACAGCAAAACTTTTCCATCACCTTCAACCAACAACAGCAAGGACTATTGATTGAAAATGGTGAATTAAGTCGGTTTGAATATAATGGTGACTCTATCAATAAACTGTGGATTTACGAACATGGATGTGTGTACGACTGCAGAGTTAAACACTTTAGAGAATTACAGGTCATCGCAAAAACGTACGATAAGGTATATCTCTCGTTCAAAAATACACGCAATGAAGAGCAAACGTATATGTTGCGCAAACCTTCTTCTATAAAAAGTGGTATTAAATATAGTGCGGCGCTCGATGAAAATTTATATTCAGATACATACGCCGATCTATACGCCGATATAATTAACCTTAACAGTGATAATCAGCAGCTTGCTACATTACAAACTCGTACACATAACCCCCCCAATATGGGTTCTAGCTATACTGACAATGATGAATACACATTCCATCAGTTAAATGGCCTATATGATCAAGCTTCAGGGGTATTTACGCCTAGTAAAAAGAAGGTGTTTTATCACACATCCCTCTTTGAAGCTACAGGTGATCAATTCGTGGCGTTTACAGTCAACTATGACAAAATACAGGTTCTTGGCAAAACACAAAACCACCTTATAATTCAATCTAGATACGCTTATCAACTCGATATACAAAGCGTAAATGTTGACCCTTATTCTCAAGATTACGCTGCACTCACGGAATTCTTGCGACCAAAAACAGACCTCATGGCTTTTCCAGTAAATAAATTGACTAAGCATGTCACTTCGTTAGAGGCTGGCAAAACATATGTTGGTCGAATTGCCCCTTACAAATTGAACTGGACCTTAGGGGAAATTCGTTATAGTGGTGCATTAGAGTTCACCATTAGTAATGATAATACTGGATCAGTGCTGCTAGAAACGGCGGATAAATCAATCAAAGAAGTACGTACCTTTACGTATGTGCAAAACGAATCTGAGTTAAGTATTACATTTGGTGAAAAAACTTATAAATACTCGTTATACAGCCTACCATCGGGTATCGTCTTTATGAGTGCGCTACTACCTGATGAAGACAGTGGCAAAGTATATGAGCGTACAGCCTATGCTCATTACGAAGTAGACACTACTTTCACCTTCGATGATTACCTTGGTACATATAAGCACCTTCCCCATGGCCACTCAGTAATGTATTTAGCAACAGATAAAATTGATCTTTTTTATAAACTCGATGACCCACTACGAAAGGGGGATGTTTTTAAAGTTGAAAACAATGGCAGCATTTCGTATGTTATTCATGAGGATTGCCCACAAGTTAACAACAACGACTTCGCCGCTTGTCTTGCCTCATCAACTGCAAAGCATAGTTTTCCAAGGGCTAGGAATATAAAATTACTCACAGTAGAAAACAACATTTATACCTTTAAATATAGCACCATGTATATTGACAACGATGGTCAAAAAATTGCGCATGAATCTACATGGGTATTTGAAAAGTTAGACTAAATTAGTTAGATAATAATAATGTGATTACCTTTAAAACTCAGGCAATCACATCATCATATAGGCATATAAAAACATACAAGCCAACGTCACCGCTACTTTGACCTATCATCCCCCCCCTGTCACAGCCCGTGCATTACCTAAAAAACAAACAAAACCATCCCGTATTATGGTATATTCCGCCCACTTTTAAAAACAGGATGTCAGAAATTACCGTGAAACAGAAATTACTCATATTAGCAGGATGCTTAGCACTGAGCGCATGTGGTGGCTCATCAAATAACGACTCATCAAGCATTACTTCATCAAATAATACGTCATCAAATGGCGGAACCAGCACACCACAAGTCCCGGTTAATACCCCCCAACGTTAAGCGGTATTTTCACCCTTGATGCGAAGGCCAAGTCACAATACGACCTCGTGTTAAACGCACAAGATAAAGAGAGTGACCCACTCTCTATCAGTATCGAAAATCAACCTGATTGGCTGTCGTATACCCTAGAAAATAACCAAGTAAAACTCAGCGTATCGCCAGACTTTTTAGATATCGAGACCCACACGTACCCCATCAGTGTATCAGATGGCAAAGCCTCAACCTCTTATGAGCTTACTGTGAATGTCATTGATAACCCCCAAGCGTGGGCGCCTATTGATATTTCCGCGGCAGAACTTACAGGCGCATGGGAAGACAAACAACAACATCTCGGTTTAATTTTCGACCAGAAAGAACAAGGCCTATTAATTAACAACGGTGCTCTCAGTCGCTTTGAATACAACAGTGACTACTTAGATAAACTCAATATGTACCAGTATGGATGTAAGTACGATTGTGACCTTGAACAATACAATGGGCTAAAAATTCTTGCCAAGTCTCCTGACAAACTCTACGTCGTACTTTCAACCGACAACAATGACAAACAAACCTATATGCTGCGTAAAACATCGCCTGTGTCAGGTGAAAAAGTGTACGCAAGAACACCTGAATCAGAGATACACGCAGATATTATTAATCTTAACAGTAATGACAAGCGCCTTGCTACATTGAGCGCCCGCTCACTTATGCCCAAACATTACTCATCAGCTGACCCTGCTAACATTCACTACGATATAAACTCAGTAATCGGTACGTATAATAATCGTTCAGGTAAATTTACCCCTGAAGAACAAACAATCAATCAAAGTTTCACTTATTACCGTTACCCAGATGTAAGATTAGAATTTGCAATACAATACGACACCCTAAAGATACTAGGTAAAATACAAGATCATCTAATTATTGAATCTAGTTACACGTATCAACTCATTACACAAGGAGTTGATATTGACGCGAGCCCAGAATGGAAGTCTACTTTATCTGAACTGTTAATTCCTCAGTCAGACCTCATTGCATACCCGATAGATGTATTAAGCGGATTTACCACGCCACTGCAAGCGGGAAAAACATATGCGGGTAAAATTGCACCTGACCAACTAAAGTGGACACTCGGTGATTATAATTATAAAGGGGGAATAGAGTTTACCCTTACTGACGATAGTACAGGTACCGTTACACTCTCTACCGCCGATAAATCACTTGATGAAATACGTACTTTTCATTATTCACAAAGCGGTTCCGAACTCAGCCTAACATTCGGTGAAACCCTTCATAAATACAAACTATACACATCCCCCTCAGGCAAAGCCTTCATGAGTATGCAACTAACCGCTCAAGACAGTAACAAAGCGTATGATAATAAGGGTTTTGTTCACTATGAACTCGATACAACTTTTACTTCAAGTGATTATATAGGTTCATACACACACCTTACCTATCCACTTTCGCCTCCTTACAATATGTATTTAGGTACTGATAAAGCAGTCTATTACCTATATCCTGACATATTTGTACCATTAGAAAGTGATATTTTCAAAATAGAAGAAGATGGCAGTTACACATTTATCAGACAGAGGTTTTGTCAAGAGATTGAATCCCGTGATTTTGATGAATGTCATGCATTTGCTACAGAAAAGTACGGTGTCCCTAGAGTCAGAAATATCAAACTACTCAAAATAGAAGGGGATATTTATACCTTTAAATACGGTTATATGGCTATGTACTATGGCCAATTACACGCATTCGAAACAACGAGAAGATTTGAAAAGCGCGATTAATCTTAGCTCACATTGAATTTGTTCGTAACTATGTGGCTACCTTTAAAATTTAGGTAGCCTCTTTTGTACTAAAATACGCTGTGCTAATGCTTTTCATCACACAAGAGCTATAACGCCTAATTGCACATTCACATACGTTGCGTTCATGAATTCCCAAATATGCACTTAACCCCATGACACACATGCCATTCAGTGCTACGACTCTCTCCTCATACAATCAACAGAAACATCTATTGTGTTCTTAGGCACTCTTGAAAACCTGTACCTTTCGGTTTATGGTTAAAAAACACACTTTTGATGTAACCGTATGCTGAAAAGGTAACTATGAAACACGGAGCGAGTAAGGCCAGAGTATTTAGAAGCATCGGCATCTCATTATGGTTTTTAGGGGTCATCTACGCCGTGATGTCTTCTTTGCTGGTTGGTATCGCGATGACAGGTGGCGCCCTAGAGGGCCTGAGTTTTGACGCCATTATACGTACGCTTGAAGGTTATCTTGCACACTTATCCTCTTTAGCAAACAGCCTATTCGCTCACCACTTTTGGCAAAGTGCGCTAGCCCTGATCGCCGCAGGCTATGGATTACTCTCTGTCTATCTTGGGCGAGTCACAACCAATACAGTTACCCATGATTATTTCATGCACCCAAACCTACTTAAGCTACCTTGGCGACGTATTGGCTATAGCGACCGCGTCTCTTATATTATGGCTGAGCTCTCACAATTGGCTTACATCCGCTTTAGTGTCATTGATAACGAAGTCCAAGGCTTAACAGCACAAATAAACGCGGTGTTCGATAGCCACTTTAGTGTCAACCCACACGCTCACAATGTAAAAGCCCCACTTGAAAGTTTAGTGACTCAAAAGGAGCACGCGCTTATTGTGGGCGAAACATTACTAAAATCATCGTTGAAAAAAGCAGGGTTTACCTTAGAAGGCACATTTGACGGTACTTTTCATAGCGCAGGTGATGAACACACGATGGATTTTGCGAGTCAGCCACTCGGGCTATCACACCAACTGAGTGCACAAGGGTTTGTGTGTAAATACACACCTGCAGCGGGTAACATCGATAATGAAAAACCCTATATTGTTGTGGTATTTAGAGGTTCAGAAACCCGTCTCGAAGATTGGCTTACCAATATCTACGCAACGCCCTTATCGCAAGAACAACAACAAGTGAGTAACGCACATCAAAGTGTTGGCAACAACTTCAGCGTTCATAGCGGCTTTTTCTGCTCATTTATGAGCGTCAAAGCACAAATAATAAACATACTCGAAAAATCACAAGGCGAGCCCTATGATCCGCTCGCCAATGATGTAACCCCGGTATTTTTTACCGGCCACTCACTTGGTGGTGCTTTGGCCTGCATAGCAACCAGAGAGCTCGCACCAGATAGTAATGGCGCATGTTATACCTATGGCGCACCAAAAGCGGCTGACTACAATTATTTTAATGGGCTCAAAACGCCGATTTATCGGGTGGTTAACTGCTCTGATATTGTGCCTAGACTACCGTCAAATTACGTTTTAAGCCTATTTTCATTATTACCGAAAGCCATGCGATTATTGCTTGAATGGAAAGAGGGGCGCAATAACTCTGGGCCGCAAATAACCTTACGCTCCATAGAAGAAAAGCTCGATGTGCTTTCACTGTATCGCCACACAGGTGACTTGCGCTACCTCACTGACATACCAGCTAAAAGTGATGGTCAGCAAACTGAGTTAATTCCAAACCCATCACTTCATGACCGCATGACTTGGTTTTTCAGGCATGCCTTGGTGAATGTCGGCATGCCCATTAAGTTTCATTCTATGCAACTATACCGGAAAAAGTTGACCGCCATTGCGCGTAAACGCAATTAACCACACGACACATAACTGTACGCAAGAGAATAATCATCTGACAAAATGTACAACGAAGCCTGGTAAATGGTGATTGATATTCATGTTCAACATCAATCACCAAACAACCAGCTCAGCATATTGCAACGGCGACCCCATCCATACTCTGGGCTCAAATGCGCATTAGTCGAGTGTGTGTTTCATGTGACGTACTACAGGTTCTGGTGCCCCATCAGTGGCTTTATCTTCTTCTTCAGGAAGTTTAATAGCTGGGAGCTGCTCATCAAGCGGAATATCTTCCACTCTACGTAACGTATTGACTTGAATATGCGGCCATAATGTCGTGTCACCACTTGACCCAAACATAAACTCAAAATCCACTATTTGCTCGTATTGCAGTTGATCAATCACCTTTATCTTGCCATCTTTGCCCTTAACTTCGATTTCTTCTAGCCACATACGGTGCCGCATTCTAGCAACTCGGCAATAGCGTTCTATCATCACATTATTCACCGTTGCCCCTTGTACTCCGGTGTCATGTTGCGAATCTAGCTCAATCAAGTCGAATCTTTTAAATTTCAAATTTTTATTAGCATCAGTTAACAGCAGGTTAGGTTGCACGGTATAGGGGTATTTGGCACCAAATTGATCATAATTAAAAATACGCTGAAAATAAGCGCGAGCACTATTAACCCCTCCGCCCTCTTGATCTTCTCGTGGGAGAACGGTCCACTTAGGTTTTTCACGCGATCCTGCGATTAAATCTCGCGCTGGATCCATTCCCATCGTTGGCGATATGGATAAATACTGCTGTTCCCACAGCGCACCAATGTCTGGTGCTATGCCCTCATCACTGCTTTGCGCTACCTGACCGGTTAAATGAATTGTCGTGCCATGGGGGATCACCCCAGAGCGAGAAATTGAGTGTGGCGGTACGAACTGTGGCCCTAACTCCCCGGCTCCCATTACGGGCTCGGCGGCATCGGTTTTCACCGATTCAGCGCTCGACCTATGCTTAAACATAGTCGGAGGGTTTTGATAAGGGCTATCTTCTTGCCAAGGCATAGTGTTATCACCTAGCCATAAATACATGCCATTTTCAAAGTGCTGTAAAGCATTGTCATTATCGATGATCGCGGTTTCATATTTTAGCGCACCATTAAACTGCTCGTTAGATCCCCCGCGGTTACGAACCGGCGCGTTAACCCGTGTGAACTTGAGTTGTTCTCGGTACTGTTGAGATTTAAAGTGGAAAACACCGAAAATCGTTTCTGAAGAAGTCCCTGGTGAAGGCATGCAGGTTGTGTGTAGGCCACTTGGCCCATCTTTCCAATTCACCCATGTGCCATGCAGCTTTGATAATATTCCGAACTGAGGCCCAGACGGTTGATTTTCTTGCCACTCTTTATATGGTTTAACAGAAGATACTTGTGGTTCCTTAGACATTTTACTCTCCATAACTTTACAGTATTGAGGGGTTATATGACCCAGCCAATGTCCTTGCACATTAAAACAACCCCCTAAGTGCTTGGCATAAAAAGCTGGTGACGGTAATAAGTACTAAAAAAAGATAAGCCAAAAAGCACCTCAAACCAATTACAACGCATTACATCCATGCAAACTAACATGCATTCACTAACGAAATAGGGAGATGATGTATCGTATGAGAACAGTATTGAATATGCGATAGGCTAGTGCACTTGCTAATCAGCCAGTTATAGCACCATATGCTTACAGTGACGCCCATACCTTATATAAAGATCAGGTAATAATGAAAGGTGAACAGCATAGAATGTCGCTCACCCCTCCCTTTTATTTATACCTTTAAAACTGCTCTAATATTTATTGCGATAAACAAAGCAACTCAAGGCATATTTACGCAAATTTCATAATACCAAAGGTCAGCATATGGATGTGATACTTCAGCCCCGAATGTAAATACATTCCCCTGAGTATCCGTTACAGAGTGCGTCCCAATTGGTACGTCCCCTTTGTTTACACCATCCCACATAAACCGATTTGAGCCATAACTGGTATTATGATAAACGAATGTTTGCCCTGAAAAACCGACATCATTGCGACCTTGGTTGTCTCCTGAAAAAGCACATTGCGGGGCTAACATGTGATTCTCGGGAACAAAACTAAAGTTATCAAACGTTGCGTTATAGCTTGAAGACTGAGTCGTCCCCCAAGTTAAAAACTCAAATACATCCCCTGTTTCTACAGCAACACTGGCAACAGAACCAGAGGCACTTCCCGCTGTAGATAAGTCATACGCAGTACCATTTATTACGTACCTAATAACATCGCCATATTGGCCTGCAGAATGGAGCGTCATAGCCCAATCAAAATTAATATGTCCTGTCTCAGGTATTGTAATAGCCGCCGTCACACCGCCACCACCAAAGTTCACTGATGCCGTTAATGCTGCGGCCGTCATATTGGTTGTAGCAACACCCGATATGTTCCAGTTTGCTGGCGCGAAGGCATCAACAAACCCGTTAATTACGCCGTTATCAAACGTGCCGCATTTATAGTGATATCGAATGGTATTACCTGTGGGTCTTTCTAACTTTAAATAACTCAGTACTTTATTGTTTGGGCAGCTCACATTATGCCTGTCTAAGTAAATCGTATTGCCCCCGCCATCTGCATTTGCAGGCGTAAAATAATCTTGTACATCCGTTAAACTTTTACTACCACATTTATAGTGATATTGAACCGTATTACCCGTTGGTCTTTCTAAATGTAAATATTGCAGCCCTTTGTTTTCACAATTGACTGTATGTCGATCCAAATAAATGATATTGCCCGCACCATCACTATTTGCAGGCGTATATGTGCTAGCTCCAGCTATGTCACCTGTTTCAGTACACGTATATGCATACGCTATTTGCGTCGTTGATGGTCTAAACAAGCGCAATGAACTTATTACATTGTTTGCACAATCTAACGCATGTCTATCTAAGTAGATAAGGTTACCTTGCCCATCATCATTTGCTGGGGTTGACATTGGATGATTCGCAGCTTGCGCAAGCGATGAAAATACGGTTACTAACATCATCGCTACCAACAAAAAGACACCATTTGCTTGATATAGTCTTGTCCTCAGTGCGTGATAGATACAGAAGTAATTACTATCAATATATGCTTTCATGTCGCTCTTCCTTTACATTAATATTAAGTAAAAGAATTACACAGCTTAGGAAATGTGCGATTACAGCGCATTACAAGTGCACTTATTTACACGCTCGATAGGGCGCTATTTTAATGCTCAGCGTACTCTTTGTGATTCTATTTTTCGATGACATTACCTAAACAATAAAAGCGTCTTTAATTTTCAAATGCAATGACTTAGCACGCCCAATCACTCTGGCAAAGCCGCTGTATAAACCACGTTAAAGCGTTACCTTCTTGCCCTTTATTCCAAGCAATATATAAGTCTTGATTTGGCCGAGGGATCGCACACTTTTTTTGTATCAAAGTGCCCTCTTTTAAATAAGGGTCAGCTAAATGCCGTGGTAAAAACCCCACACCAATTCCCTGTAATTGAGCCATTAACTTTGCACTCATGCTATTCACTCGAATCACTTGTTTACTGTTAAACCAACCACTGTCTCTTGCCGGGAGTACTTGCGAACTATCTGCAACCACAATCGAGGGATATTGCCTTAAATGTTCAATATCAATCACCTCGCTGACACTGGCTAGTGGGTGATGTGATGCAACGGCAAACACAAAATGCACCTGTGATATTTTATGCGTATTAAACAACCCTTTTGGCAGCTCTCCTGATGCACCAATGACAATATCAGCCCGCTTACTGTGCAAAGCATCCCAACCGCCCCCTAAGGCTTCTTCACTCAAAGTTACATCAACGCTTTGTGGTAGCTGAGTGAATTCAGCCAATAACTCAAACAAAATATCTGGAGGGATCACCGTATCACGTGCAATCCGTAATTGTCGCTCCCACCCTGATGCTAACTGAGCAACTGCATCTACCATCTCATTTGTCGCTTGCAATATATCTCGACCATGTGCCAATACCAACTTTCCTGCAGGAGTGAGTACCGCTCTTTGCTTTGAACGATCAAATAATGCAGTGCCGATATCTTCTTCCAGTTTTTTAATCGTGTAAGTTAGCGCCGAAGGCACTTTATAAAGAGACTGGGCTGCCGCCGCAAAGCTCCCTTTTTTATCAATCGCGTCAAGCGCTTTAAGTGCCTCAATAGTAATAGCCGGATACATAATCACCTTCTTACAAATCAACATTCAATTTTTTTGAACTAATAATTCAAAACATTTCGATTTTTAACTGACACTACCATATCTATACTGGCTTTAAACAGCAACTTGGTGAATAAATCATGCTGTACTCTTTATTTAAAAAAATTGAGGATAATAGAATGAAAACATTACTCAGAACGTTAACTGCATCTCACTCAAGTTATGCGTCATTCGCACTTCGATTGCCTGTGGGCGTTATTTTTATGGCGCATGGCGGACAAAAGCTATTCGGATGGTTTGGTGGCTACGGGCTAGATGGAACCGCAGGGTTTATGGCATCAATAGGTCTTGCGCCGGGCTTACTAATGGCACTTTTGGCTGGCTGTAGTGAATTCGTCGGCGGGTTATTCATCTTACTTGGTTTATTAACTCGTCCTGCGGCATCTGTACTCGCTATCACAATGCTCGTTGCCATCTTTGCTGTGCACTTGACCCATGGTCTATTTATGAGCAATAACGGTTATGAGTTTGCGCTCGCGTTACTCGCTGCCAGTGCTTCTTTGGTTATTTCTGGTAGCGGTAAACTCGCTTTAGACAATCATTTGGCGAATCGATTCGCTTAAGTGCCTATATTTATTACGTATTGAGAGGCGAGATAACATGTTAAGTGTCAGAAAATCACAAGATAGAGGAAACGCAAACTTTGGCTGGCTCAATAGCAAACATACCTTTTCATTTGGAAACTATTACGATCCAAACCATATGGGTTTCTCAGCACTGCGGGTGATCAATGATGATATCGTTCACCCAGGTGCAGGGTTTGATTCCCACGGTCACCTCGATATGGAGATCATCAGCTATATACTCGAAGGCGCTATAGAGCACAAAGACAGTGCTGGCAATATTCAAACGTTATCAGCGGGAGAGTTTCAATTAATGTCGGCGGGAAAAGGGATATACCACAGCGAGTACAACGCTTCAAAAACCCAGCCATTACGTTTTTTACAAATTTGGATAGCGCCAAATGTAACAGGGGATACACCACGCTATCAACAAAAAAACTTTGGTCGTGCATATGGCTTAAGCACTATTGCAAGCCCATCAGGAGAAAACCACACCCTACAAATTAAGCAAACGGCAAAGCTACATCAGTTGATTGTTAAACCAACTGACAGCTTCGATTTTCAAAAAACAATGGGCAACAATATTTATGTGCATATCATCGCAGGCACGGTACGAATAAATCATACCATGCTCTATGAAGGCGATGGCGCAAAAATCACGGATGAAAACACACTGACATTCCATAACCAAAGTAATCGCGATACAACCGCATTAATCTTTGAGTTGCTGTAATAAAAAGTTGATCAAATCAGGACAGGAAAGAGGACAATATTATGGGTTTATTAGTTGATGGCATTTGGCATAACCGCTGGTATGACACAAATACAAGTAAAGGAAAGTTTGAGCGTGAAGAAGCACAGTTACGTAATTGGGTTACCCATGATGGTGAAGCTGGGCCATCGGGTAAAAATGGCTTTAAAGCTGAATCTGGTAGGTATCACTTATATGTTTCTCTGGCGTGTCCGTGGGCGCATCGCACACTCATTTTTAGGGCCTTAAAAGGCTTAACAGCACATATTTCTGTGTCAGTCGTTAGTCCAGATATGTTAGAAAATGGCTGGACCTTTGACACCTCAAAAAACAGCAGTGGTGATGAGTTATTTAACTTTGATTATATGCATCAGGTTTATACACACCATGCAGCACATTACAGTGGCCGAGTCACAGTGCCTGTATTATGGGATAAAAAACAAAAATGTATTGTTAGTAATGAGTCATCTGAAATCATACGCATGTTTAATACCGCATTTAACGATATAACTAACAATACACTTAATTTCTACCCTGAATCAAAAAGAGCAGCCATTGATGAAATGAATAACTTGGTTTATCACAGCATAAATAATGGTGTCTATAAAACGGGCTTTGCCACCACCCAAGATGCTTACCAAGTTGCCTACCACAATTTGTTTTCAGCATTAGATAAGGTCGAAACACAATTATCTCAGCAGCGCTACTTAACAGGTGATACTATCACCGAGGCTGACTGGCGCTTATTTACAACACTGATTAGATTTGATGCCGTATATTTTGGCCACTTTAAATGTAACCTACGTCAACTGGAGCAGTATCCACACATTGCAAACTACATTCGTGCGTTATATCAATATCCAGGAGTTGCTGACACGGTCGATTTTCATCATATAAAACGTCACTATTATTTCAGTCACACCATGATAAACCCGACACAAATAGTCCCGCTAGGGCCTGATATTGATTATACCACTGAGCATAATCGGGTTTAAAAGGTATCCGATGTCATCGGTATTTTTATATAAACGAATATTATGGCGTATAACCGCGGTGATTAAATCATGGCCTAACATGCTATAAGTGGCACCTACAGCCCCATATCTACAAAGTAATTAGGGCGCTGCAGGCGCCTATATTCAGCGCCCTATTAATTAACCTCAGCTCTGGATAAGCGAATTTGCCCAATAAAGCTATTTTTCTCACTCTCGGCGTTGCTTTCATTTGTAATAGCCCGCTATTACTGTATAAAAGCGCCTTGGTATTGAACTAAATATCCTCATTGGATTGTACATAAGTTTGTTTTCAAAACATTTTCTATTCCAAAACCCTTACCCAAATCTGAGGTTAATTAATCTGCTCGTCGGTGATTTTCCCGCATCATTTTATCACCCCAACACACCAGAGTATCAATAAACGCTTTGAGTTTTGCGGGTTGCCCTTTTCGACTGGGGTAGACCAAATAAATGACAGAGTCCGTCAACGCAACGTGAGGGGCAATTTGTACTAGCTCACCCGATGCTAACTTATCTCGCACCATGGTAATTGGCATAATAGCGAAACCCAAATTAGCTTGCATCGACTGAACAATGGCTGCAATTGAGTTGACCGTGAAACGTGCCTGCAGTGTATGCCAGCGGCCATCAACATACACTTGGTTAAATGACGTATCACTGCGCTCACCGGCATAACTTGCAATATAAGGTTGCTCACGCAACTGCTTTATATTGGCTGCATTGCCAAATTTAGCCACATGCTCAGCTGACGCAACAAAAATACGTTGAGACTGATAAATTTTCCTATAAATTAAACTCGAATCATCCACTTCACTAAAACTGGCTCTAATAGCAAGATCAAAGCCCTCTTTAATAAGATCAACATTCTGGGCGCCTTGTTGCATTTCAAGCGTGACTTTCGGGTGCTCTGATAAAAAAGGCACAACCACCATGGCAGCCATAACATCGGCAAAATTCTGAGGCACCGCAACGCGTAAATGACCCACAGCTTGCTGCTGCATATCACTAATGAGTGCTTCACCCAGCTCAAGTTGGCGCATTGCCTGTTGGCAAAACTGTAAATACTGCGCTCCTTCATCGGTTAATTTCACCGAACGCGTGGTTCTTTGCAACAACTTAACCCCTAAGCGGGCCTCTAATTGACTCACTTTGTTACTGACTGTGGACTTTTCAATACCTAACGATTCCGCGGCTTGAGTAAAACTTTGCAATTGTGCCACTTGGCAAAAAATACGGATTTGGTTTAAATCATTGTTCATATATAAAAACAGTCTTTTAAATTTCAGCCTGATTATCTATATAAAAATATCAATTAAACTATCAATCTTAAACCATTTATTTTAAATTGGAGATGAACAATGACTTCTTATAGTTGGTCTTATAAATTGCTGCATTGGTTATCCGCCGTGCTTATTATCCTCATGTGCTTTGCATTAGTCGGCTTTAACCAACAAATGAGTGACACTGACCACAGTGTCATGCTGATAGGCCACTCTAGCATAGGTACTTTCATCAGCTTGTTAATAATGATACGCCTTTTCAAGCGTTTCATTTTAAAGCATAAGCAGCCAAAGCATGAGCAGCCGCCAACATTCGTAACCATCGCACAACTCACCCATTATGCTTTATACGCACTCATGGTGTTAGTACCGCTTACAGGTTACATCACGGCCAACTTCCATCAGTTGCCAGTACAACTTTTTGCCAGCATTGCACTTAATGGCAATCATGACACAGACTTATTTAATACCGCGCGTTTCGTCCATGCTTCTTGTGTTAAAGCGCTAATCGCATTGGTAATTTTGCATATTGCTGGCGTGCTTAGACATAAGTTTATTCTAAAGGACAACACGCTTTACAAAATGAGGCCTTGGTTTGCGAACAAGTAAAGAGCGCTAAGCGCTCTGAATACTCAGCATCTGTCCGCGTATGATGCATTGCAATCATACGCGGATAGAATAAAGATGCTCGCCTTAAGATGAATAGCCAAATATCGCATTGGCTTGAATTGTGTGGCATGTCTCATTGGCGTTTTCGTTAACCCAGCAAACCGTATGCTTTGCGGCGGTCCCTGCAATGTCTAACCAGTGTTCTTGCGTAATATCTTTTGCCTGTACTCCATTGAGCTTTGTAATTAAATCTCCAACGTTAATAGCTAAATTCGCTGTTGGTAAATCTGGCATCACATAACGTACAACAAACTCGCCACTGCGGATCTTTCGTAATTCCAAACCAATTAAGTTATATCTCACTACAATTGGACGCTTCTGTTCCAAATAAAGTGTATCAGTATGATAATCAATGGTCGTTACAAAGTTCTTAAAAATTGCACTGCCAATCACCCACAAATCATCTTCATCTACATTAGGTACTAAGTTGGTTTTAACGCTCGGGATTTTAATCTTGCCTAATTGCAGCTCAGGCATAGTAAAACGTGTATGTATCATCTGGCCCGATAAGCCAAAATCTGACGCGGTTACCGTGGGCCCGACTTCTATCTTATTATTTTCAACATATAGCGCACTTAATTTAACGTAATGCCTAGACCCTGTATCAATAATAAAAGGTTCCGTGACCTTATGCTCATCACCAAAATCAGCCTGAGCATTAACACTGATTTTGCTTAAAAACCGGTTAAACGGCAGTGCTTGCGCTTTTACTGGTGCGACATAAGGTGTTGCTGACGCTAAGATGGTTTCGGTTTCTCGGTCAAATGTCCACGCAAAATGTTGCATTAAATCATGGCCAATGACCCCATCTACCACCGCTTCATCTGCACGTAGATAGTACTTACTTTTTATAATAGGCACATACGCAATATTCACATCTTGAAAGCTAAACGACCCGAAATCAATGTGATCAATATGGCTTTTATGGGCTGAAGTCGCCCCATCATCGCCCCAACCACCAACAGCTAATTTATCACCCATTGTTAAGTTCAGTGACTTAACCTTTTCAGTGCTATCCAAAATAGTAAAGCTTGCACCTGTATCGAGTAAAAAAAGTAATTCTTTGCCATTCACTTTGGCATAAACATGAGGTTTATTGCCGATGTAACGTACCTTAAGCGCCGCTTTGCTTTGATTACCTAACCATGTAGGTGTAATGCCATTATTGGCCCATTTCATACTAACCGTATTCATTACGTCGCACCCTATAAGCGGTATCAACATAATAACAATAATGCATATATAAAAATTCCGTTTCATTGCGCTTGCCTTTAGCTAAGTTAAATTTCAACACGAAAAGTTCAGCTTAATTGAAATACAAACCACAAAGCAAAATACAAATGTAAGCAAACTTAATATTTGTAACAACCGCATCATGGTAAACGCACTGCATAACCCGCCTAAAAGTATCAGCTTGTCTTAGATGCGCTTTTAAAGGGGGCTTTCAGATGAACAAATAAAATATAGCGGCCAACGTGCTGTGTAGTTCCTTCTACACAAACAATCGATTTAATAACGCACTTTATGATTGTGTGAGTGGCAGCGTCAAACTAAAACAAGCACCGCTCAATGCGTTTTCACTGCCCTGAGCCTCTTCAACTAAGATATGGCCTCGATGCAATTGAGCAATAGAATGGGCAATAGCAAGCCCTAACCCACACCCTCCTGAATCACGAGAACGACTGGGATCGAGTCTGGTGAATGGCTCAAATATTCGCTCACTTTTCCCCGGTGGAATGCCAATTCCATCGTCTTCGATATAAATTTTAACCTCATAATGTAAACGCAAAATTGTAACGTTACACTGAGCATGAGCGAAACGACCCGCATTACGAAGTATATTCACCAGTAATCGTTTTAGTAGATTGCTGTCGGCATCAAGAGTGATATTTTTACCACTATTTACAAACGTCACATGGGGATAAAACCCTGAAACAACCGCAATGGCATCGTCAATCAGTTCTGAAAGGTTAGTGGGCGTAAAGTGCAATAAAGCACTGCCATCTTTAAGCTTCGCGTAATATAGTAACTCTTTCACTAAGTCATCTAAGCCCTGTAAAGACTTATGAATGGTTGCCGTCAGCTCGGCTTTTTCACTTGGTTGAGCATCCTCTAACATATCGAGTGCAAACTGCATCCTTGCCATAGGACTGCGAAACTCATGCGCCACTCCATGCAATAAATCTCGCTGTAAATTGATCCGCTCTAGGGTTTGTGCCTGTATTAAATATAAGTGCTGCTCAATTTCATCAATCTCACTCGTCACATCATTTTTTACGTTGAAGGTGATCGGTAAGCGTTGGATTTGAGTCGATATCTGAACATACTTGTTATTAATTCTCCATACAGTCAGCAGTGCAATCAATAAATTCAACCCCGCGGCGATTAACCACAGTAACCAGTCTGCCAGTCGTGTTAACGTATTTTCAAATACAATGGGGCCTAATACTAAAAGTTCTTCGCCCGCTATTCGATAATAAATACTTGCCGTTTCAACATCAATAAAACTGGAATTTACAGCCGTTTCACTCAATTGCGCCATCAAATAAACATCTTGATTAAACTCTGACAGAGTAGCTGTATAAGCCTCTATATCGAATTGGTTGTTAAGTTTTAATATTGCAAGATTAATATCTGATGTGGAAGTCATGATCCCCTGAACTTGCCGATTACCCTCTATGAGATACGCACCATATTGATCAAATATGATGTTATCTAATGCATATACCAAATGCGTCTGAGTCAAACTTGCAACGATGATATTAAGTAAGATCACACTTAACATACCAATCAGTATGTGCTTCATATTAAAGAGCAAGGAGATAGCCTTTATTTCTTATTGTTTTAATAATGGTTGGCTGTTTTGGATCATCGCCTAATTTCTTGCGTAACCGCGATACCCGTAAATCAATAGAGCGATCCATAGCATCGTACTCTAGTTTAAATATTTTTTGATGTAACGCATCTCGAGAAATAATACTACCAGCACAGTCGGCTAATACGATAAGTAGATCAAATTCAGCACTAGATAAAACCACATTCTGCTCATCAAAAGTAACGCGACGACTTCGTGTATCTATTTTAAGCTTTTGATCACAAAGTAACTTTAACTCTTGAGTAACATCATTAAGGTTAGACTGACGCCGTAATTGTGCTCTAATATGAGCCAGTAGTACGCGTGGTTTTAGTGGCTTACATAAATAGTCATCTGCGCCAACTTCTAACCCGGTTACTTCATCAATGTCATCCACAAGCGCGGTCAGCATAATAATTGGGCCGGTGAAACGTGGGCGAATCGTTTTGCAAATACTCAGTCCATCTGTCCCTGGCAGCATAAGATCTAAGATGATCAAATCAGGTAAGAGTAATTCAACGCGTTCAGCAGCTCGGTTACCATCATTAATAACATCAACATGGTAGCCATTTTGTGTTAAAAACTGACTAATTAGATTCGTTAATTCAGCATCGTCATCAATGATTAAAATTCTGTGCACGTACAAATACCCCAATTTATTTAATTGACTGCTGAGCATAAAGCTTACCACTGGATAAAAATAAAAACAGTGGGTAAATATCTCTTACCCACTTTAGGTTACTGACTTAAATAACAATAAGGATAGAGTGCCAAATTGTATTCTCGGGCAAATTGATATTGTACAAGTTGCTGCTTTCTATCATCATTCTCTTTTAACGTATCCTTACTCTCTCTGTGATATTTAACGCCACACTGAGCCTTAATTTTATGACTATCCAAATGCTCATACCCCGGAATAACCAACCGTCGGGTGCGCATCGCAAGTAAGCGCGTGTCATCACGAGCTTTGGCCTGCTCAATGGCATCTGCCAAAACACGTTCAACTGCAGTCGTGTTATGTAATGATGTATCAGGCTGCATAGCACAGCCTGTCAACATGATTACATGTACAGCACCTATGGCTCTAATCATATTTCACCCTATAGTAACGCGTTGAGACACTTAACAGCATGATAAATATCAACCACAAAGACACACTGCCTGACGACGACTTTTTCCCTTCATTCTTACCCGTTTCCGTTTTTTTAGCTGGGCTGACTGTCACTGCTAGAGTCGCTGTGGCAGTCCCACCTTGTTCATCACTCACCGTATAAATAATGTGTTCAATACCCGAAAAGCCTTTTTCTGGTGTATAGCTTAACTTGTTACTTTTAATACTCACCGTCGCCTTGCCTATATAATCGATTAACGTCAATTTAAGGCTATCATTATCAACATCTGTGTCATTGCTAAGTACATCAATTGCAGAGTCTTGCTGGTCATGCTCCAAAGTACGCACATCATCTTGCGCGATTGGTGCATCATTCACGGCCAGTACTGTCGCCTTAAGCATATATACATCACTCGTTAATTGACCACGTGTCGCGGTCACAGCAATATTAAGCTCACCATTAAAATCTTGTTTTGGCGTGATACTATTGTTGTTGACGGTATAGTTTTCACCTGATGATAATGTCAATTTATCAATTGTTTGCGCTGTCGCGAACTGTATATCAGAGACCTTAAGTGTCAAGTTGCTATCTTCATTGAACTGTAGCGGACTTTGTCCTGTTATGTGTGGTTTAACTGGGGAATCCGGCCCTGGATTAATGGTAAAATCCCCTTGGTTGACAGCAAAAAAAATATTGTCACTACACTTTATTAACACACGCGCTTTGGCACTTTGTTGACCTTGTAGGCTCACTTCATATTGGCCATTATTCTCTACTTGATTTGCGAGCGTTATAGGAAAAGACAACCCTGAATCTAAAGAGAGTAAAATATTAACATGTGCACATGAGACCGGCGCTTTGTCTGAATTTGCCGTATGCCACTGTACAAGTTGCGTATTTGATTGCCATTTCGAACTGCCATCAGGTGAAAGTACGCTAAACCCCTTGTCACCACCGACGACGGAAATTTTCACGGCATCGTCACTCACTCCACCTTTACCATCTCGTACAATTAGGCGAAAGTCTAAATCACGGGTTGATGTAGCATATGCCTCTCCATAGCTAAGATTGCCAGACAAAACATCCACCATTTTTGGCAACGTGCGACTCGCTGACTTTATCGGGCTAAACGCTCTAAAGAGTGGTCGTTTACCATCATCTTCACTGTCTTGTACTTTACTTGATGATGTTGCGCCCAAATTAAATTGTTGCCATGAGTAAGACAATGTATCTGTATTCGCATCTGTGGCACTGCCATTTAATGTAAACGGTGTACGGGCAGGAATCGTATAATCACGACCAGCATTGACGACTGGTTTGTTGTTAGTCAGCTCAGTGTGTTTACCACATGATTTCCCCTCTTTCATTCGACTAAATGCATTCATTTGATCCAATGAATGAATATGGAAAAAGGGGTCTGAATTTGCCTGTAAATCTTGTTCGTCACAAATTCCCGCATACCCCATAATGGTTGACGCACTGCCCGGTTCATAGGCGCTATTATCGGCTCTATTCCCGCCGCCACAAGCACCTGACGAGCCGTTAAATGTATGATCAGCCCCCAATTGATGCCCGATTTCATGGGCCACATAATCAATATGAAACGCATCATTGGTCGGCGTCTCACTTCCTGTTAGCCCCTCAGCTTTTAAATCAGTGCAAACAACTTCAAAACCAGCGAGTCCCCCGCCACCAGTACTCACTAAATGACCAATATCATAATTATCCACGCCAACCGCGGTATTGATAACTTCTGTCAATTTATCAATGTCTTCATCGGTATTTTTAAAGGGGTCATTACTGGCATCGAGATAAATCAATTTATCATTGTCTGCAATCAGTTCAAACGTCATCGCTAAGTCACGATGATAAACATCATTAAGGCGATTCACCATGGTGACGATAGCCGCGAGTGTTTTCTCTTTGGTCCCACCATGAAATGCAGCATATTCTCCCGTTGTGGCTAAAGCAATGCGATATACGATGCTGGTGTTTGGCAACTCAGCCGTCTTCAGAAGCGTATTTTTCGCTTGATATTGCCCCAGTTTCTTGCGTGGCATTCTTCGTGTCATATGCGCTGCATCACTTTGCGCCCCCGCTGCACGGTAACTTCTATAAAGCCTTGCATCTGTGCCTTTTACCGGATCAATATATACCCGTTCATTCTGAAAATTAAACACCCCATAAAACCCATTCGGGCTCATGTCGAAACGCCCTGTATTAGCAGGGTTATCAATTTGTACACCGTGAAATGTTTGTATTTGCGGGTATTTTTGAGAGAGTTCAGGCGCCATAACCACTGAAGGGGTTAGTTTAAAAGTAACCAGCTTACCAGACGGCAACGGTACAGCTACCTCGGTTGTCCCCTCAACAGCCAAGCGACTTAGCAAAGCTGACGTACTTAACTGATGAGTACTTTGTGTCTCGCTGGTAGGTGTATTTTTTGCTTTATTAATGGGTTGCCATAACGGGTCGGCATGAACAGTGAGGCCAATAAATTGTGCCGCAACAATGGCGACGAGAGATTTTTTTATTGCGATTTTCATTGCGAGTGTCCTGTTGTGAGAGTGTTTTTGTTCATAAAACACTCTATCTGGTTCGCAACCTGTATAGGGTATCCGTTTGTGGTTGATTTGTATCAAACTGGATACAAAGGGTTATCAAGAATATGGCTGTTAAAAACCGTTTTCAGTGGCTGAGTTAAAAGGCCTCTTTGCAGGCAACTGATCTCACCTTTACAGCCTTTTTCAGCGACAACTTCCTCAGTAAAACAAGCACTGACTCTTTAAGCATTGACCTCTCTCACACGGTATTTGCTCATTACATCAAATTTGGCAGGAACCTCGTTTTATGACTAAACTTGGTAATGAACTTAGTCTTAAAAATTAACACCCGTTCAATCTGTAATACAACGAGAAAAAACTCTTAAACATTTGATTTTAATTTTTTTGTACATTCGTCAAGATAAAAAATAGAGCGTACCTTTAGCGTTAACATAAGGCTGAGTAAATATCGATGCAAATGGCGACTTTTATTTTCTTAAGTAACACCCATTTTGCTTTTTGCAGCTAGGCAACTTATAACTTTAAACTCAACTTCACTAACGATTAGTCAAAGTTAAAATAAGAGGTTTACATGGTTGAATTAATTTATATAAGCCGAGCACAGAAACGTTTTAACGAGCAGCAGCTTGCAGAATTATTGGCCGTTTCTCGACGAAATAATACGCACAATAAGATAACTGGCTTGTTACTTTATGATGGCTTTGGCAGCTTTATCCAAGTACTTGAAGGTACCGAAAATGACGTAAAAACACTCTTCGAACATATCAAAAATGACAACCGGCATACTAATATTAATCGGATTGGCTATCAGCCCATTGCCCAAAGAAGCTTTGGGCAATGGGAAATGGGATTTAAATTATTGTCCAACGAAAATGTCGCAGAATTAGAAGGGTTTAGCCAGTTTATGCAAGCAAAAAATTCATACGAACATTTATCAAATCAACAAAATTTCGCAATAAAAATGCTGCGATATTTTAGAGACAACCAATAACTGGAACGAATAACCATGCTACATAAAATCGATATAGGCAAAAAAATTTATTTCCTCGGTTTTACTCAATTTCTTTTATTGGCCATTATGGGGGCCTATTCCATTGCTCAGATGGATAAAATTGGTAAATCATTGGTAGATATTGCAGAGGAAGACATTCCGTTAACGAAAATGCTCACCAGTGTAACCGAACACCAACTAGAGCAAGCCATTCTCTTTGAGCGGGCAATGATAAAAGCCATTAGGTATGAACAAAACATGGAAGATCGTGCCACGTTTGATAAAGCCATAAATGACACGAAAAGCTTAGTAAAAAGCACAGCGAAAGAAATCACTAAAGTGCAAAACTTTATTGAAATCGCTATCCCCGTACTCCATTCCGATAAAGCCAAAAATGAATTCTCAGAGCTACTAGTCGAGCTAGAAAAAATAAAAACTATTTACAGCACGCTCATTGTTCAGGTCGATGAGGTATTGACACTGGGCAGCAATGGTCAAATAGCGGCGATGTTAACGCAATCTCATGATGTTGAAGAATTGGAAGACCAGCTTGATAAAAAATTAATTGAACTGCTAGAACAGGTGCAAAATTTTACCTTAAATAGTGCATTAAAAGCCGAGCATGATGAACAAGAGGCCATTAAATGGATGGTTGCTATTTTTGTTTTTGCTAGCGTTATTGGAGCATTTTTACCATTTACTATTGCCAATGCGATCCGTAAACCCATCCAAACGATGACAAGCAGGCTAACGCAAATTGCAAGTGGTGACGGTGATCTGACCATAAAAATGGATGATTCATCCAAAGATGAAACTGGTGCCGTAGCAGGCGCATTTAATCACTTTTTATCAGTACTTAGCAGTATGATCAGCCAAGTCAATTTAGGCGCTGAAAGTCTAGGACGTTCAAGTGAGAGCGCGCTTGTTGCAATGCAACGTACGCTTAAGAACGTTGAAAAACAAAGAGAAGATATTGAAAATGTCGCGGCATCTATTAACCAAATGAACATCACCACCAAAGAAGTCGCACAAAACGCCAGTAATGCATCAACCGTAACTGACACGGTTAAACAGCGTGTACTTGATGGTCATAAAGAAGCCATTGCCACTCAAGATGTGATCACTAATATGGCTGATGAAGTCGCCGAAGCCTCATCTGTTATTGAAAACTTAGTTGCAGAAACCAACAATATAGGAGTGGTACTCGACTCAATTCAAGGCATTGCAGAGCAAACGAACTTACTGGCATTGAATGCCGCAATTGAAGCTGCTCGAGCAGGTGAAACCGGGCGAGGGTTTGCAGTTGTAGCCGACGAAGTGAGATCGCTAGCGCAAAGGACACAAGAGTCCACTGTTGGTATACAACAATTAATAGTGCGTTTAAAAGCGGAAGCCCAAAATGCCATTAACAGTATGAACAAAGGAACAGATAGTGCGCAAGAGTGTCTGACTAGAAGTACCGAGTCTGCCCAGCGGTTCTCTCTAGCTGCCGAATCAGTAAATGAAATTGCAGATTTAAACCAACAAATTGCATCCGTTGCTGAACAACAACATGAAGTGGCTCAAGAAATTCATGAGAGTTTAGAGAGTATCAGAGAAGTCGCAGAAGTAACGAATAATGAAACTAAAAATACAGCTGATGCCAGTGAAAGTATCGCTAAAAGTGTCATTGATTTGCATAAAAACCTGAATATGTTTCAAATTTAAGCTAAACAGTACGTAGTAAATTACGTGAGAAAAAACAGCTTGGTTTACATAGAACTGTGTCAATAAAAACACGCCTATATAATTAAGCATTAGTGCCTATTGTTAGCCAAAAATGCATGCCGTACGCAACACACAGCCAATGATAAAACACCACCTTTTTTACAAAGCTGGCGTTATTTCATTTAGGGTGAGTCAATACCATACAGCTCTATTTAACCTCAGGTTTGGATAAAGGTTTTGGAATAGAAAATGTTTTGAAAAAACTTACGTACAATCCAATGATGATATTTTGTTCAATATCAAGGCGCT
>NZ_JAGJEK010000023.1:0-124101 GCF_018101015.1 Pseudoalteromonas sp. MMG005 | reverse complement strand
GCAGAGATGCGACGGGTTTTTTGCATTTGGGGTTTGGGAAAACTATTTAGGGAAGAGCTTTAGAGAAAGCCTAGAATAAAAACCCTATGGACCCTGAAACCAGTTCAGGGAGACGGAGGTTTCTATTTAGAGGTGGGGTTTTTATTACGCTCACCTCGTTGTCTTCCTGACGTAGGTCAGGAACCATAAAAGTGGGCAAGAAATAGGCGTATTTATAGACCTTGAAACTACATCGACTGATAGTCGCAATGGCAAGAACAGCAAACGGGTTAAAACTGACGGGGCGATTTTGAACCTAGGCTGATCAAAAAGCACCAAACCCGTTTCACATCTATGGGCGATAAAATCTTCTGGCTGTTTGCACAAGGTATGAGCGATCGAATGCTTTTGATGAACGGTATGGTTTTGATATATCGCCGACACTAGTTTCTCGTATGCGGTTATCGAATAAGTTATCGAGAGGTAATCACGTCCATTTGATACGATATATTCTATTGTTTAACTGAGTTGTATAGTCGTTAAAATTCGTCAAGAAAAAAGGGTTATCAACAAGTCGCTTATTGTAGCTGTGGGTATCAATACCGAAGCCTATAAAGAGCTGATGGGTATGTGGATCGCCGAGAACGAAGGTTGGTTAAACATTCTGACAGAACTTCAATAGCGTGGTATGGAAAGCATCTTCTGATGACCTTAAAGGTTTCCCTGATGCTATCAATACCGTTTTCCTCAAACTAACATCCAGCTGCGAATTGTGCACATGGTTCACAATTCGTTGAAATATGTCTCGAGGAAAGATTACAAAGCAGTCACCGCTGATTTAAAGCGTGTTTATCGTTCAGCTACAGAGGATGAAGCCTTACTTGAACTGGAACGCTTCAGCAACTTCTGGGACAGCCAATATCCGCAAATTGCAAAATCATGGCACAACTATTAGCAAAATCTGAGCGATAATTCAGCGAGAAAAATGCTTTATCTTGCGATAAAATATGCCGGCAAGAAATGGATGATGCCGATTCAAAATTGGCGTTAGGCGATGATTGGTTTTACTATTGAATTCGAGGAACGCCTCGAAAGACATATCAATGAAATGGCAGTTATTATAGCTAGGCTACAATTTATTTCGATGAGTGTAATTAGTGCACTTCGCAGTAATAGTAAGTCTACAACACGAGTACTTTTCGAAAGGGAATCGATAGTACAAGCAAATTACCTTGTACTACAAGCAGTAATAAGTAGCCTATACGGTCACTCGTCTACATTTTTATTATGGCAATCGGCGAGCAAGTTCTGCCAGAAGATTTTTCCTTTTCTGCGTGTGAGTTTTATATTGTTTTCAGGAATACTTTCCGGATCATCGTAATTATCAAGCGCGTGTTCCATACTGAGTTCTCGAATTAGGTGCAAAGTTGGGTAGGGAGCCCTATTAGTATAGTTTGCTGGGTCATTATCTTCGCTGTCTGCAAATACATAATTAGGGTGGAAGTTAGCTATTTGATAAGTACCCTCATAACCTTGCACACATAACATAGCATTCGCTAAATCGACTAGATTCAAGAAATCATCAAAGTTTTGAAACCCTTGTGTAAAAAATAACAAGGTTGTTTCTCTTTTTGGATTTTGTGTTAATTGAACGCATTGCTCAAGCATATCCATGACAGCATCATCATGACTTATACTGCTCGATGGTTGGTAGTGAATTTTATTCTGCTCAACTTCTTGTCTTGCAAATGGGCAAAAGTTGAATTTAACGATAACAGAGCTAACCCAGTTCTGCATGACATTAATAGGTGTGGTCATGTTAATTCCTCTGATGTGCGTAATGAAGTTAATAAATCAAGAGATTTAGGAATTGCGCCCTGATTTTTCTGTAGGCATGCATGTGCATTTTTACCCAGCAACGTTCGAGTATCGAAATCATCGAATAGCTTAATTAAAACTTCACTAAGCTGTTGTTCATGATCAATTTGTAGTGCACCTTTGTTGGAGAGTAGGTCTGGGTAAATGTGAGAAAAGTTGTAAGTTGAAGGTCCTGTAAGTACACCAACGGCAAAAGCCGCTGCTTCAAGCGGGTTATGCCCACCTCTTTCAATAAGACTACCACCTATGTAAGCAATATCTGCACAGCCATAGAGCATTTTTAGCTCACCCAAAGTATCGGCCAGCAAAACCTGTTTTGTAGGCTCTAAAGCCTCACTACGTTTAGTAAAAGAGAATGCTTGTTGATTGAGTATGTCTGCAACAAATTGAAACTGTTCTGGGTGTCGCGGTGCAATAATTAACAAAGCATTTGGGTTTTTCTTTAATAATTGTTGATGGGCAAAAAGTACTTTTTCATGTTCTTTTGGGTGAGTTGAACCTGCAACCCATACAGGTCTGTCCGCAAGCTGTGCTTTTAAGGCGTTAGCATTTAACTGAACATCAGAATCTATTTGGATGTCAAACTTTATTGACCCTGTTACGGTTACTTTCTGCCTAGCTAGGCCCAGAGTAATAAAACGCTTTGCATCTTCCTCATTATGGCATGCTAAGTGATCTATGCTTTTCATAAGTCGTTTGGCGAGGGGAGAGACTCTTTGATAGCCTTTCAGCGATTTCTCAGACAAACGCGCATTGATAATAACAGTCGGGCATGCTTGTTTGTTAGCTTGTGCTAATAGGTTTAGCCAAAGTTCAGTTTCTAATATGATCAGTAGTTTTGGTTGTAAGGTTTTGATAAAGCGTTTACTACAATGCCAAAAATCAAATGGCAAATAACAAATATTTGCATGTTGCCCAAGGCTATCAGTAGCTTGTTGGCGACCAGTAGGCGTGTTGCAGGTAATTACAATGTAGTCGTTCGGGTGGCGTTTTATATATGCTTTTATTAATGGCGTCGCTGCGAGCACCTCACCTACTGATGCGCAATGGAAAATGACGGCATTTCTTGGTAAAGACTTCAAAGAAAGAGCAAAGCGCTCTAAAAAAAACAGCCGATAAGTAGGAGTTTTATGCCCTCTTATTAGGTATAGATAAATGACTATAAATGGGCTGAGTATATAAAGGAAGCAGCTGTATAAAAAGCGTATCATGAGTCACATATGGTAAATATAAAAACTCATTTTACTGTGAATTGTGTAAGAATTAAAATCTAATAACAAATTTACACACTTTAGAGTCGTGCTCCCACAAAATAACTTTGTTACCATATAGGTATATTTCAAAAAACACTGATAAAAGATGAAGTCTAAAAGTACGTATTTCTTTGCTGGTATATTATTTTTCCTCTCTACCTATACATTTTCAGCACCAACGGCATATTTACCAATTGGGAAAGATGTCATTTTAGAGTATCAAATTGACCAGATGTTTGCTTTAACACATGGTACACCAATGGCAAAACCATATCGTTTAAGCGAAATACATTCTGCGCTGCGAAAGCTCTATAGTCTTGATAGAGCGTTATATAATGCTATTCAGAAGCGTTTGAAGCCCTACTCAAGTAAAGATGACATTACCCGTCAGGGAGTCAAATTGAGAATTGATTCTGGAGAGGAAGTTAAATTAGCTAATGAGAGAAGTAATGTCTCTAGTGAATATGGGGAACTGTCACTGGAAGGTATTTGGCGAGGTAGTGAAAGTTCGCTATTACAAGTCGGCATTGATTACCGAGTCGAAGCTGGAGATTTGATCCCTTATAATACCTTTTACGCGTTAGGCGGTGAGACTTTTCAGCTCAATTTAGGATATAAAGAACATTGGTTCTCACCGTTTAAAAGCTTTGCACAAGTCTACTCTAATAATGCAAAACCGCTACCTTCTGTATCTATTGGGTTAATTGCACCTCTAAAAAACTGGTGGAACTTTGACTTTGAGCTTTTTTACGCAGAGTCGGAACATGTAGAAAGTGGCATCTTATATGAAGGAAAACTCCATAGTGGCAGACCGAAGCTGGCTGGCACACACTTTAGCCTAGAGCCGATAGATGGTTGGAAAATTGGCTTAAATCGAATGATGCAATTCGGAGGTGGGCCTCGCGAAGTTAATGTTAAGGATGTATTAAAAGCTTATTTTGACCCAGCAGGAAATGATAATTCGGGTCTTACTGGTAGTAGGGATGAAGAATTAGGAGACCAATGGGTAACTTTTACAAGTACATTACGGACAACGACAGTATTGCCAGTTGAGTGGTATATAGAATATGGAGGAGAGGATACTAAAGGCCACAAAAACTACCAATTTGGTAACACCGCGACCAATCTTGGTTTTTATCTTCCAAAATTAACAGCTGAAAGTACGTTGCGTTATGAGTATTCAAATCAGCACAGCCTTTGGTATGTCAATCAAATATACCCAACTTACGGGAATTCAATTGGTGGAGCTGTCATGGGGAGTTTTATTGGTGATCAACGAAAGTTTGGCGATGCAGCACCATCTCAAGCTCATGTTATTGATGTTACTTATAGTGAATCCTTCACTTCTTTGTGGCGAGCGAAATACACTAGAATTGAAAATAAAAGTGGTTATTTAAATGAGCTTGGTCAACTGGGGGAGAATTATGAAGTGGGTCAAGAGTTGCAAATTAGCAATAGTCGTAGCATTGCCAAAAAGCAGGTTGAGACTACTTTGGCTGTGGGTAAGGATGTATTTGGACAGAGCTATACTTGGTTATCAGTCAATGTATACTGGTAGCTCACGGATATTATTTACAGAATTAAGCCCAATAGCGGTGATTTAGGAACTGATATGTCGAAAAATCAACATGTTGAACAAAGTTATTTAGCTTCTTTGCAACGTCATCAAGATGTTTTCAATACAATGGCTGATTATCATCAAGAAGTGATGCAACTATTGAATGCATGCCAAAGCGCTTTAGCCCGAGGTGGTAAAGTTATTTGGTTCGGCAACGGTGGTAGTGCGGCAGACGCGCAACATTTGGCTGCCGAATTTGTCGTTCGATATAAGCTGGAGCGGGGGCCGTTGGCATCCATAGCGCTAACCACAGATACATCTATTTTAACTGCGCATAGCAATGACTACCACTTCGATACGGTATTTGAGCGTCAAGTTCAAGCTTTGTGTAAAAAAGAAGATTTAGTGATTGGTTTAACAACATCCGGTACGAGCGCCAATATTAATTTGGCGCTGGCAGCAGCCAATGAGTTAGGTGCGTTCACTGTGGCATTGACGGGGCGAGATGGTGGTGAAGTAAAAAGCATTGCGAAGTTACCAATTATAATTCGTAATGATGAAACAGCGCGTATTCAAGAAGCTCATATGTTTATTGGTCATTGGTTATGTGAAGCTGTGGATATGTTGGTTGCGGAGTTGCAACAATGAATTTAGCCAACTTACAACATCTGAATGAAGCGCGTGTTCTAGTCGTTGGGGATGTCATGCTTGATCGTTATTGGCTAGGAGATACCGGTAGGATTTCCCCTGAAGCACCGGTACCCGTTGTTAAAGTGAGCCGCCTAGAAGACAAAGCAGGGGGCGCTGCAAACGTTGCTAAGAATGTGGCACATTTAGATGGAAAAGTGGGATTGCTCGGGTTGATAGGTAAGGATGACAATGGTCAAACTCTAGAGCGTATTTTGCAATTTGAAAATATACATTCTCAGTTAGTGAGCATTGATGCGCTACCAACGATCGCTAAAATGCGAGTCATAAGCCGGCACCAACAAGTTGTAAGGTTAGACTTAGAAGAGACATTTACAAATACACATAGTCGCTTTCTGTTGAGTAAACTTAAAGAAGTCATTGATGAATATGATTATATTTTATTTTCAGATTATAATAAGGGGGCGCTGTCGGCTATTCAAGAAATGATAGCCGTTGCAAAATCCGCAGGAAAAACAGTGCTTGTTGACCCTAAGTCATCTGATTTTGCTTTATATCGCGGTGCAGACTTCATTACACCCAATCTTAATGAGTTTAAACTAGCAGGGGGCATTGTTGATTCTGAAGAGACATTAACTGAGAGCGCTCGTAAGCTACTACAAGAAGCAGGCATTGAAGCAATGTTGCTAACTCGTTCAGAACAAGGCATGTCATTGATTAGTGCTTCAGAAAAACATCATTTCTCAGCTCAAGTAAGAGAAGTGAGTGATGTAACTGGTGCCGGTGATACAGTAATTGCAACCCTGACAACGATGTTGGGGGCCGGTATGATTGCGAAAGATGCAGTGGAAGTTGCAAATATTGCTGCAGGCATTGCAGTGAGTAAACTCGGAGCTGCCACTGTAACGCCCGAAGAGTTAAGTCGCAAGCTAGGGCAGTACTTAATTGAGAATGGCGAGCACTATCAAACTCCTTATGATGATGTGCATCAACATATTGCACTCGCACAAAAAAATGGTGAGCGTATTGTGTTTACCAATGGGTGTTTTGATATATTACATGCGGGACATGTAAAATATTTGGCACAAGCTAAAGCTATGGGTGATAGGTTAGTTGTCGGTTTGAATAATGACGAGTCTATATCACGTCTTAAAGGTTCCGATAGGCCAATAAACCCTTTAGATGAGCGGGCTATGGTACTATCTGCATTGGCTTCGGTTGATTGGGTAATCCCTTTTGGCAGTGAAGCACAAGGAGATACGCCAGCAGAACTGATTGCACGACTCAGCCCTGATGTTTTGGTCAAAGGTGGTGATTATAAGGTATCTGAAATCGCTGGTGCCGATCATGTGCTGAGTGCCGGAGGAAAAGTTGAGGTGCTTGACTTCTTAAATGGTTGCTCTACTTCAAATATTATTAAGAAAGCGCAGTCAACTCAATAAGAGTTTATGGATGTCTGGCATCCATATAATGGGTGTGAAATGATACCCAGTTATCAGGAGTGAAGTAGAAGGTCGGCCATTTGCCGGCCTCTTTGTGCAGAGAGCGCTGTAACCGTTCTATATTACTGTTCTGCCAGTCTAAAGCTGGTTTTCTTAATTCACCGCGATCAAAATCGATAAGATACACCTTCCCCTTATCATCAAAGAGGATATTGTTGATATTCAAATCTGCATGGTAAACCCCAGCGTTATGAAACTCGGCGATAGTTAAAGCAACATCACTAAGATTTTGATCTGTAAGCGGCTGTGTCTGTAGCAACTCGCATAAACTAATAGCTCCTGGTATGGCGGAAGTAATTAAATCTCCACGATATATGAATAGAGATTTCGTTACTCTGGCTGCGATTGGTTGAGGAACTGCTAAACCACGTTTTTGTAGTTCACACATAAGTAAAAATTCGCGATAAACACGAGAATTTTTTAACCCCGTATAAATATATTGATCAGATAATATTTTGCCTATGATACCGCCTCGCCAATAATGTTTGAGCACATTAACGGTGTCGTTATGCTTAAAAAACCAAGCAGTAGCGCGTCCTTCTTTGGTGCCTACAATCGCGTTTTTTTGTTGCCAATAACTCGCATCAAAGTATTTAGAAGGGAAAGAGGGCTCAACGTATTCAGGGCTTAATATATACCCCTGTTTTGTATCATTAATGTGCATATCAGCGGTAAAGTAAACTTAGATGGAGGTAGTGTATCGCGTTTTTACCTCGCTATAAACTTGCAAAGCGATGTGAATAATTTAAGATCGGATTCTAAATGAGGTTTATCTTGCGGGAAAAGTGTGACAGATCAATATAATTCAATTTGTATTTTAAGATTATCGGCTATCGGTGACGTTTGCCATGCAGTCTCCGCAGTTCAAGACATTCAAGCGGCTCACCCACATGCAAAAATTACTTGGGTAATAGGAAAGGTTGAAGCCATGTTGCTATCGGGCTTGCCAGGTATCGAGTTTGTTATTTTTGATAAGAAGCAAGGGAAAGCCGCGTATAACCAGTTGAGAGTGTGTTTTAAAGGCCGAAAATTTGATGTATTGCTGCATATGCAAGTTGCCCTACGGGCTAATTTGGTAGCCAGATGCATTCCAGCCAAGAAGAAAATTGGTTTTGATAAACATCGTAGCAAAGAGTTACACAGCTTATTTATTAATAAACGAATACAAGCACAAAGCGAGCCTCATGTTTTAGAGGGCTTTCAGAATTTTGCTCGAGCAATTGGTGCAAAATGCGGTATTCCGAGTTGGGAAATGCCTTACTCGGTGGATGATGAAAGTGTGGCAAGTCAGCTTTTATACGAGTTAGATAAAGTTTTTGTGATTGCACCTGCGGCAAGTAAAGAAGAAAGAAATTGGTTACCTGAGCGCTACGCGAAAGTTGCTGAACATGCACACAAGCAAGGGTTTAGTGTGGTGCTCACTGGTGGGCCAACGACATTAGAGCAAACTTTGGCAGATAAAATAGTCAGCCAAGCATGTTGTCCTATTCTTAATTTAGTCGGAAAAACGCAGTTAAAGCAATTATTGTGTGTTTTGAAGCAAGCAAAACTAGTTCTGGCGCCAGATACTGGACCTGCTCATATGGCGGTGACAGTTCAGACACCAGTGATTGGATTATACGCACATTCGAATCCACAACGTACCGGGCCTTATTTATATTTAGACTATGTTGTTGAGGTTTATCACTACAATTTATTTGAGCAAAAAAAGAAAACCGCGAAGCAAGTGCCATGGGGTACAAGAGTTAAAGGCGCTGATTTAATGTCACAGATCAGCACTGAACAGGTTGTTACCATGTTTGACCATGTTGTAAATACTGAAAGGTTATAAGGGTGTTATGAGTCAAAAAGCTATTTTTTTAGATCGTGATGGTGTTATTAATGTTGATCATGCGTATGTACATAAAAGAGAAGATTTTCAATTTATTGAAGGGGTCTTTGAGGCATGTCAGTATTTCATTGCGCAAGGCTATATTATTGTTGTTGTGACTAATCAATCAGGGATTGGTCGCGGTTATTATACCGAAGCTCAATTTAATGTATTAAGTCAGTGGATGTGTGAGGAATTTGCTAAGCGTGATGTGGCAATCAGTAAAGTGTATTTTTGTCCACATCATCCCAGTAAAGCTGAACCAGAGTACTTGGTTGATTGTCAATGCAGAAAACCTCGGGCAGGTATGCTGATGCAGGCGATTAATGAGTTTGATATTAAGGTTGAAAACAGTGTTATGGTGGGGGATAAAGTCTCTGATATACAAGCTGCTCGCAGCGCTGGAGTAAAAACTGCCATATTGGTTAAATCAGGTCAAGCGTTTGATAAAGCAACCATGGAAACAGCTGACTTTGTATGTTCATCATTGGATAAAGTGCCCAGTATTCTGTCTTCCATCTCATAAATATTTACTTTACTGAACGGTGGACGATAATCACACTTCGTGCAATTACGCTCTGAAACTTTTACAATACATCCCTATTTGATATTAGCTGTAGTGAATTAAGCAAACACCAAGTTGATTCATTATGGGTAACCCGTGCAACCAATGGAGACTCTAAATGAGAGCATCGGCCTTTTATAGCCAGTTAGAGCAGCAACTTGAAGAAGTTAAAGCTGAAGGTTTATACAAAAATGAACGAGTGATCACATCCTCTCAACAAGCTGAAATAGCTGTATCATCAGGTGATTCAGTCATTAATTTTTGTGCGAACAACTACTTGGGCCTAGCAAATAGCTCAAGCCTAATCGAAGCGGCAAAACAAGGCCTAGATGCCCATGGTTTTGGTGTAGCATCAGTGCGTTTTATCTGTGGGACACAAGATATTCACAAAACACTAGAAGCTAAAATCAGTGAGTTTTTACAAACAGAAGACACCATTTTGTATTCTTCGTGTTTTGATGCGAATGCTGGACTGTTTGAAACAATTCTAGGTCCAGAGGACGCAATTATCTCTGATGCACTTAATCACGCATCGATTATTGACGGTGTTCGTTTGTGTAAAGCAAAACGTTTCCGTTATGCCAATAATGATATGGCGGCGCTTGAAGAGCAGTTAATTGCAGCTACCGAGGCTGGTGCAAAAACAAAGTTGATTGCAACAGATGGTGTTTTCTCAATGGATGGGGTTATTTGTAATTTAGCGGCGGTGTGTGATCTAGCGGATAAATATGACGCGTTAGTGATGGTTGATGATTCACATGCGGTAGGTTTTGTTGGCGAAAATGGCCGTGGTACGCCAGAGTATTGCGGAGTATTAGACCGGGTTGATATTATAACCGGAACACTAGGGAAGGCACTTGGTGGTGCTTCTGGTGGTTATACAGCGGGTAAGAAAGAAATGGTTGATTGGTTACGTCAGCGTTCACGCCCATATTTGTTTTCAAACTCACTCGCGCCATCTATTGTTACAGCGTCTATCGCAGTATTAGATATGCTCAAAGATGGTCAAGCGTTACGTGATACACTTTGGAGCAATGCAGCCTATTTTCGAGAGAAAATGGAAGCGGCTGGTTTCACGTGTGCGGGTAAGGAGCATGCAATAATCCCTGTGATGTTGGGGGATGCGAAAATAGCTGCTGCGATGGCCGATAAATTGCTTAATGAGGGTATTTATGTCACTGGATTCTCATTCCCAGTTGTACCGAAAGGTCAGGCGCGTATTCGAACGCAAATATCAGCCGCGCATACTAAAGAGCAGCTAGACACCGCAATTAATGCGTTTATTCGTATTGGTAAAGAATTGGACGTTATTTAAACCTATTGGGGAGGCGAAAGCTTCCTCTTTAACGAGCGAAAAGTATGAAAGCGTTATCGAAATTGAAGGCTGAACCTGGGATCTGGATGACAGATGCGCCGAAACCAGAAGTTGGCCACAACGACCTATTAATAAAAATCCGTAAAACTGCGATATGTGGTACGGATGTTCACATTTATAAATGGGATGAGTGGGCTCAAAATACTATTCCAACGCCAATGGTTGTTGGCCATGAGTATGTTGGTGAAGTTGTGGAGATGGGTCAAGAGGTTCGTGGTTTCCAAGTTGGTGACCGCGTATCGGGTGAAGGGCATATTACGTGTGGACACTGTCGTAATTGCCGTGCAGGTAGAGTACATCTATGTCGTAATACAACGGGCGTGGGAGTAAACCGAGAAGGGTCTTTTGCTGAGTATTTGGTGATCCCTGCCTTCAACGCATTTAAAATCCCAGATAATATTTCGGATGAATTGGCTGCGATTTTCGACCCATTTGGTAATGCAGTACACACCGCATTATCGTTTGATTTAGTGGGTGAAGATGTATTAATTACAGGAGCTGGACCAATTGGGATAATGGCTGCGGCAGTTGCTAAGCATGTGGGTGCTCGTCATGTGGTCATTACGGATGTAAATGAATATCGTCTGGAGCTGGCAAGGAAAATGGGCGCAACCCGAGCAGTCAATGTCGCCACAGAAAAGCTAGAAGATGTCATGTCAGAACTGGGTATGACAGAAGGGTTTGATATTGGCTTAGAAATGTCAGGTGTGCCTATTGCATTTAACAGCATGCTCAATAATATGAATCATGGTGGAAAAATCGCGATGCTGGGTATTCCACCTTCAGATATGGCAGTAGACTGGAATCAAGTTATTTTTAAAGGGCTTGTAATTAAAGGGATTTATGGCCGAGAAATGTTTGAGACATGGTATAAAATGGCCAGTCTGATCCAGTCTGGCTTAGATTTAAATCCAATTATTACACATCAATTTCATATTGATGAATTCCAAACAGGCTTCGATACGATGATATCTGGTCAGTCTGGGAAAGTTATTTTAAATTGGACGTGATGTACGTCATACCATGAGTTATAGACGGCTTTGGTCGTCTTTTTAAGTTTAGAGAAGTAATGTATGTCATTTAAAAATATTTCAGTTGCGCAAACCCACGAAATGCTTAAACGTGATGATGTCATTGTGGCAGATATTCGGGACTCAAATAGTTATGAGAATGGCCATATACCAGGATCAGAGCATTTGTCTAACGCAAATATTGGCCACTTTATGCAAGAGAAAGAATTTGAGCAGCCAATTATTGTTGTATGCTATCACGGCGTGAGCTCTCAAGGAGCTGCCAACTATTTGGTAGAGCAAGGGTTTGAAGATGTTTATAGCATGGATGGTGGTTTTACTCAGTGGGCCGCTGATCTCCCAGATGTTGTGAAAAAATGATTCTAATCGGTACTTCAGATAACCCTCGAGCGGTACAAGGCGCGGCCGATTACTTTAAAAGCCAGGGGGTTGCTGTTGTTTTAGAAAGCCATGATGGTCGGGACGTTCAAGTTTGGGTGCCAAAGGCCCAAAATGAGCAAGCGCAAGCTTTGTGGCAAGACTTTATTGATAACCCGTATGATGAAAAATACCTCACAGCATCGTGGCACACAGGTGATACTGATACACAATTCATGTACAAGGGGGGCTCACTTAACCTCATTAAACGTTTTCATCAATTACATTGTTGTTTAAAATCCGTCTTTGTAGTTTGCATAGCTATTTTTATTAGCTTTCATATTTTTGATACTCACTTTGTTTTTCAGCTTCTTCAATTTGATCCTAGCTCACCAATGACTTGGCTTTCTCCTGCCTTAATTCACATGGGTATAGTGCACCTTGTATTTAACTTGGGTTGGTGGCTGCATCTGGGTGATAAGCTGATTAACCGCGTTGGACCTTTGCAAGTAGTCTCTATTTCGATAGCGAGTGCAATAATAAGTAATTGGGCACAATATTTGTTTGTTGATCAGAATTTTGGTGGATTAAGTGGTGTTGTCTATGCTTTGCTAGGCTACGCATGGATATATAGCCAACGTAACCCCTCTCAAGCTGCGTTGATCGAAAAGCCTGTAGTGGGCTTTATGCTTATTTGGATGGCACTTGGGTTTACAGATCTATTGTTTGTTAATATGGCTAACTGGGCACATTTGTTTGGCATGTTAACGGGAATGTTATTAGCAATACTCTTTAATATAAATAAAAATGAAGTTACTAATGATAAAGATATTTAGTAAATAAAACTTCTCTGACAATTTCTTGCCCTGTTTCATCATTCAGCAGGCCTTTTAACTTTTCAGCGCAACGCATACGGATCTCTTCCCGGCCAGTGAGTGACTTTATAGTTTCTTCTGGTTCTTTACTTAATATTTGAACAATAGCGTCTCGCAATAATGGTGTGTGATGTTCAACAATCGCAATATTTGATACGTCATTTAGCATAAGGTCGACGGTCACCCTTACATAACCCAGCTTTTTGTTTGATTGACCAATATAATTGGTTATTATGTCCGGCTCGAAGCCAAAGTATCCCACAGTGGACTCTGCTTTAGCACTGATTGGGCTAAGTAGGAGTGTGAACACAAAAACGAAACAAGCATACATCTTCATAACGATTTAAAATCCCAGAAGTTCAATTAATCTATTTTCGAGGTGTAAGTGTATACTTATTTAAGAGAAATTTACAGATATGTGGTAAATATCACTCTAAAAAACTAACTCTCTTTGTTGCTTCAGCGCTCAGTGGTATGATATCGCCCGTCGTATATTAGGCTAAGATTTATTGTGTTTGAATATCCTTTTTCCATAGATTATTTTTGGCAAAGTGCTGCTGAATTACAATGTGTGCCGCCCTCAATCGCAAACTTGCTATTTGATCAAGGTTCATTGACTTCATTACTAAAACAGCAATGTCAGCAATTTCGTGTCAAGGTGCTTTCTGAAAAGTGGGTACCTGCTACAAAGAGTCATATTGCGATATTTAACGGTGACGTGCAGAAGGTATTGTGTCGTGAAGTGTTATTGTATTGTGACGATATGCCGAAAGTGTATGCACAAAGCTGGATAACGCAAGCAGCTTATCAGGTGGGCGTAAGTGGGTTAGGTGAAACGCCGTTGGGTGAAGTACTTTTTTGCGATGATAGCTGGCTACGGTCTCAGTTAGATGTCTGTACTTTTCAAAGTGGAAGTACATTTTCTACCTTATCAAGAGTGCATAATGAGGCGGCAGCGCAACTTTATGCGCGACGTAGAGTATTTACTAAAAGTGACGCGCAAGTAATGGTATGTGAAATCTTTTTACCGGGAGAATAAGATGCAATTCAATGTACTCAAAGTAAAAAATATACCGGAATATAAGCAACTAATGCGGTTAGATAAACCCATTGGTACATTATTATTGTTATGGCCAACACTGTGTGCACTTTGGATTGCAAATAATGGCATACCACAGTGGTCATTGCTTATTATATTTACTTTAGGGGTGTTTGTAATGCGCAGTGCGGGCTGTGTTATTAATGATTTTGCGGACCGAAAAGTAGATGGCGCTGTGCAAAGAACTTCAGGTCGGCCGTTAGCGAGGAAGGCCATAAAAGCGGGGGAGGCGCTTACTCTATTTGCGGGTCTGATATTTATTGCATTTTTACTGGTAATACAGTTGAATCTTAAGACCGTTGCATTGTCTCTGGTTGCGCTAGCACTGGCTTCTTGTTACCCGTTTATGAAACGATTCACGCATTTACCACAAGTTGTATTAGGTGCGGCCTATAGCTTCTCAATCCCAATGGCTTTTATGGCGACTAACGGTGTCGTACCGACGCTAGCTTGGTTACTATTTATTGCTAATTTAGTGTGGACAGTAGCTTACGATACAATGTATGCCATGGTTGATAGAGATGACGATGTTAAAATAGGTGTTAAATCAACAGCTATTCTATTTGGTTCATTAGACAGGCATTGGATCGCAATGTTAAATAGTTGTTATGTCGCCATCATGGTATATGTTGGTTATACACAAGCGCTGAGTTTGGCGTATTGGGTCGGTTTGTTCTTGGCGGGCGTCTTGCTTGTTAATCAGCAAAGAAAAATCACGGGGCGTGACCGTACTGCATGTTTTAAGTCGTTTTTGAATAATAATTATGTAGGCATGGCAGTTTTTGTTGGTCTCGCCATTTCTATGGCAGTGTAATATCCTACTTTGAGTTGTTGTTTTATGCTACTCAGGTTATTTTGAGATATCCTTTCATTTATGCATCTATATTATTAATGAACACAACAAGAGCTGATGTAGCTCTCTTGTGTTCATTACAATGCCATTATTGCGTAGTGCAAGATTGAGCCTGAGCGGTTTGTTCTATTAGCTCTAGTAAGTGCTTAATATGACTATCTCCACTTACGTGATGATTCGTTTGAACCACTAGCTGTTCGTGGTCCACATCCTTATTAGTTTTAAGTAATACTAAATTAGGATCTTGTGCAATTGTTTTAGAATGCTCAATACTTGCTATTGCAAAGTGGTTTGAGCTTTTTAGACCTTCGATGACTTGGTCTATATTGCCAATTTTCATACTAGTCGACTTATTTAAGCCTTCAACCGCTTCATTTAGCATAGTTTGAACTTGTTTGAGCTGAGAGAAACAGCCATACATCGGGTATTCTGACAATTCCGAACGCCTCAAACTATCTTTAGATGCCAACGGGTGATGTTTTGCGACAAACAAAATAAGCTGATCAGGCAGGTGTATATCGCTCATTACGTTACTAGCGCTTTGCAGATAAACACTAATATCAATTTCCCCTAATTGTAATTTCCTTGTTAACTCATTTTCGTCTTGCAGCTGCATTTCTACTTTAACATTAGGGTAATCAGCTAAAAATTTACCGCAAGACATGGGAACAATCGCACTCGCTTTATTCGTATAACCAACAACTAGCTTTTGTTGATCTCGGCCAAATAAACTCTGTTTAATCGTTTTCTTAGTTAGTTCTAACTCAGAAAGTGTGGCTTTACAGTAATTTAGAAATAACTCACCTTGCTCAGTTAATTTCACAGAGCGAGTCGAGCGTTTAACTAATTCACAGCCAATTTCATCTTCTAAAGTTTGGATGCTACGAGTCAGTGCCGAAGTACTGATCCGTGTTTGTTCCGCAGCTTGCCTAAAGTGACGAAGACTACCGAGCGCAACAAACTGTTCAAGTTGTTCAAATCTCATTCGAAATTCCTTTTAATTTCATCAATACACAGAATTTGTGTGATTTTCCCTAATACTAATACAAATATAGAGAAAACTAAAGTGAAATTTTTACATTTTGCTTACAAAAATCAATCAGGATAACTATCTCTTATCGCAATAAACTGGTCAATATTTTGCATGAATAAATCAACAAGCTTAGGATCAAACTGTTTTGCTTTTTCAGATTGTATTAACGCTAATACCTTTTCCAAAGGCCAGGCTGCTTTGTAACATCTGTTACTACCTAATGCATCAAATACGTCTGCCAGTGCGGTAATTCTACCAACAATGTTAATATTTTCGCCAATTAAACCTTGAGGGTAACCACTACCATCCCATTTTTCGTGATGCTGATGAGCAATTGTAGCACCACATTGTAAAATTTCATTGGCAGAATTTTGTAAAATTTCGTGTCCAATTTCAGCATGAGTTTTCATTATTTGCCACTCATCTGCGGTGAGCTTCGCTGGTTTATTTAAAATATTGTCTGGAATACTAATTTTTCCAATATCATGTAGTGGGGAAGCCAGCTTAATAATCTCAGAATGGTAATCACCTAACCCATAAAGTTGGGCGAGTAGCATACTATAGTGTGCTACTCGTCTTACGTGTGAACCAGTTTCTTTTGAACGTTTTTCAACGGCTTCACCTAAAATATACGATAGTTCTTTTTGTGACTCTTTTACTGTTTCTCTTAACTTTAAGTTGTCATATGCTAAAGCAATATTGTTTGAAAAGAATTCAAGTAACTGAAAGTCAGTATGCTGTAAAGCAGACTCTTTGCTCACATATAGCATTGTTTCCCCACCGCATCGAGATGGAAAATAACCAATATATTCATGATGTGTTTTACAGGATGTCTTACGATTGTGAGATTCAATAAATAGGTTTTTAACACTTTCAGGGATTACATCTGAGTTTGGTTCAACTCCTTCTCCAGACGCTGCAAGTAATTTAAACTTTGTAGCAGATTGCTTTTGGTTATTGACGGCAGCAGCGCAGTAAATATCATTGTCTTGGAGTCCCAACACATCAGACACATGAGCTAGAATCGTTGATGCAAAATCTCTGACACTGTCACATTGTAAAAAAGAAGAAGATGCGTTGATTATACGCTCTAGACCAAGCTTATGCCTTTCAATTGTTTGAATATCACGGTGGGAGCGTAGTGCTGAATAAAGCAGAGTTTTTAGTTTAACGGCGGTTAATTCCGTTTTGTTTTTGTAATCATTAATATCATAATCTCGAATGACAGATTCTTCTGGTGCCTCACCTGGTTGGCCTGTTCTCAATATCAATCTAATATCATGATTAGCAATATCGTTGCGAATGTACTTGATTAGGTCAAGGCCAGCATGATTACTTTCCATTACAACGTCGATTAAACCAACCGAAATATCATCTTCCCCTTGGAGTATCTCCATGGCTTGCTGTGCCGAATATGCATGATGAAAACGCAGGGCTTTATCTTCAAACTTAAAATCAGACAGCACCAGTTTTGTTACTTGATGTATGTCCTCTTCGTCATCGACAACAAGAATATCCCAAAACCCGCTCCTTTGCTCTTGGTTACTTGGTTCGTCTAGTGTTTCATTAGAAAAAAGAAAACTATTCACTCGCAGGCCCTTTTAAGACTACTTTCATTAATGAGTATAGTCTTAGAAAAAGGGCTATGCTTAATTACGAAGATGGCTTTTTTTCGATATTTTGCAATTCTATTTCTATGGCGTCACAAGAGATATGAATTTCATATAAAGAGATAATGAGCGAAAGTGTTAAGCAACAAAGACTTGCTCCAAACAAAACAATGCCAGTTAGTGCGACATCAATGAATAATGCAAACATAGACAGAGTACATAACAAAAATGCAATCACCCCCCAAACTTGCATGAACCGAATGAGTTTAATGCGTTTTCTTAGATTATCAATTTGGGCTCTAACGAGAGGGCGTAATGTATCGCCTTCTCGTGCATTAAGTTCACGTATAAGCTGCGCAAGAACAAGAAATCGATTAGTGTACGCTAGCAGCAGCAATGATATTGCGGGGAAGAGTAAACCAGGGGTCGTGAGTGTCATAAAGCCTCGAACTGATAGTTTTAAACAGGTAAGTAAGTATGACAGATAATAGCTTCAAGTGGAGGTGTGCTTTTACAACGGACAATATGATTGAAGCACATATTATTCAAGGCTTATTAACGCAAGCCAAAATACAATCTCATTTAGGAGGAAGTGCGTTGCAAGGCGCAATAGGGGAGATACCTAATGAACAGGCTAAATTAAGTGTTTATGTGTACGAGATAAAGCTACGCGATGCGGAGCAAATTTTGTTAAACTACGCACAAACGCAGAAGCATGATGATTGGTACTGTGTGCAATGCAATGAGATAAATGGTCCAGCTTTTCAATATTGCTGGCAATGTGGGAAACAACATGAGTAAAGCAAATAACTTTCAACGTATCAGAGACTTAAATTACCTTCAAAAAGCAGTGTTGTCGGCTGCAATTATTGAACGTATGTTACCTAATTATACGTTGTTTAGTGAAGCAACAGAGTTTGGTGATGCGGCAATTATGAAGAGTGCGTTGAATGTCTGTTGGGAAATTATCGTGTTACCCAAAAGTAAAATCAACCTTGAAAAACAAGTAGACAAAATAGAACCGAATGTCCCTGAGTTATCGCAATTCGATATGTTTGGGACTTACCCCGCAATTGATACAGCGACGGCGTTATTAGGACTGATCCATGGGCTTATGGCCAAAGATGATCAAGAATTCATTGATATTGCGAAAATATCGCAAGCTACGGTTGCACGCTATGTTGAGTTTGTATTGGAAAATGAAGGCATTGAACCGGACAATACACTAGTACGTGAACATGAAATAATGCAATATGAAATAGACGTGTTAGCTGGGCTTATTGACTTTGTTGAACAGATGGGGCGCATCACAAGTGACAATGTTAAAGCATTAAAGCAACATGCTGTTGCTGATGGGCAAACGAATATTGGTATCGCCATTTAAAGTGGGCGTTAGTTTTTCTTGCTGAGTAAAACCAGCTCAAGGTAAAATCTTCATATTTTTAATGGAAGGCGGGAGAGGTAAATTGCGCATATTAGGTATTGAATCATCCTGTGATGAAACTGGCATTGCTATTTATGATGATGAACAAGGGTTACTTGCGCATCAGTTATATAGTCAGGTTAAAGTACATGCTGATTATGGTGGTGTGGTACCTGAGCTAGCTTCTCGTGATCATGTTAGAAAAACGATTCCCTTGATTGAAGCTGCGTTCAAAGAAGCGGGGTGTGGGCCTGCGTCTTTAGACGGTGTGGCATATACTGCAGGGCCAGGTCTAGTTGGCGCATTATTGGTTGGCACATCAATAGGACGTTCTTTGGCGTTTGGCTGGGGGTTACCAGCTGTTGCTGTGCATCATATGGAAGGGCATTTATTAGCGCCCATGCTTGAAGATGAGCAGCCTGATTTTCCATTTATTGCGTTGTTAGTGTCAGGCGGCCATACCATGATGGTAAAAGTCACTGGAATTGGTGAATATGAAGTGCTTGGAGAATCGGTTGATGATGCTGCAGGCGAAGCATTTGATAAGACAGCTAAACTTTTAGGGTTGGATTATCCTGGTGGGCCACGTTTGGCTAAGCTTGCTGAACAGGGAGTTGCAAAGAAGTTTGTCTTTCCCAGACCTATGACAGATAAGCCGGGACTTGATTTTAGCTTTAGCGGTTTAAAAACGGCAGCAGCTAACACGATTAGAACTGAAGGCGATGATGTACAAACGAAAGCGGATATTGCCCACGCTTTTCAAACGGCAGTGATCGATACTTTGGCGATAAAATGCAAAAGAGCATTAAAACAGACAGGTATAAAACGCTTGGTAATTGCGGGAGGGGTGAGTGCAAATACTGAGCTTAGAGGTAAGTTAGCGCGTGTGATGCAAGGCATGCAAGGCAAAGTATATTACCCACGAACTGAGTTTTGTACAGATAATGGAGCGATGATTGCTTTTGCTGGTATGCAGCGTTTAAAGGCTAAGCAATATGCGCCTCTAGATATGAAAACGCAACCGCGTTGGCCACTTGATAGCTTAAAACCACTTTAAGATTTTTTTTTGCCAATTTTAGGCTCTTGCCCTTTCAAGAGCCTAGCTATATTTGAACGATGTCGAAATATAATTAAGGCCGTTAAAAAACTGACTGGAATGGTATAAATTGGTTTTATTAGCCAAGTATATATCGGTGCTGCGGTGACTGTCACAATTGCTGCTAATGAAGCGTATCGTGTTAACCATAAAACACACAACCAAGTTGCAATGAGCATTCCTCCCAATGACAACCCAATAGGCAGTAATGCACCAAAAGCTGTGGCGACCGCCTTTCCACCATTGAAATGAAAAAAGATGGGGTAAATATGGCCTAAACATGCAGCAACAGCGACCGCGCCTAGCCAAACCGGTTCGATTTGTAGGAAATATGCTCCCCATACAGGGATAGTGCCCTTTAATATGTCAAAGATAAGCACGAGTACCGCGGGAACTTTTCCCCCTAACCTCAGTACATTGGTAGCTCCGGGGTTGTTAGAACCTGCAAAACGAGGATCGGGCAAGCCAAATACTTGACATACCAAAACTGCGGATGAAATTGAGCCAATTAAATAGGCGCATATACAGATTAAACTAACTAACACACGTTTCCTTATTTTGTCTTATTAAGTTTTGGGCTATGATCGACAGTTGTAATAGATTTTTTGAGAAAACACTCTCAAGTTTGAGCTACGTACCAATGGAGCAGTAATGGATAAGGTTTATATCTCACAACTACACGTCGAAACCATAATAGGAGTTTACGACTTTGAGAAGGAAAGTAAACAAAGCTTATACTTTGATATTGAGATGTTGACCGATATTTCGGCCGCAGCTCAGTCAGATGATATACATTTGGCGGTGGATTATGCAAAGGTGAGCGAACGTATTTCGGTGCATACAACAGGCCAACCAGTAGAGTTATTAGAGACTTTAGTTGAACAATTAGCCGAGATTATTTTGAATGAGTTTAATGTGACACAAGTGATGCTTCGAGTTAGTAAACCAGCGGCAGTACCTGCAGCAAAAACCGTGGGTGTAGAAATAACACGGGTAAAACATTAGCAATGGCACAAATTTATATTAGCTTAGGCTCAAATGTTAACAAAGAGCATTACTTAGCAGCAGGGCTAAAAGCCTTGTTAACCCATTTCCCTGATAGTATTCATTCAAGTGTCTATGAAAGTGAAGCGGTAGGTTTTGCAGGTCGTAATTTTTATAACTCAGTACTGGGCGCACAAACTGCGATGTCATTAGCGGATGTGTGTCGAGTACTAAAAGAGATAGAACTAGATAATGGCCGAACGCATCAGGATAAAAAGTTTAGCCCACGAACATTAGATTTAGATCTATTGTTTTATGACGATGTAATTTGTGAGAGCCCTGCTCAACTGCCGCGAGATGAAGTTGTAAAAAATGCTTTTGTGCTACAGCCATTGCATGAGGTTGCCGCAGATTTTTATCACCCAGTAGTGGCAAAAACAATTGATGAAATTTGGCGGGAATATCATAATCCGCAACAAAAACTATGGAAAGTGGAGTTATAATATTTATGAGTATTATCGAAATTATTGTACTTGCCTTAGTTCAAGGTTTAACGGAATTTTTACCCATTTCAAGCTCGGCACACTTAATTTTACCTTCACAGATTTTGGGTTGGCAAGATCAAGGAACTGCATTTGATGTAGCGGTACATGTCGGCACTTTAATCGCCGTTATTATATACTTTCGTAAAGAAGTCGTGGCAATTTTAAGCGCTTGGTTTAAATCATTTTCAGAACAGGGAAAAACAGATGACAGCCAGCTTGGCTGGTGGATTTTAATTGCCACAATCCCATCACTGATCATCGGTTACTTTTTTAAAGACTTTGTTGAGAGCTACTCACGCAATGCCTATATCATTGCGACGACAACGATCGTATTTGGTTTATTGCTTTGGTATGCCGATGCAAAAGCAAAACAAATTAAAACGATTTATCAGCTCAACTGGATGAGCGCTTTACTTATCGGATTGTCTCAGGTGGTCGCTATGGTATTTCCAGGTACTTCTCGCTCAGGGATCACCATGACTGTTGGTTTATTAATTGGTTTAAATAAACAAAGTGCTGCGCGTTTTTCTTTTTTAATGTCTATACCCGTGATAGCAGCAGCTGGCTCATATTACATTTATAAGTTGATTTCAGCAGATGAATTGATTGATTGGCAGGCTATTGTACTGGGTTCTGTATTGTCGTTTATGTCAGCTTATGCATGTATTTATTTTTTCTTGAAAGTAATAGAGCGTATGGGCATGATGCCATTTGTGATATATCGACTTTTACTCGGCATGGGACTGTTTGCTTATTTATTATTGTAAGTCTTATTTGACTAAAAAAAGCGCTTAGGGCGCTTTTTTTGTGCTTACTGTTTTTTCTTCTGACATATTTGTCTGTGGTAATGACTAACTCTTCGCAAAGGATAGGCGGGTTGCTTACTGTAAATATACATGAAAACGAGTTTATAGATTAGGGCACACGTCGGAAAGTGGTGCTAGGAGTTACTGTGGATGTATTGTAGAGAGAAAAACGCGTCGATTAGCAATCGACGCGTGCGTATAGATACTTATAGCTCAATTAGAATGAGTATTTAGCACCTAAAGAAAGGCGGCGACCTTTTACATCAAAGAACTCACCCTCATCAAATGCAAATGGGTTACGTGGTGGTGCTTTATCAAGTAAGTTGTTAACACCTACACGTAATTGTAGCTCATCTAACAAGTATGTTTTGTACATAAAGTCGAACGTTGTGTATGACGGGATATCATTATAATTGTTGTCTTCTATTGTCCATGTATTACTTTCTACCGTTGAGTGGCGATAGTTAGTTGTTAATACGTATGAAGAGTCATCATGTGTATAAGAAGCAGTAAAGCGAGCTTTAACGCGTGGCGACTTCATTTCACCTAATTTAACGCGTAGCCCATCAGAGCGGCCCGTTGTATTTTCAGTCGCTTCAGTTAAATACGTTGCAGTGAATTTAAGTGAAAGAAAGCCATTTAGAATATCGGTACGGTATGCCGATTCGAAATCAAATCCTTTTCTTGCAAACTGAGCTGCATTGATTGGTTTATCAATGAAGTACTCGATGTCACGCGTTTGTTCATTACGTACCACATTTGCACAGAATGGATTATCTAGCGAGCTAGACTCGTAACAATATTGTACTGTGTCTCTATCGAAGTACTCAATCGCACCATCGATTTCAAATGCCCAGTAGTCTAATGTGAAATCTAGACCTTCAACGAATGAAGGGGTATAAATAACACCGATAGTATGGTCATTTGATACTTCGTTATTTAGGTGCTCATTGCCGCGAATGTAACCTGGTAAGCTTCCACCCGCTAACCATTCATCGGTAGGCATCCAACCCGCCGGCATATTGTCAGCCGCACAGTTACGAATTACATTGTCTTTAAACTCACTGCCAGATGCTTCAATGCTATCGGCGCGACAAATATCGGCACGACCGGAATCAAAAGTTTTTGAGTTTGGTGTAAATAAATCACCTAAGCTTGGCGCTCTTACTGACTTAGAGCGGTTAATACGAACGCGAAGTTCATCGCTTACGCCCCAGTTTAACGCGATTTTCCATGCATCATCACCACCGGTAACAGAGTAATCCATATAGCGGTACGCTGTTTCAAGTGTTAAATCTTGTACTAAGAACTTATCTTCAACAAGGGGGATTGAAATTTCTGCAGAGAGTTCATCTACTTCAATTTCGCCACTCATAGGTAAGCTAGAGTTGCCGAAGATTAACCCTTTGGCCATATTATCTGACGGGGTTGTCGTTACAGATTCACGACGGTGCTCTGCTGTAAATGCAGCAGCAACATACCCTGCAGGTAATTCAAATAAAGTGCCATCAACAGTTAAAGCAAACACAACTTGGTCATGCTTGGCAAATCGGGTTGCAGTGGTCCCTATGTAGTCTAATTGTTCTTGAGTGACTGATGTTGCACCCATTGTATTAAATGGGGTACAGCCAGCTAAGGCACCTACGACATTATCGTTTGCATCGCGGTCAGCGCATACAATTTGACCATTGTACTCAACGGCATCGATTGCATTCATTTGGTTTTGAGTTAAAACCTCACCTTCCCAAATTGTGTCTTGCTCAATACGGCCGTACTGAACATAGGTGCTGTATCCCCAATCATCATTTAAAAAACCTTCAGCACCGATTGAGGTACGGAAAACTTCACGCTCTTGCCCATATGAACGGTTACCCCAAAGGTGTTCATTTGCTTGGCGTAATGTCACCTCGGTTAAGCCATTATCATCGAGTAACTTAGCCATATCATCTTTCATATATGCATTGTCACGACGAATTGTGTGGCGGAAGAAAGCTGGGCCACCTTCAGTTGTTGCATCGGTATTTGAATAGGTAAAATCAAATGTGAGTGCGTGTTCATCATTTAGTTGATAAGTACCGTAAGCAGACGCGATGATGCGTTCAAGAGGCGTCTGGAAAAAGTCTTTATAACCGTGACCAAATACGCCATCACCTTGCTGGTCTCCACCTTGTAAATAGCTACGAGAAGCGTTACCAACTCCAGGGTTAGGTAAGCGGCCTAGTCCGTAGTCAAATGCACGAACATTACCATTTGCATCGAATGTATAATGGTGGTTATTGAAAGCATTATCATCAAAGCCACTTTGAGTGAAGAAGTCTCCTCCTTCTGAGTAGTAAGCCAATGCTGTTGGATGGCCCAATACGATGCGATCAGGAATGCCGTCAGTGCCACTGGTGTTTGCAGGGTTACCATAGCTATTAACTGGGGTACGTACAAAGTCGCGACTGAGTTGTGTGTAGCTTTTGTTTTCTGTGTAATTCAATGAAGCGATGAATGAAAGTTTGTCTCCTTCCATACCACCTGTGATTGAGAAAAAGTTTTCTTCTCCACCACTTTGTTCAGGTCGAACGGTTGATACGTCAACCTCAATACCGTCCATTGATTTTTTAGTAATGATATTAACAACACCGGCAACTGCATCAGCACCGTATACAGCTGCTGCACCACCTGTGGCAATTTCAATACGCTCAATCATAGATGTTGGAATGTTGTTTAAATCGACAGCAGTACCTCCAACAGAACCTGGGACATAACGGCGACCATTCACTAAAACTAATGTACGCTCAGAACCTAGGCCGCGTAGATCGGTGGTGTTTAATCCGGATGAGAATATTAAGTTTGTGGTTGTTTCAGGAGAAAGGCCTACCGAAGCTTGTGGCATTGACGCAAGTAAATCGTTTACATTGGTAATACCTTGGTTTTCGAGTTCAACACCGCCAATAACCGTTACAGGGGTGGGGGAAGTTAGGTTAAAACGTTTTATTTTTGATCCAGTAACCTGAATACGCTCAACTTTTTTAACTTCTCCAGTTTCGTTTGCCATGACAGCTGAACCTGATACGGCGCTAGTTAATAACGCAGCTTTAATACCGACAGTCAATAGATTTAACTTCTTCAACATAAGACCTTTCTTTAAGTTGTTGTTAAGGGCCGCCCTTACTTTTATAAGTGCGGTTATATTTATGCCGCATTTTTAGCATATCTAAATGTTACAAGCGGCTGTTTGGCGGTTGTAATGTTTGTTTCTAATTTGTATTTTCTGTTTACGATGGTTTGTCATTTTGTACTCTGCCTTTATTCTTGGTGCTTGTAGAGGAGGTCTTTGTGTAACGAAGCCTTTACGGTGAGTGTGTATTTACTTTTATGTTGCTGGTTATGTGAATGGCTTTTTCTAAATGGAAAAGAATATTCAAAGTTTTAGTATGATTAAGCAGCTTTTATGTGGTTGTGATGTTAGCGAACGTTTAATTTTGGCGGCGTTTTTTTAGGCGGTTGATTTTTTTTATATCAAAAGGGAACTTTTTTATGCAGGTGAGGTACTCCCCACCTGATAGTAATGATTAATTGAAGGTTGTTTTTAGAGTCGATAAACGTTGTTGTGTTAGTTGGGTTTTAATTTGGGCCCCACAGAAACCTGCGGCAATAATGGCTTGTACGTCAATAGCCCGAGTGTTGGCAGCTGCCTCTTTAATCAGCGCAATGAGAGAAGGATTGTTATACTGTGAAAATGCGATGATCTCGAGTAATAAATCAAACCGCTCAGGTCTTCGCCATAAATCGATACGATCAAACAGGGTTAACAGCTGCTGTGCGCTCACTGACGGTATAAAACATGCTTTATGTTCACAAAAGTCTCTCAGTGCGACTGCATAGCGAGAAGGAATTTTTAGAGTTTGCTCGAGGGCTTTTAATTTATCACTGGGTGTATCGTATAGCCACAGACAAAATTGAATTATTTTATAATGTGGATGAGAGTGAGGTAAACGCATGAGCAATTTTTTAAGTTGAGTGCACTCTTGAACGTTCCAACCTATCAATAATGGTTGCACATCTGCCAACGCTCCAAGCTGGTCCAGAGTCGTGGTAAAGTGTTCAATCGCACCGTCAGCTAAGCATTTTTCAATTTCTAACCATACACGTTCTTGCGTCAGCGTTTTTAATTCACCTCGACTAACCATGTTTGCCATCATGGTCATTGTGCTATCAGCAATGGTAAAACCTAAGTGTTCATACCGTGCTGCGAAGCGTGCAACACGCAGAATACGTAAAGGATCTTCACTGAAGGCGGGTCCTACATGACGTAAAATACGGTTATTCAAGTCATCTTGGCCGCGGTACGGGTCTATTAATTGACCATCATTTGCTTTTGCTATTGCATTAACCGTGAGGTCCCGTCTAAATAAATCTTGCTCGAGTGTAATACTTTGTTCAAAGTCACAGATAAATCCACCATAACCTTGACCACTTTTTCGCTCTGTACGCGCGAGCGCATATTCGTCATGGGTCTCGGGATGTAAAAAGACCGGAAAGTCTTTGCCAACTTGTTTATAGCCCTGCTTGATCATTATTGCTGGCGTTGCCCCGACAACAACGTAATCTCTTTCAACAATAGGGCGACCTAGCAATTCATCGCGTACTGCACCGCCCACTAAATATATTTTCATTTTGGCCTCAAATCTTGTCTAACGGAATAAACTAATTTCACAAAATTAGAAACAAGGTTTTAACTTGTTGGCTTTTTTTGCCATTATAGGCTGCATCATAACAATAAAGAGACGCATCGTGTATTTACGCTACTTTGGGTTGAATGAAAAACCCTTTTCAATTGCGCCAAATCCAGAATACTTGTTTTTGAGTGACAGACATAAAGAAGCGCTCGCGCACTTAACATACGGTTTAGGTGATGCTGGTGGCTTTGTATTACTGACAGGCGAGGTAGGGACTGGCAAAACGACTGTGACACGCAGTATGCTCGCTCAATTACCTGACAGCACTCAAGTTGCTTTTATTTTGAACCCAGCTTTGTCTGAAATGGAACTATTGGCCAGCATATGTGATGAGTTAAACATAGAGTATGATGCTGATAACGCAACGCTAAAGCGTTTAACAGATATTATCAAAGCCCGCTTGCTCAGTAATCATGAGCTGGGTGGTCATACCATGTTGATCATTGATGAAGCACAACATTTAGCGCCTGAAGTCCTTGAACAATTGCGACTACTGACAAATTTAGAGACAGATCATAAAAAGCTATTGCAAATTGTATTAGTTGGCCAGCCCGAATTACAACAACTTTTACAGCGGAATGAGTTACGACAGTTAGCACAGCGGATCACGGCGCGTTACCACTTATTGCCGTTAACTGAAGCACAGGTCTTTGCGTATATTCAGCATCGTTTGAATAAAGCGGGCTGTGAGGCTTCGTTATTTGACCATGATGCAATTGCTTTTATGCACAAAGCAACGGCAGGAATACCCAGATTATTAAATTTGTTGGCAGATAGGTGCTTACTCGGCGCTTTTTCAGCCCAGAAGATGATCGTTAATAAAACGATTGCACAACAAGCTGCACAAGAAGCATTGCCACTTGATTTAGTTCCGCAAGAAGTGGCTCAAAAAATCAGCTTGCAATGGCAGGTTACAGCCACGTGTGCCTTGTTATTTATCTCAGGCTTTGGCCTGTCATATATTGTATAGTGAAATTAAATGTCTTATTTATTCAATGCTTTAAAGCAATCAGAACACACAGCAACCTCAGAGCAGGTACATTTGTCTTATCAACACGAGAAGCAATTAAAGTTTTATCGTCGGCTTTCTCTTGGATTAGGCGGTGTCTTAGTGTTTGGTGGCGCACTTGTCGCAGGATATGCAGCTGGTAAGTTTATGCAATCACCAGCGCAAGTTGAGTTGATTAGTAACGCTGTTGTTACGCAAAAAAGCAATCAACAAGTGCAACAACCCGTGGTTGAAGGTGTGGCGAAAAGTGATTCGCAACTTAATTCGACTTCTGTTGAGCAATCGATAGTCAGTCGTGCTGCAAATCAAAATCAGAAAACGCAACCACAAATGGCAGCAAATACGGTGGTGAATCCAATACAGCCGAGCGTTCAGTATCAATGGGCATCGGTGCAAATTGGCGTTGATGTATCTGGTCAAGCGGTATATGAACAACGTTTAGTGCCAGTCGCTAATCAACAAGCAATGGTTAATCAAGCAAATATCGTTCAGCCGCAATTTGTTCAACGTAATACGGGGCTACAAAGTTTGACGCAGCCCAATATCCTAGCCCAGCAAAATACCAGACAGCCAGTTATAGCAGCGCAAACCCCGAACACGCATGACGCATCAAGTATCGATATGAGTCAATATCGCGTACTTGGTAAGCCGTTGAATGAGCAAGCGAGTTATCATGATCCGGAGTTAGATAAGGTGTCAGATGAGCTCAAAGACGCCTTTGCTCAGGCGGTTGCTGATACTGAAGGCAGCCAAGAGAGCGAAGTGATTGCAACGAGTAAAGACTCTGCAAGGGCGACGCCCATCGAGCTTTTACCTATCGAGCTGCAAAACAGTATTCCACGATTACGATATCAGGCACATATTTATGCCACCGAAGCGGATAAGCGCTGGATAAAGTTGAATAATCGCGATCTGTATGAAGGGGATAGTATAGGTGTACTACAGCTATTAGAAATCACGCCTGAACAGGCATTGTTTGATTTTGATGGTTATGAGTTCACCTTAAAAGCAATGCAAGATTGGCCGCTTTAATACCGTGGTATGGGTTATGTTGGCGTTAAGGTAGCATTGAATGACGGAAGAACTTTAACAAGTCTAAGTTAAATTCTTCCGGCTTTATCGCGGCCTCTAAACTATCATCAACTCGCTTGTTAGATAGATCGATGTCTTTCACTTCAACATAATGCATATGCTTTGCGTGGTAGAATACTTTAACTGTCGGCTTCAAAGGCGCCTCAGGGTTACTGGCACAAACAATTCCGACTCTTTGGCTGGTGAGCTTGACGAGTGTGCCAACTGGGTAAACCCCAATGGCATTAATGAATATATTTAGGAGCTCGGTGTCGTAGTGGTGCGGGGTGCCTTCTTTAAGTATTTTGAATGCTTTGACCGGTGTCATGCCGACTTTGTAAATTCGCTCAGCGGTCAGTGCATCATATACATCTACAATGGCTGCCATTTTGACGTACTGAGACAGCTCATCCGCTTTATATCCATATGGGTATCCCGACCCATCGAGCCGTTCATGATGATAACCCGCTATTTCAGTAGCGATTTTACCCAGCTGAGCCTGTAGTACGATGTCAAAGCTGTATTTAGCATGACTTTTCATTACTTCAAATTCATCTTTTGTTAGCTGAGATGGTTTTTGTAAAATAGTATCAGGAATGTGTACTTTACCAATATCGTGCAGTAGCGCTCCCGTCGCCATTTGCTCTATTATAGGGCGTTCAATGCCCATATGTTTGGCAAAAATACTAATGAGTATTGAGACATTAATAGAATGTTCTAGCAGATAGGTGTCTTTTTCTCGGATACGTGCAATACACGCTAGGGCATCTTGATTTCGAAATACGGAATCAATCAATCCATGAGCTGTTTCTTTAAAAGCGGAAATATTGATTGGCCCTCCCGATTGTAAGTCTACAAAAGCTTTTTGTTGCAGCGTTTTGGCTTCATCATACAGTTTAGTTGCTTGCGTTAGTTCCGACTCGATACTGGCGGATTTGTGCCATGGGTTAAATTCGGTTTCAGGGATTGACTCAGCAATGGGAGGAGCGGCTTGTTGTTGTTCATTCTGGATGGTTTTATCTGGGTCTATTTCTACTTCAAGTACACCTGTTGATACTAACTTATCAATGCTCTTTTGCGTTTTTACCCAGCCTTGACTTTTTATCTTTATGTGACCCGTTTGCTTAATTACACCAGCGACATACATGCCAGGTTTCAAGTCCTTGATATTTATTATTTTCATCTTGAGCCCTAAACATAAAGTAAGACTTATAAGACTAGCAAAGATTAATAAAAGCGGTAGTACTAAAGAGGGGGAAATTTACTGGCGAGCGATTAAAAATGAAATGGGCATAAGCTGCTGGCTTATGCCCGTTGAGATTATTAATCTTTATTCATCATCTTCAACCAACGTCATTAGAGAAGTGTTACCCCCTGATGCGGTGGTATCTATACTGATGGTTTTTTCCGTAACTAAACGACTGATCAAAGTATCATAATACTCAGCACTGATAACCGGTAAAATGGCACCACTACGCGCGGCCAATTGCTGACTAAAGTACCCTAAACGTGATGAGCGCGCAGCAACAACTGCACCCGCAAGGTGAGGGTGCGTTAAAACAGCATGTAGTTGATTTGGTTTTGCAACCTGGAATACCCCTTCGGCGATGCCTGTCGAGATAAATTTATCTCTAAACGCTTGGGCTTCATCATAGAAAATCTCAGATGCAACTGTAATAACCGTATTACCCGCAGCTAATGCAGTAATAATAGAAATTGCCCAAAAGTTAAATGAGGTGCTTTTATCGGCGTAACATACAACACAACCACGTGCTTCTAAATGAAGCGTGTTTGACTCACCTGTTGGTCCAGGTAAGGTCGTATGTGTACGCATACGTTTTTCTAAACGGTTCAACTGAGTACGGGCATCAGCAAGTGTTTTTGCTAAATCGTCCGCTAAGTCGTCAATAATTTCAACGGTGGCAATTTTGGCTAACAATTGACGTACAGCAGAAACTCGGTCGTTTAACGGCGTTGCGCGCCAGATCTTTTCATCACGCATTGAATTACGCATCAAGCGATCGACTTGCTCTGTTGCACCTGGAAAGTTGTGAGTGTCTAACTCATCAGCGGTTAAGTTAGTCATTTGTACGTTTTCAGGTGATGCCTTTTCTTTTACCAAACGATACAAATAGTTTGGGCCACCCGCTTTAGGACCAGTCCCCGACAAACCTCGACCACCAAAAGGTTGCACTCCAACAATCGCGCCAATCATATTACGGTTGACGTAAACATTGCCTGCTCTAGACATTTTAGCTAAATAGCGGCAACGCTCTTCTATACGAGAGTGAACGCCCATTGTTAAGCCGTAACCGGTGTTATTGATTTGGTCAATCACATTGTCTAGTTCGCTGGCTTTATAACGAATAACGTGCACGACAGGGCCAAATACTTCACGTTTCAATACGGATAAATCAGAAATTTCGTATAAACGAGGGGCAAAGAAATAAGCGCCATTTTCTGAATTATCAGGAATTGGCGATTCAAACAACAACTTGCCATTGGTTTTTAAGTACTCAACATGTGCACTAAGCGTATTGAGTGCTTTTTCGTCAATAACAGGGCCAACATCGGTATCTAGTTGAGCAGGGTCGCCGATGTGTAATTCTTGTAGCGCGCCTTTTAGCATGTTAATAATGCCATCGGCCACATCTTCTTGTAAGAATAAAACCCGTAGTGCTGAACAGCGTTGACCTGCACTTTGGAAGCCCGATGAAATAACATCATCAACCACTTGCTCTGGTAAGGCGGTTGAATCAACGATCATACAGTTTTGACCGCCGGTTTCAGCTATAAGAGGCACTTGAATGTCATTCCGTTCAGCAAGAATCTGTGAGATTAACGTACCTGTTTCAGTCGAACCGGTGAACATCACTGCTTGAATACGTTCATCTGGTACTATGTGTTTACCGACTTCACTGCCTCGCGCGATTACCGCTTGTACAACATGTTCAGGTAAACCCACAATTTGCATTAGCTCGATACAACGCAGTGCAATCATACTGGTTTGTTCTGCCGGTTTCGCAATAACGGTATTACCCGTTACTATGGCTGCGGCAACTTGACCTAGAAATATAGCCAGAGGGAAGTTCCAAGGGCTAATACATAAGATAACGCCACGCGCTTCAAAACGTTCATCTTCTGATAACTCTTCTGCACGTGCTGCATAATAGCGGCAAAAGTCGACCGCTTCGCGTACTTCATCAATGCTGTCTTGGGTAATTTTTCCGGCTTCTTTAATACAGATAGCCACCAGCTCATCATGGTGACGCTCTAATATATCGGCAATGCGGCGTAATAGCTCCGCACGTTCAGATACCGGTGTTTCTGACCAGCTTTCAAATGCACTATCAGCGTTTGCGAGCATAGTGTGCATTTTATCACTGTGATGAAGCGGCACTTGACCGACGACTTCAGTATGATTTGCTGGGTTACGTACTGCTAGGAAGCCTTCTTTCACATCTGCTTCATTGATCCGGTTATCTTCGAACCACTTGTCTAGATTGTCTTTAAGGGGGGAAATAGCATTGACGTCAGTTAAGTCCATGCCTTTTGAATTGGCACGTTCATTACCATACAGTTCAATTGGTAAGGTAATTTGGGTATTAAATTTATTGCGTAAGCTTTGCAGAGTTTCAACCGGGTCAGGTAATAAAGACTCAACAGGTTTCGTGACGTCAACAATGGCATTTACAAATGATGAATTCGCACCATTTTCAAGTAAACGTCGAACGAGGTAGGCTAACAAGTCTTCATGTTGACCAACAGGTGCATACACGCGACACTGTACGTTGTCTTTTTCTACGATTTGATCGAATAAAGATTCGCCCATCCCATGCAGACGTTGGAATTCAAAGCCTTGGTTATTACCCTTGGCGACTTCTAAGATAGTTGCCGCCGTGTAAGCATTGTGTGTTGCAAACTGTGGGAATAACGCATCACGTGCTTCAAGTAATTTAATGGCACATGCTTTGTAAGATACATCTGTTGTTGCTTTACGGGTAAATACAGGGAAGTGATCTAAACCATCTTGTTGTGTGGTTTTAATTTCTGTATCCCAATAAGCGCCTTTGACTAAACGGACCATGAGTTTACGGCCGACACGGCGGGCTAAGTCTGTTAACCATTCAACTACGAAAATCGCACGCTTTTGATAAGCTTGCACAGCAAGACCAAACCCTTGCCAATCACCAAGCTCATCATCAGAGAAAACGGCTTCAATGACATCTAAAGAGATGTCTAGTCGGTCAGCTTCTTCTGCATCAACAGTAAAGCCAATATCATAGTGTTTAGCCGCTAATGCTAGCTCTTTTAGCTTTGGCACGATTTCTGAAAGTACACGTTCACGATGGCTGAATTCATAACGCGGGTGTATTGCCGATAACTTAACTGAAATACCAGGGCTTTTTATTGGGCCTCGGCCATTTGCTGCTTTACCTATAGAGTGAATCGCGTTCATGTAACTATTAAAGTAGCGCTGGGCATCTTCCATGGTACGTGCGCCTTCGCCTAGCATATCGTATGAATATACATAGCCTTTTTGCTCTTTTTCAGCTGCACGTTCAATTGCTTCGTCGATATTTTGCCCCATAACGAACTGCTTACCCATGATTTTCATGGCAAAGTTTACAGACTTACGGATCACTGGTTCACCTAAGCGGCCTATGGTCTTTTTCAAGACACCAAACTGTTGATCTTTATTTTTGTCTGTGTAGTTCACCATTTTACCGGTAACTAGCAAGCCCCAACTAGATGCGTTAACAAACAAAGAGTCGCTACTACCTAGGTGCGAACTCCAATCACCATTAGCTAATTTGTCACGAATGAGGTTATCTTGAGTTTCCTTATCAGGTACTCGTAGCAACGCCTCGGCTAAACACATCAATACCACCCCTTCTTCTGAAGAAAGTGAGAATTCATTTAATAGTGCATCCACGCCATTTTGACCGTCTTGGTCTTTACGAATGTTTACCACAATTTGGCGTGCGCGTTCCCATGCACGGCTTCGAGCCGTCACGCCTACTTCAGCAAGTGGCAAAATATGGTCAATAACTTGCTCTTCATCAATACGATAGAAGTCACGGATTTTTTGTCTAATAGGACAGTTAGTAATTAAATCACCGTTGTAAAGCATAAGGAACCCTCAGAAAAGGAGTCAAAAACACACGTAATTAACACATATCAAGTCAGACAGGGGTAAGTTGGGTCAGACTGCATAGTGGCACAAACAGCGCCTAATTAATTACAACATAGTTAATTAATGCATTGCGCGAGACTAAACAGTATCACACTTAAAATGTGTTTAAAATTTAGCCTAGATGCATTGTGTTTAGTATCAAATTTTTCAGGCATTCTATCTGAGAATAAGCAGTATATGCTGTTTTATTTTGGGAAAATACGGTAAATTAAGGGGATAACTCACTCAGAAACAGAATTAAATGCTGCATGACAACTTCGATTAGAACTCGTGTATTAGACCGTATCGATTTAGCAATATTAGATGTATTGCAAAGGAATGGTCGAATATCTAATGTTAACTTGGCAAAAGAAGTAAACTTAAGCCCGAGCCCATGTTTAGACAGAGTAAAAAAACTTGAGTCTGAAGGGTATATAGAAGGTTACTCTGCGCGTTTAAACTCCGCGAAGCTAGGGCAAGCATTGGTCGCACATGTAGAAATAACGTTAAAAAGCTCTACAGAGGCGGTGTTTTCTCTATTTAGAGAACATATTGTTAAAATACCGCAAGTGGTGAGTTGTGATATGGTGGCTGGTGGCTTTGATTACCTTGTCACAATTCGTGTTGCGGATATGGCACAATATCGAGAAGTATTAGGTAGAATTGTAGAAACACCAGGCGTGAGTACCAACCATACTTATATGGTGATTGAACATATTAAGTCAGACAGTGGCTTGACCATTTTATAATACGATTATATAGCATAAACCACGTTCAGGCTGAGCGAGAGTGATGGCCCGAACGTCGTTTATCACTGTGGTGCTATGCCCATCCATCATAGCGTTTACGGCGCGATAAGAAGATTGTTAAAATCACCCCTAATAATAATCCAGCAAAAGCGATACCACCGCCATAAGCGAGTAATGTACGCTGCTCGCTTTGCTTTTTAAGCGCATTTTCTTGTTTTTGTGTTGCTAACTGCGTTTGTAAGTCTGAAATACTTTTTTGTAGTAAGGCATTTTCACTATTTAGATCATCATTGCTTTGTTGTAATAGCGGCAGCTGTGCTTGTGCATCGTCCAATTGGCTTTGCATTGTACTAAGTGTTTCGCTGGCTTTGTTCAATTGCTGCTTTAAACCAGGTTGCATGGATATAAACTTTTCTTCAACCCACACTTCACGGCCTTTATCATCGATGATTTGAATGTAACCGTTTTGCGGTTCGGCAATAATTTGGATCTGAGTTCCTGCATCTATAGAACCAAGAATTCGATAGTTTTTCCCCGGACCAGAGTGCGCATATAAAAATAGATTATCAACGATAAATCCAGCGTTTGCAGTTGTATTGTCGACTGCCGCCACTGACGTTGCTGCTAATTGTGTTTGCTCAACTTCTTCTGCAATTGAAAAGTGGGAAATAAGCGCAAGTACACTGGGTAATATTATTCGTTTTAACATCCCTAGACCCAAGATTTATTAATTTTTTCAAATAGTATGGATTTAGCTGATCAATAGCAAGAGATAGCTAAAACTTCCGAGAACATATGGTAAAAAGATTGCAAACTGTAGGTGCATTGTATATTTTGGGCGTTCGATAATTATATAGGTAATAACTTGCCCTAATGGACACTGAAATAGAACTGAAGTTTTTACTTTCAGACAATGAAGTTCCTCTTATACCAGGACTCATCACTCAATTCGCAAAAACCGTCAAAAACCAACCCGCTCGGAATTTAAAAAACGCATATTACGACACGCCTAACCGAGAATTGCGCGCACTTGATATTGGTCTGCGCACCCGCTGTTGTGATAGTGACTGTGAACAAACAATTAAGTTGGCGGGAGAAGTTGTTGGGGGATTGCATCAACGGCCTGAATATAACTTACCGCTGAATTCGGTTAGACCAGATTTGCTGGCTTTTGATCCAATAATTTGGCCTCATGGTATGCAAGTGGGCAGTATTAACGAAAATTTATTCCCGATCTTCAGTACTAATTTCATCCGCAGAACGTGGTTAATTGAAACTGAGCAGGGCAGTAAAATTGAAGTGGTATTAGATAAAGGAGAAGTGGTTGCACAAGGGCAAGTAGAGCCAATTTCAGAGCTTGAGATTGAATTGGTTGAAGGGACTCGTCATGATTTATTTTTACTGGCCGATCACTTAATCAATCTATCAGGGTTGCGTTTAGGGCTCTATTCTAAAGCGGCCAGAGGATACCGATTAGCGGATAATAAGCCGCTTGAGCCAAATAAATTTATTGGCTTTGTACCATTGCAGCCTGGAGCCACTCAAGAGCAGGCGCTCGTTGCTTCAATTAATTATGGTATTCAGTTTGTGCAAAAGCATGAACAATGTTATTTCAACAAGCCAAGCTTAAAAACATTGAAACGCATTATTGATGGTGTGACACTCATTCGCCATACATTTAGGTTGTTCTCTGACATTGTTGATAAAGAAACAACAGAACAGTTACGGGGAGAGTTTAAGTGGTTACTTGATGAGCTGGTGTGGGTTGAAAATGCAATTTATTTAAAAACCTATACTTCAAAACGCCATGCCTATTACAAAAAGATCAATAGTGCACCTGAGTTATCTCAAGTGATTAGTGATTTAAAAGATGTGCAGCCTACAGCGACAGATATTGAAGATTTGTTTCATTGTGCGCGATACAACCGTCTTATTTTAACATTGACCCGTTGGTTAGTTGATAGAGAATGGCGTCAACATTGGGACCAGAAAGCACTTAATGCGGCTGAGCAACCGATTCATGAAGTGGCAAAAGGTTTTTTCGATAAAGATTGGCAAGACTTAAGAGCTTTATTACCCAAGAATAAGGCACTCACAAAAACGGATTACTTACGGTTACGTCATCAGTTGGAAAATACGTTATTGAGCGGCAATTGTTTGGGAAAACTGTATGATAAAGAACTGCGCCAGGAATTTAGAACTCCTTGGATTGACATTGTTTATGGTATTTATGAACTAGACACACTGTCATATTTGATGCAGTTGTGTCGGGGGCAAGATAGCGAAGCATTACGAGATATTCAAACTTGGCTAGAGAAAAAAGCTGATTTCTTGGTCAGTGCGATGGAGCAAAGTCGAGACGTTTCAGTGAATGGGTTGCCATATTGGCGATAGCCCCACCATACCGATTGCTACCGTTTTGGGTTGCAATCGGTATTGTATCACCGCAAGGGTATACCGAGTCATGGTATAAGTGGTATGAGAAAGGGGAGTTAAGCATCTACCATAAGCCCGCAGAGAAAGGTTTAATTCATGTTAAAGCGTCTGCGTTGTATGTAAATACGAGCGTTAGGAGTTTTATTAATTTACTGCATGACACAGAGAATGTGCCTAATTGGTTGAGTGCCAGTCAGCAAGTATCTTTGGTTGCAAGCCCTACACCGTCTGAGCGCATTGTACATACATATTTCAGTGCTCCATGGCCTATTTCAGATAGAGATATGCTCACCCATTCATGCTTTACCCAAGTGAGCACCACGCATTATCAGTTACAAGTAAAAGATACGCAGCTTTGGCAAGTACACAGTAAAGCAATACGTGTCGCACCTGTGAAAGCGACTTGGCAGCTTTATCAACAAGGCAGTGATCTTAGAATTGAGTATATGGCTTATGCCAACCCAAATGGTGCACTGCCGAAGTGGCTCGTGAATAAGCAAACCTTGAAAAGTATTCGGTACACACTCATTGCGATAAGGTCACAGCTCAAAAATAAAAAATACGCAGTCAGTAAAATGACAATATCTGGCGGTGCGTGCACCGATTTTTAACGGTGATTTTGCCAAGACAGCTCGCTATTGTTCAACTACACTCAATAAATCCTTTTTTCGTAGTTAAGTATTATGATTGATATTGACGACAAAGTATTGGACGACTTACGCTCAGGGTTTAGCCTGCCTGCAAAACCTGAAATATTGCAAAAGTTACAAGTAGAATTAAACCAAGATGAGCCCGAGCTTGGCACAATCGCAAAAATTATTTTAGAAGATGTTGCAACGTCAGCAGCCGTTTTGAAAGTCATTAATTCACCTGCTTATGGTATGTCGAGAACTGTGACTGATATTAAACAGGCCGTCATGTTTTTGGGCGTAAATTGTATAACGCAGTTGGTGACAGGGCATTTGCTAAAAAGTGCGTTTAGCCAAAATGATTGCAGTATTTCATTAGAACGATTTTGGGATAATGCATCTGATATTTCACAAATAGCGATGTTAATTGGTCGTCAAGTTAAGCCGACTATCCCCATCGAAAACTTGCAGTTAGTTGGCTTATTTCATGATGCAGGCATTCCCGCTATGGCGATGAAATACGATAATTATGCGCAGCTACTAACGAAAGCGGCCGAACGGCCAGAAAAAACATTGGTGATGTATGAAGAGCATGTATATCCAACAAACCATACGGTTGTGGGGTACTTCTTGGCAACATCATGGCACCTACCTAAATCAATATGCCAAATGATTCTACGCCATCATGACTGTGATTATTTAAATAGTGATCAAGACAAAGTCGATAAAGCCACGTTTGCTGCGTTGAAATTAGCTGAGAACTTGGCTTTTGAAGCAAAAAGCTTTCGCTCTTGTGCTGATTGGCACGCCTTTAGAGATGATGTGATGATTGCGCTAGAGCTCAGTGACGATGAGTACACCGATATCAAAGAAGATGTTGAAGAGTTTTTTATTCACTAAATTAATACCTGACATGGGCAATAGGTTTACACCTGATGTTTTTTCATGTTTGTTTTTTATACCATCAATTGCGCCGACTACCTAGTTACATTATGGTTTGTATTTGCAAACGTATATTATTTTCAGTTATTTACGACTGAGATGAGCCTTTGCAACTTGTACGAAAAATCGACAAGAAACAATAACATGTAAAAAGGATAGTTTAATGACCAATCATAAGCGGATCATAATATGCGTTGGGGTGATAACAAGCCTATTCGCTGTTAACCACGCACTCGCGCATAATAACATCAATGATGATCAATACCGTGAAATTCAACAGCAGGACGCTGCGTTAATTCATTCACCGCAATGGGCAACACGCGTAAACTGTAACACCGACCCTGAAGCACTGAATAAAGCCATATCTTACAGTCGTTGGACGATACAGCCGCGCAGATTTACAGTGAGCGGCGCGTGCTCTGGGCCCGTTATTATTGCGCAACGGAATATCGAAATTAGCAACGACGCAGAGCAAAGTGGCTCGATTGTACTGGGTACGGGCGTCGATGCACAAGAAGCACTAAGAATTGCGAACAGCACTGTTGTTTTGAAAGACTTCAATATTCAAGTCGACAGTAATACGCGTGCCATAACCGTAACTCAGAACAGCGTTGCTACGTTACAAAATATCACGTCTAATGCTAAATCTTCTACCAGCGATGTACTTTATCCTTTTGTTATCACTGATAATAGTACCGCGTATATTTCACAATTCTCAAAGTCTGGTTTTGCGATATCAGGCAGTTCGGTTGCACAATTTGATGCCGACAATGAAGACAATATGGTCGATGTATTAGATACCTCTATGGCACGTTCAAATACGGCAAACCGATTTTTAGCAGTGCAAGTGTCGGGCAATGGTTATTTTTTAGCAGATAATAAAACACACATCGATTCTTTGATGATCTGGAGCAAGGCCGCGGTTGATGTGAATCGCGAAAGCTCAGTGGGCCAGTTGCAAATGGGGGGGCAAACGTTGTTTGCGGCATATCGGAATTCGTCTATCACGGGGCCATATTTTTTGTATGGTAATGTGGTGTTTGAACTTGAGCATTCAACAGCCAGTAATTGGGTCAAAGTAAATAAACCGCAGTCTATTTTAGTGGGAAACAATGCCACAGTAAATGGCACGTTATACCCATCTTGGACGTGGGCCGGACAAGATGGCAGTGAGCCATAAAGGGATAAGAACGCAATTTAAACCCTTGTCGTGCATTGACGTGATTAGGGTTTAATTTTTAGGTTCTAAAAACGGGACTTGAAACGTATGGGCTTAAAGTGAGGGTAAATGAATAGAAATAAATGTGGTCACACGGTGTGCTTGGGTGGTGTCTTGTTAGTAAGCTTACTTTAATAAGAGAAAATAGATGACAGACATGCTTACAGAGACCGAATTAAACACTCAGGTATTACGGGCACAAACGGGTAATGTTGATGCTTTTACGTTGTTAATAAAATACTCTCGCAACGTTGTTGAGTGTATTGCAATAGGCATTGTTCGTGATATTGATGCAGCTAAAGATGTGATGCAAAAGGTGTATATCAAGGTATGGTCAGATATAAATCAACTTAAAGAACCGAGCTGCTTTTTATCTTGGGTTCGTCAAATTACGCGATATACTGCCATGAATAGCTTACGCCGTAATACAGTAAATGTTGAATTAGATGTGGAGACTGCCGCAAAGCTATTGGCAAAGTTAGCCTGTGACGGGGCTGATTTAGAAATAACACTGCAGCAAGCAGAGCAGAGACAACTCATCGCGCATTTGGTTGAGCAGCTTCCAGATGAATCCCGAGAGATTACTTTACTGTATTATCGCGAAGAACAAAGTTGTGAAGCCGTAGCGCGTTTGCTCGACCTTGAACCTGCAACAGTCAGAAAGCGTTTACAACGAGTACGAGAAAAAATTAAGTCGCAAATATTAAACGACTATGGCCGTGTTATTTTAGCCAATGCACCAATAGAACTGGCGAGTCTTAGTGCCATAAGCATATCATCAACCCCTGTTGCGGCGTCGATTGGTGCAGCTGCTGCGCCAACACCTTGGTACAGTAAGTTGTTGATGATGCTAGGTGGGGCTGGTATTGGCGCACTAGCAGCGATGTTTGCGATATGGTGGAGTTCCCGCTTAGTTTCAAATAAGTTAGATAATGAACGCGATAGGCAAGCAGTAACACAAATAAGAAATCATAATTTTATTGCAGTTGGTATCGGGGCTGGCGTCATGAGCCTAGGTTACGGGTTTACACAAGGTTGGCTAATTCCTGTATTGGGTTTTATGGTCATCGTGGGTTGGCTCGTTTGGAGCACATTGCATCTTAACAAGATTACCCACAAGCTGTGTGCGGGGGCCACTAAAAGCCAGCAAAGAGTACAGTATATTGGAGGGTTATTAGGCCTTATTTTTGGGGCTACAGGAGGCGGTGCAGGACTGTATTTTGGTCTTGAGAACAGTGGCCGCTTAGCTTATTTAATGTAAAAGAATACGATGTGATAGCAGGCTGGATAGTGTTATGGCGTTGGGTTAACCTTCAGAACAAATTAACGATAGTGAGAGATGAGGCGCATCAACCGAGTTGATAGTTTTGTTTGTTTAGGCGCTTATAATTAAACGCCTAAGACTTTAAATTTACATAACCTCAGGTTTGGATGAGGGTTTTGGAATAGGAAATATTGTTGTAAACAAACTTACGTACAATCCAATGATGATACTTTGTTCAATATCAAGGCGCTTTTATGCAGTAATAGCGGGCTATTGCAAATGAAAGCAACGCCGAGAGTGAGAAAAATAGCTTTATTGGGCAAATTCGCTTATCCAGAGCTGAGGTTACATACATAGATATAGAGCGTTCTAGAAATAAAACGCACAAGATATAAAATAACACGGGCACGTAGTATAGTTATCACTGATAGCATGTGCTCATTGTTTCAATATTTATAAGCGCTTATTTCTTATGCGTTACTGACTAAGATACGCTTAACTGGCTAGGTTACTCACAGCCACTGGCCACTTCAATGTCTAAAAATACTTCATCGAAATAGCTATCATTATCTGTTCCGCCATGACGAGTCCCTGTTAAATGTATGACCGCGTAACTGGTGGTTTCAGGTACTAACGCTTTATTTGATTGTAAAGTCCAAGACGACCTCAGTGACCCTCTTGCCGGATGAGAGGCAAGGGTGTTGCCTTGTGCATCATGAAATGAAACAGTCATGCTAGGCACATCTGTGCCATTATAATTACGAAGCAGGCCACCCCAGTATAAGGTTGTATTACCCCGCTGGATATCAGCAGCGTAATCGTTTAAATCAACATGCTGTGATGCGTGGCCTAACGCACTTTCATTGGTACATACTCCCCCGACAGCGAAAAGCTTCGAGCCGTGTGCTGCGGGTACGGAATCACATGCGTTGCTGTTGAGCGACTCTATATCACCACTCCAGTGTGCAGTGCCTTGTTCTGCTCCTGTGTTTTTTAGCAATGCGATACGTGTTTTTTGGTTTGCATGATCACTGGTATCAAATCGCAGTAGTATGGGGTCGTGATCTATGCTTCCATCCGCACCACAACTTATCGATTTCCCTTCATTATTTAAGCCTAACTCGCACCACACATTATTGAGTACCTCTAAGGCATCTATATGCCAATGCTCAGGCAGGTTTCTCGCTAAAATGTAGTCAATTCTGCTTATGTTGTAGTATGTGTAGCCCAGACTATCGTTGATATCAGGGTATTGCTCGCGCCACAGGTCTTCAAAACCATTGTCCCAAAAAACTTGCATTTCACCTCGCTCAGGGTCATTACTTCCCCAAGGGTCGTCTAGATTAGCATTAAAGTCACCGGTTAATATAACGGCTTCGTTGGGTAACACATGGTCATTAATTACGGCGCTTATCGTATTAAAGTTTTGCAGTCGTTTTTTATCGGTTTCGCTTGTTACAAACGCGGTGTGCGCCGACCATACCCAAATTGCTTTACCATTAATTTGATACTTTGCACCTAATATGGTTCTACCATTAATCTCATGGAGTACTTTATCCGAAAGGCTCGAATAATGACTGGCAATTCCAATACCATAACTTCCCGCTGAACCTGCGCCAGTACCAGGATATGCTTGAGCTTGTGCACACCACATATTGGCATAATTAAAATCAACGTTAGGTTGAAATAAAGAATAAAACCCATTACCGCAATGCTTAACTTCTTGCAGTGTGATCACATCTGGATTGTATTGAAGCAGATTTTGCCTAACCGCTGAAAATGGGTAGCGAGTGTTGTTACCCATCTCCCATGCGTTCCAGTTAATTAAGGTAAATTGATTTTGGGTCGTATCACACGCAGGTTGTGCATAAAGCGTCGGTACAAATAATAAAGTGGCTAAGCTTGCTTTGAGTGTCTTGTTCATAATATTAACTTGGTTATTAAAAGAGCATAACCAAGTTAATAAATAAAAATGACAATCTGGTATAGTCCAGATTAAAGTGATTTTACAGTTATTTTACACAGCCATATGGCTTTAAAGTGAGAATTACAAATGGGCGGCAATATAATGTGGATTTTTGGTGTGAGCTACAGGTCGTTTAGATGTAATTGAATCGGTCATTTGACACTTTTTATTTGATGAGAGGAGCGCATTATTTTAGCGACTGGTTGCTTTTTTGGGCGGGTTCGGTATGCGATATTTATTATCTGAGACCAGAGCGCACTTTGATTTTTTGTTGAGTTTATTGAAACAAAGTTAGCAGTTGATTATAATTCCGCGCTCTTACCACAGGTAACATACATGACTAACAGACTACAGAGTTGTAGTTTAGGAAATACCTGATTGGATATCGATGATAATAAATACATGGAAAACTCATGAGTATATACAAAAGTATTTCTTTAATAATGAGAAATACGTTCTTAATAACCACACTCTTTTTAATCGCGTTTGCGGGTAATGCACAAGAAAAAGCGGCTTCATTAATACTAAAAGAGACCTTTGGTTCAGATCGTTACAATAAAATGGCGTACCACGATGGTGTGTTGCTCGTATCTGGGCTTACAGGCGGAGGCAGCGCCAATAAAAGTGGCACTATTGATGTGTTGCGGTATCGCGAGAAAGGGTTTGACCTTATCAGCCAAACGCCATTAATTAGCCCAAAAGATGACTTACCCTATCGGGGTATTCTCGGCTTAAGTTATGTTAATGGGTATTGGGTGATACTAGCTGAAAGTGCCTTCGGCAATTATCTCACTTCAGCAACGTTGACGAATGAAAAGCTGACCATTGTGAACGAGTTCAGGGTTGGCATTTCAAATCCTATGGCTCAGCTTGTTTCTGGTAATAGCGGTAATTTGTATGTTGTGAGTGGTGACTGGAGTTCAGTGGACCCCAAAAGTGGAATGTCAGTAATCCACTTTAATATTGAAGATAATGGCGCAATAAAACACAACAGCGCAGTCAATTTTGGTATTAGACCCAATGAACCAGATTACCGTGTTCACTTCAGTGTCTCTTACGACAATCACGCCTTATACCTTACAAGTAATCAAGATGACACCCCAGCAGGGCTTTATAAGCTGCCGTTGGCAGATGATGGCTCACCGCAAGCGGTCGTCGAGCTGACACTTAAAAACGCAAAGTCGAAGTATTACGTTTCTAAAATGTCTGGAGATTTGTGGTTATTATCATATGAAAATTGGGGGTTTCAGGTAGCACAACTGAAAGGCGATGCGTTACAAGTTATCTTTGAACATGAAAGTAACTCTTGGTATAGCGCCCTTGAAGTAAAAGGAAACTTAATTTTTGGTTTAGACACTTTTGGAGACGTGGATGTTTTTCAAATAGGCCATGACAAAACGATTTCGCATAGGTTTTCGTTAACACCATCAGATTATGGATTCAACCGTGATATGCTCATTGCTGATGATACATTATTTATTACACAGGGCTCTGAAGGCATTTCAGCTTTAAAAATTGAAGATAACACAACGCTAACCAATTTACACAGCTTCTCTCAATCGGGTGTTATAGGGGACATTGCAATGCATGGCAATGAGCTTGCAGTCGCTACCTTTAATCATAATTTGTATTTTTGGGGTATGGGCGATACCGACCCAGCGTCGCTCAATGCAACGTACCATGGTGGATATAGCCTACAAGGCGTTGTATGGGAGGGGGATGAAATGGTTATTAATGATAGTGCTCAATTAGAGTCTCATTTGGTTGAGAATTTAAAAAACAATATCAATGTCGGCACACGTCATGGCAGTTTGGGTAGTCTGGGCAGCGATGGCCAGATTATCAAACTTAAAAATGGCTATGCAGCTGTAGCGTTTGGTCAGTTAAGCTTCATTGATGAGTCAAAAAATATAATGTCGACCATAACAAGTCCATTAGGCTCTTACACTGATAAAGTGGGAATGGTCGCGTCTGAGTATGTGCTATTTGTACCTATGGGATACCCTAGTGAGGTTGCTGTGTATGATACGTCAGATTTATCAAACGTAACTGAGCTCACCCGCATTAAGCGTAATTATGCAATATATGGCAATGTTGCTGTTAAAGATAATTATCTTTATATTCCAGTAGCTCTTGAGAATGGGCGCTTTGCAATCACGCCTTACAACATAAGTAATCCGGCTGAGCCCGTGGAATTACCAAGTGTTGAAGTGGGTCGCAGTACTGCCACTGCCGCTGCCACTGCCACATTACACATTGATGGCAATTACTTGATAGCAATCGGCTCTCAAGGGGCTTTACTCGATATTTCTGTACCTGAAAAGCCCGCGATGGTTGATGAGAATTTAGATATCAGTACCAATGGTATTGGCGCCGGTTTTGAGAATGATTTGTTTACGGTACCTATGAATAGCGCAGGACGTTTACAACGCTCTCAAATAAACTTCGCGCCACAACAAGGTGATTTGACGCTGAATTTAGATGAAGATGGTCAAACGATGACCGACCTTTCGCCCTCAGATAATGAAAATGATAGTGTCACGTTTAGTATTCTTAATGAGCCCAAAAAAGGTACTGTTACAATTCAAGACAATACCACGCTAAGCTATGTAGGAGCGGGTAACGCCAATGGTACCGATACCGCAAAGCTATTGGTAACGGATGCTCACGGTGGCGCGAGTGAATTTAACTTAACAATTAATATAAAGCCCATTAATGATGCACCTTTATTTAATGACCAACCTGTCACTCTGTTAGTTGGATTAGGCCAAACGAAGCGTGTTGCACTTGATGTGACAGATGTTGATGGCGATAAGTTAACCTTTGAAATTACCGATCAAGCTACGCTAGGTAGTGCCGATGTTGATAGTCAAGGCGTTGTAACATATGCACCTAACACCAGCACCGGAGGTACAGATAGCTTTGTTGTGATGGTATCTGATGCAGTAGGGGTGACGGCAAGTAAAAAAGTCAATGTGACTATTTCCACTCAGCCAGTTTCAACCGCACCTATTTCAACGGATGCGACGGGTAACCGTAATGACAGTAGCGGCGGCACGGTAAGCTGGTTTTATTTACTTGGATTGTTGCTCGTTGGTATGCAACGACGCTATACACTTTAATTGAATGTTGAGTCGTAATTCAGGCTTAAAGCCGAGGTCTGAATTACGCTTTTATTTTGGCTTGCCACTGACTTTGCTGGCAGGCCAATCAATGCCTTTTTTGACACTATTGTCAAAAAATAAAATCGAGCCTAACTTATTGTTTTACTATTACCTTGTTAACGGGTAATAAAATTCATTAAAAAGCGAATTGTTAGAGGCTAAAGTTAGCGCTTACTTATTACTTTTAAGGCTGATACCGTGCAACGAACATCATCACCGTTTCTTCAATTGCTCGGTTCATTGCTATGTCACTGACCTCTTCAAAGCCGTAAAGTAGTGGATAAAAAGTAAATGACTTTAATTGATACACAAACTGCTTTGCTGCGTAGTCAGCATCTGTGATTTTGAGTGCTCCAGCGGCAGAGGCTTGCATTAAAAACTCACTAAAATATGTCATGCAGCCGATAGAGTTAGCTGAGAGTGATTTGGCCAGTTCAGGCTGTTGCAGCATTTGCATAAAGGCAATTTTACCGATTTTTAAAAATTCGCTTGAAGTAAGTAAGGCCACTTCTTGCGTGGCAATGTCGCTTAATTGGGCTTGTATCGGGCGAGTACTGTCAAATTCTATAGCACTGACATTGGCGACCTTTTCGAGCATGCGGTCTAAAATCGCATGAAACAGTACCTCTTTTGAGGAAAAATGATTATAGACGGTGCGCTTAGATACCCCAGCATGACTCGACACCGTATCCATACTGGTTTGGTCTAGTCCGTATTGATAAAATAAATCTTGTGCCGCATCTAATATTTGTAATCGTTTTTTGTCTGATAGTTTCATGTACTTACCCTAATACTATTGTTAGATATTTTATCAAGCCACTAAAAAAGTGCACTAATTAGTTTACTTTTATTTGTTTTAGTGAAAAACTACACCGTATAGTTTACTTTGAGTGTGGTGATATGAGAATGTTGTGGATTGGACTGAGCATAATAATATGTGCGGTGATAGGAGGGTATAGTGTGAATAGTAATTTGGTCGCGAATGTCGAGGTAGAGCGCAAATCGGCTCAGTACGACGGTAAACAGTTCAATAACTTAGTGACTATTGCACCACAATCAATCAGTAAAACCCTCGGGATCGTAAAACGCTACATCACTGAAAACAGAGTCGATACAGAACCGACAAGTCGCCTCCCTATGGCAACGATTACAACGGGTTCGTTGGCAGCGCTCAGTAACGATAAAGTACATATTATCAAACTTGGTCACTCTTCGATTTTACTGAAGGTGAAAGGTGAATACTGGTTATTAGATCCGGTATTTTCAGAGCGAGCGTCACCTTTTAGTTTTTTGGGGCCAAAGCGCTTTCAACCAGCGCCGATATCCATAGCCGCATTACCGAATATAGATAAAGTTATTATTTCGCATAATCATTATGATCACTTAGATAAGGCGGCGGTTCGTGCGTTGGCATATAAAACCGCTCAGTTTTTGGTGCCGCTAGGGGTCGAAGGTGACTTAGCTGCGTGGGGAGTTGATAAGCAGAAGATAGTGGCGTTTGATTGGTGGCAAGAGCTAGAGACAAAAGACACTTTAGTCGCATTTACACCAACGCAGCATTTTTCAGGACGCGGCCTGAGTGATGCAAACACCACGCTATGGGGGTCGTGGGTTATAAAAACGGATAATGAAAGTCTCTATTTTAGCGGCGACTCGGGGTATTTTTCAGGGTTTAAAACCATCGGTGATAAATATGGTCCATTTGATTACACTTTACTCGAAACAGGTGCTTATGATGAGGATTGGGCGGACGTACACATGACCCCAGAACAATCAGTACAAGCGCATATTGATTTGCAAGGAAAGGTAATGATCCCTATTCACAATAGCACCTTCGACTTGGCATTTCATGCTTGGTATGAACCATTAGAGCGAGCACTGAGTGCCGCGGACAAACAGTCAGTTGTGCTAAATACACCGATTGTGGGAGAGGTGACCACCGTGGGATGTTGTGAGTCGCAAGAGACCCGCTGGTGGCATAGCTTATAAAAATGCTGAATGAATTGAATGTTTGAGCGCAGTGTGACAAGTACAACGATTGTCAGAAAGTTTGCAACTTCAGCATGTCCTACTAAAGTAAATTAATTGTAACTAGTGGTGTTTTTGCACTAGTTATGATTCATTGACAACAGTTAAGGACAGATAATGAAAATAACGACTCACATATTTACGATATTATTGATTACGCAGCTTAGCGTATTATTGGTGTGTAACAACGCCATTGCGGCTTCACACTTACCTATACTTGATTGGTTAAGTAAGCCACAAGAGATACTTCTGCCTCGCTCAGAGCGATTCACAATTGACGATTCGATTGAGATCATAACGGAGGATGGTTTACATCTAAAAGCCAATATATTTGTACCAACGCAGTTAGTTGAAAAAGCCCCTGCGGTGATATTCATTAACAGTTGGGCACTCAATGAGTACCAATATATTAAGCAAGCCGCTTATTTGGCTGAACGTGGATATATTGTACTGAGCTACGCAACGCGAGGCTTTGGTGGCTCTGAAGGCGTGGTGGATACCGCAGGACCCAACGATATTGCAGATTACAGCAGGGCAATTGATTTCCTCATTGATAACTACCCAGTAGATGAAAATGCGATTGGCACTGGTGGTATCTCGTATGGTTCAGGCATTAGTTTAATCGGTGCTGCGCACGACAGTCGGGTCAAAGCAGTGGCTGCATTAAGTAGTTGGGGCAGTCTGGTTGATTCATTGTATGGCAATCAGTCACCGAGGCTGGCTTGGGGAGAAATATTAACCCTGTCTGGTCAGTTAACTGGCAATCTTGATGCCAATGTGCCACGTTACTGGGAGGCAATAAAGTCTCACGATGAAAGTACCTTACCTGAGGTCATTGATTGGGCATTAGTGCGCTCGCCCTCTGAGTATGTTGATAAATTGAACGCCAATGGCACAGCCATATACTTAGCGAAAAGCTATGGCGATAATTTATTTCAGCCGAATAGTTTAATGACCTTATTTGAGCAATTAACCACCCCGAAATACATCGACTTGCTGCCAGGTACGCATGGTACGGCGGAGATTTTACCCGACCTACTGGGTATAGGAGAAAACCGAGTGTGGGAAAATGTATATCACTGGTTTGATATACATTTAAAGCAATTACCAAGTCAGTTACCCAGTGAAAAACCCATCAATATGAAAGTGAAGTTTAGCGATAATACCGATCAATTTACTTCTCTATCAAGTTCAGAAATTGAGACTCAGCAGTATTTTTTACATCCCAGAACTTGGTTTGATAATGGCGACTTGGAGGTTACGCCATATGGTGCAGAAAACAGTAAAGATAATACTTTAAATGCATGGGCGGGCACGCTATTTACCACCAGTATTCCTGTGCTCTCGCAAATATTGGAGCAATTAGAAGTCCCAATTTACAGTAATATCTATGCTGCATCAGATATTCGCAGCATTTACTATCAATCGCCAAAGACAGCTAAAACGATGAAGATCAGGGGGAACCCAGCGTTAAGCATCTATGTACAACCACATGCAACTCAGGCGCAAGTGGTCGCCTATTTGTACGATATGAATGTGTTTGGCGTTGCAAAGCTAATCACCCATGGTGTGTACACATTGCCAAAAGCAGCGGCTGGAGGGGTGACGAAACTTGAATTTGAAATGGCGACAACTGCGTATGACGTACCAGCGGGACATCGTGTGGTTTTAGCCATCGATACACAAGACCCACAATATAAAAAGCCTAATAGGCACAGCTACTATATAGATATTGAATATGGTAATGGCCGTGAAGGACAGTTAATGATCCCTTACGTTCGGTAAAGATGAAATAAAGGCTCGTCATGAGCCTTTAGGTCTGGTTGGGAGTATTCTATGTTAAATGCAGGGCGGGAAAATAAAGCGCTCAAGCAAAGTATTAACGCTCAGTAATTATCCATTTAGAATGTGCTTTATGTGGCGCACCTGCGCGTGTTAATTGTGGTCTACTTTCATCTGAGTTATACCAAATATATTGTTGCCAATAGGTATTTTTGATGTTCCAAACCCCTCCTTGATAGATGAGCTCGTACGCTGCTTGATTTGGTGAATCCCATAACTTGGCATACCCCGAAGAAGCGCTGCTATAACTGAGAAATAAGCTAGGCGCTTGTTGGCTTCGAAAGTAATAAGCGTTGTCGTTTGCTGGGACTTTTATCCAAGTAACCTCGGATGTAGCGTGACCTGTTAGGGGCGCATTATTGGTTAAGTTTTGACTCGCCATTGCGCGTCCCGCACTGGCCGAACGAATGGTTACGGTTTTTCCTATATCAGCGGATATGTTGGGTGCCTGCCAGTTGCTTGGCGGGGTTTTCCAAGTCAACGATTTCCAGCGCCAGTGATACGGCATACTCATATAAGGGTCATTTAAATCACTGTAACCTGGCTGCGCTTCAATATTAAATAAACACTGACGACGCTCTTCATCAAGCTGTGCTACTCGCGCACTTTGGTCAGTAGTTCCCACATTGAGTTCGGCCATGCATGCCGCGAGGGTTTTGCCTTTACCACTATCATTGGGGGCTAAAACATAGGTATGGTCTCGGTGTTGTTGATTTTGATACCACGACAACATGGCTTGCTCATCAAACGATAGCCAGTTATTAACCAACTGTTGTGCTTCGAGTTTTGCATGACTTTCGCGTTGTGACATGTCGACCGCCATCGTTCGAATAAACGCAGCCCATAAGTCTTTACTGGCTTCTAATGCAACCAAAGCAACGGGCTTCATGTTACTGGCTTTATAAGTGTCCCAGCCAGATTGCCCCAGTGTTTGCTCTTTCCAAATAACATCACCGCTACTGAAATTTAAAACATCAGAAGTATTATGGGTATGTTGTTCAGCACCTTGTGAGCACAAGTACGCTTTTACTTGCCATACTTTTTCGTAATTATCATCCGCTAAACGAACGGTATGTTCCGGACTAAATGAATCTTGAAATAAATGCACTGCGCGACCAAATAAAAAGTAATTATGATCAACTTCCGTATTGGCTGAGGTACCGCCCCCATCCCACACTTTCATACGCTTATCATTGGCCATCGCCGCATTAACAAAATGATTGATAAAACGTGCTTGTGCCCTGTATGCGGCATTAACCCCGCCTTGTCCACCAATATCATCATAACGACGCATGAAATGGTCTTGTTGTAAATCAGCGGGCTCTTGTGAAACAGCATTGAAACAATTTGGGCCTGTGGGATCGGTACTTGCGTTGGTGACATTAAAGCCTGCAATATCGACCCATCGTTCGCCCACTATTGCTGAGTAAACATCATCATATTTAGGTTGGTAACTGGTATTGTGATTAGCAGAGGCTTGAATTCGGCTGATTTCTTCTAACGCGTTGCTAATATCTATATTTTTAGCGAGGCCTTGCTGCCAATGTTGACGAGGATCATTTGGGTCTACATCAATAATGTGTTCCGCATCTAAGACTTCTAATGCAGCTGTACGGGTTAACCATTCGTGTCCCATTGGCATAATGCCGCCACCACCTAATTGCGTAAATGCACTTGCGGTTGTGGTGGTGAGCAAGATCAGACATGCACTGAGGTTTTTGATTTTCATACTATTCCTTTGAAATATTCAGCGTCAGACGCTGTAAGTACTTTTATTGTTGTCACATAAAAACAGCCGATAAGTTAATTTATTTATCTGTATTTTACAAATTTATTACGTTTTTATGAAAATAAATGTTATCAACTACGCAAGTTTGACTAATTTATCTGGGTTCAAAGGTGCTTTCCATATTGGAAAGTAGATGCTAGGATTAATTTAGTTTCCAGTGTGGAAAGAAAGTTGAGTAACCAAAGTGAGCATGAAAATGGAATTGGAAAATACAGGTGTCAGTAAAGCGAAAGAAGCATTGGCCTTAATTGAAGCAACAGAGCAGCGTTTAGAAACCTTAGTACGATTTCCAATATGGCTTATTTTGCTATGTTCGATAAGTTATGGTTTGTTTACATTTTCTTATGCCAATATGGCCCATGAGAACGAATGGGCATTGGCGGCGATGATGTTTTTTGCGGTATTTCTGGCTGCGGGTTATTTCGGCATACATTACTTGAAGCGTAAAGGCATCAAATTATTAATGTTACCAAGGTCTACATTAGGTGGCGTTTACTTTATTGGGTTGGGGGTGACGTTCGGTGTCATCATCACACTCTCTAGAGTTTATTTTCTAGAAGGGGTGATGTGGTCTGCTTATGTGGGGAGTGTTACAAATATGATGTTAATGGCGGTAGCTCAATATTGTTACCCATTAAATGAAGTCAGTGTAACACGAGGTTGCAATGAGTCGGATTGAGTTTGACACGGTTATCCACGCGCCGAAGCGTTTACAAATTTGTGCATTACTTGCCAATGTAAATGAAATGGAGTTTCAACCATTAAAAACACAATTGGAGGTCAGTGATTCGGTATTATCCAAACAGCTGAAAGTATTAGAGGAGTCTGATTATATTCGTATCTCTAAACAACGAGCTGAAACCGGGTATAAACGGACTTGGGTATCTTTGACGGTACTAGGTCGAAGTGCATATCAAGGGCATAAAGCCGCGTTACATGCATTAATAGGTAATATAAGTCATTAATGCGATATTAAATTACTGGAATATGCCGTTTTTGTACAAAACCGAGTGCTTAATTTACGCTAAAGTAACCTCAGGTTTGGGTAAGGGTTTTGGAATAGAAAATGTTTTGCAAACAAACTTACGTACAATCCAATGATGATATTTTGTTCAATATCAAGGCGCTTTTATGCAGTAATAGCGGGCTATTGCAAATGAAAGCAACGCCGAGAGTGAGAAAAATAGCTTTATTGGGCAAATTCGCTTATCCAGAGCTGAGGTTAAAGTTAATAACGGCACTGTGGTATGTGCCATAGGTTCGTCGATCACATATGTTAATCGAGGCGAAATTTTAACGCGTCAATGGGGCGGTTAGGTATCATAATGAGAAATCACAATGAAAAAGCGCACTGAAATTGCTGATTTTGCATATGCTTCTGAATTAGGTGGTATCGAATTGCTTAATGCACAATACCAAAAACAGAACTTTTCTCGTCACAGCCATGAAGGGTATACAATTGGGGTGATTGAATCAGGAGCGCAACAGTTTTATCGCACGGGCGGCAATCATATTGCACCTCAACACAGTATTATTTTAGTGAATGCTGATGAAGTGCACAATGGTTGCTCCGCCACTGAGTCTGGTTGGGCATATCAAGCAATGTATCCAACACCGCACGTTTTTGAAGCTATCAGTGAAGAGTTAGGTACTGCCCGTGGCGCACCTTACTTTCCAGATGCGGTCGTTTATGACCCTTACTTAGCAAATTTATTGAGAGCCATGTTTACCACGCTAGGTGAGTCGGATAATCGTTTGGTGAGAGAGTCTTTGATTTATTCGTCACTCATTAAGTTGGTAGTTAGGCACAGTAAATCACTCGATAAGGGGTTACCGCTGAGCCGTGCAAATGTGTCATTGGGACTGGTAAAGCAGTTCTTAGATGAGCATCCTGACTCAGATGTATCTTTACGAGAACTGTCGGGGTTAGCAGGAGTGAGTGCGTGCCATTTGTTAAGAGCGTTTCAAAAACAGTTTGGTTTGCCGCCACACAAGTATCAAATTCAAGCGCGGCTTAGAATGGCAAAAAGACTCTTACGGCAGGGCCGCAATCAACTGGATGTTGCACTAACATGTGGTTTTCATGATCAAAGTCATTTTCATCGGCATTTTAAGCGGATGATGGGCGTGACACCAGGCCATTATGCCAAGGCGGTTGCGAGCAATAACGTACAAGTTATTTGTTAGCAATTGTTTTAGGATATTTACATGATTTTTTTCAGGTAAATAATGATGCATAGAGTAGGGTCTACAATTCGAATATCATCAAGGAAAGGCCATTATAATGCCCTTTTTCGTGGCGCATTGGCTGTTTTCCCGTTGGCACTGGCGGTGGTGCCTTGGGGTATACTCGCAGGCTCATACGCCATTGAAGTGGGTTTAACTTGGTATACAGCGCAGGCTATGTCGGCCTTTGTTTTTGCCGGAGCTGCACAACTTGCGGCATTAGGCTTAATAGCATCAGGCATTGGTGCTCTTGGGGTTTTACTTACGACGACTTTGATCACCTCTCGACATGTATTATATAGCTTGTCATTACGCCCGACATGGCAAGTGTTGCCGATGCGCTGGCGTATTACACTTGGTTTTTTATTGACCGATGAATTGTTTGCCATTGTTATGTCAGATAAGTTTAAAGCGTTAAAAACGGATCCTTGGTTTGCTTTAGGGGCTGGAGGATTTTTTTACCTGTCATGGAATCTCGCAACGGCGCTCGGTATTGTACTTGGCTCGTCAATGCCACAGCTGCATACTTTAGGCTTAGACTTTGCAATTGTCGCTACTTTTATTGCGTTAATAGTGCCCAGTATTAAAACGCCAGCCGTGTTGGTATGTGTGTCTGTGGCAACGTATACCGCAATGCTTTTTGCGCTTTGGCAATGGCAAGTCGGTTTATTATTATCAGCCATATTAGGCATGCTTGCTGGATATATGACGGAATGTTTATACGGCGGTGATACCAAGGAGGCATTATGAGTTGGTTTGTATTGTTGGGTATGGCTGTGATTATCTTTATGAGTCGCTATGTTTTTTTGGAGCCTAAATTACCTATGGTACTTGGCCCTCATTTACAAAGGTTACTCACATATTCAGCACCTGCGGTATTAAGTGCGATTGTTGCACCGTTAATTTTTATTGAAGGTGAACAATTACATATTGGTTTGCAAAATCGTTATTTTGTTGGGGCGATAATTGCTTGCTTATTGATAGTGGTGACGCGTAATACTTTATTAACCGTGCTTGTTAGTATGGGGTTGTTTTTCTTTGCTTTGTAACCATCACGACAAAGATGAAAAAGTAGCATAGCAATGAGCTGCTACAATACTGTGTAGCAGCTCATTGACTCGTTACAATTTTACTTTTACATATTCACCTGGGGCATCATAAATTCCTGGGGTATCTTGGGTATGTGTTATTCTTGCGGGGACTTTCTCACTGTTGTGGCTGGTTACCCATTTTTGCCAATGAGTCCACCAAGAGCCTTTGTTGTGCTTTGCTTTATCAAACCACTGTTGAGGCTCGCCCGATACGTCAGGACCAAACCAATAACCATACTTATTTGCTTGTGGTGGGTTAATTACCCCAGCAATATGACCGGATTCACCCAGAACAAAGGTGATATTTTTGCTGGTTTGTTGTGCGCCTTTAAAGGTACCTTGCCACAGTGCAATATGGTCGTCTCTGGTCGATAGCACATAAAGTGGTTGTTTAATTTTGCTTAAGTCGATTTTAGTTCCACGAATACTGACTTGCTTTTCACCAATAAGCTTATTTTCTAAATACAACTCTCGGAGCATAAAGTTGTGACTTTTGGCGGTGAGATTGGTGCTATCGCTATTCCAATACAGTAAGTCCATACTCATGGGGGCTTTGCCCTTGAGGTAATTATTAACGTAATAATTCCAATACAAACTATTCTCTCTGAGCATACTGAAGGAAGTTCCCAGCATGTGTCCGTGCATAATACCATTTTGTGTGTTGTATGCTTCTAATGCTGTAACGGTCGGTTCGTTGACAAAAACCCCGAGTTCACCTGGTTGAGAAAAGTCCAATAACGTGGTCAGTAAGGTGGCACTTTTTATTCTTTGTTTCATGCGTTTTGATACGAAGTAGGCCATGGCTGTGGCTAACAAAGTACCGCCAATGCAATAGCCAATAGCGTTTATATCACTTTCGCCAGTGTGTTTTTCAACCGCATCGACCGCAGCGATGACCCCATCTACGACATAATCTTCGAAGCCAATATCTTTCATACTAACATCTGGATTTTTCCACGACATCATGAAGACGGTGTGACCTTGATCAACGGCCCATTTGACCATTGAGTTATTACTTTGTAGGTCGAGAATATAGTATTTGTTAACAAAGGGCGGTACGAACAAGAGTGGGGCTTGGTATACGTTGTCGCTGCTGGCGTTGTATTGAATGAGTTCAAATAAATGATTTTGGAAAACAACACGCCCAGGCGTTGTCGCCAAGTCTGTACCCAGCTCAAAAGCGCTTTCATCCGTCATGCTGATCCGCAGCATGTCCCCACCTTTTTCTAAATCTTTTTTGAATAACTCGAAGCCATCAATGAGGTTTTGACCGTTAGAATCAAGGGTGAGTTTTAGTAGCTCGGGATTCGTCGAAATGAAGTTGGAAGGCGACAATGAGTTGACTGTTTGACGCGCAAAAAACTCTAACCGCTCTTTTAATTTATCGTCAAGTCCAGGGGTTTCGCGAATAGAGCTCAGTAGCGATTGTCCGAATAGTAAATAGCTTTGTTTAATATAATTAAACCAAGGGTTTTCTTGCCATTCATCGGCTTTAAAGCGTCTATCTCCACGCTCTTCGGTAACGGGGTCTTTGGTGTCAGCCATTTCTGTAGGTGCGAACGTTTGCTGAATGATCTGTAGCTGGTTTTGCCACCAATCTAGCTGGTTTTGTTGCATGGTTTCAGGTTTTTTTATTATGGCGTCTAACCATGCGCTGAAATCACGGTTACTTTGTTCTGAGAGTGCTTTTTGCACAGGATTATCATTAAACAATGAATTATTGAATGCAGTATACATGTCTTGATTGTATTGCCACCACGCATTCAGGGTTTGGTTTAGATCTTTATCTTGGGTATCCATTACGGTCATCCTAATGGCATTGGTTAATATCAATAACAACAAGGAGTAGGTGCGCTTTTGAGTTAGATGTTATAACTCAACAACAGTGTTATACGCACCTCAAGTTGTCGAATAATTCCACGGTATCACTGTGTTGTGTAATTACTCGATGAATGCTTAAGCTGGCGTTTGAGCCGCTTGAAGGTTTTCTTTAGTCAACGTTTCTAGGTTATCTTTGAACTCTTGACCTAGTTGCGATAATTTTTGGCCATCTTCAATCATTTGCTGACTGATGTTATTCAATACGGTAACTTGGCTTGCATTAAAATCAACCAAAGATTTTGCATCTTTTACATCGGCCGCTGCTTTAACTTGTGCCACTGACGTATTCGAAAAGTTTTGTACTGCATTAACTTGAATATTTGCAAGCTGTTCAATGTTTTGTGCAACCAGTTGGTTGAACTTAAGTACAGGTGAAAGGAACTTTTCGTTTTGCTCTGAAAATGTTTTAAGTAGATCTGTGTACATGATTGCTGGTCCTTTTAACGTTCATTAATTGATACTGCATGTGTTATCTGCGTGAGGCCATTTTTGGCTTCACCGAGATTTAGTTCATGTATAAACCGCCGTTAAGCGCAAGCGTTTCACCGGTAATATAAGCCGCTTTTTCTGATGCTAAATATACAACAGCATGAGCGACTTCATCTGGAGAAGCCAGACGCTGCATTGGGACTTGTGCTTTAATGTTATCTAATACGTCTTGGCGCATTGCGGCAACCATGGGCGTTTCGGTATAACCCGGTGCGACCACGTTTACGGTCACGCCAGCTCTGGCGCCTTCATAGGCTAATGATTTGGTAAATCCGATCATACCGGCTTTTGCCGCGGCGTAGTTTGCTTGGCCAAATTGGCCTTTTTGCCCATTAACACTGGAGATGTTGACTATTCGGCCATATTTGTTGGCACACATGTGCGCAAACAACGGGTGCGTCATATTAAAGAGTGCATTGAGGTTCGTGTTAATTACTTCACTCCATTGCGTATGTGACATTTTTTTAAATGAGGTGTCGCGGGTGATCCCTGCGTTGTTAACCAATACATCAATACGGCCACGTTCAACAATGACTTCTGTAAGTTGTGTTTCACATGCTTGTACATTGGTAACATCTAAAAAAAGTGCTTTGACCTGATTAGGGTTGATCTGAGTTTGATTTAACCAAGCATCATAGTCAGCCTGCGAGCGACGTTCACTTGCGACTGCGATGACAAAATAATTGGCGTTAGCGAGCTGTTTAGCAATGGCGGTTCCAATGCCGCCAAATGCGCCTGTGACGATGGCTGTTTGTTGGTTTTCCATAGTGATACTCCGTATCTGTTGTAGCAAATTAACTGCAAACCTTCACTACGTTTTCTAATCCGCATTAAGCAAAATTAGAAAGGTTTAAAGTGATACCGTCATTGTTCACCTTGAGTATGACGCTCAAGTAACAAAAGGATGTCATTTTTTATACACGTAGCTTTAACTGCCTATAAACGTAATCCAAATCAGGAAAAATACACTATTCGGCAAACTTATGATTGATATAAATGTTAATTATTTGTAAGTCTTATTTTTGGAATAAAAAGTCTAACGTGTTGGTTAGACTTGGGCGTAATTATTCACATTGTGCAGCTGGGAAGTTATCTACTTGTTCATTGATATGAATTTGATAACTGTTGCCATTAATTGCAGTGGTACCATAATGACCTGCATCTTCGCCGATAGTGAAGCTTTGTAACGGATTTAATCCCGCGTTTATAAAGGCTTGTGCATCCGTTTTAGCATTGCCATAGGCCCTAACAATATTGAGTCCTTTAGCCTTTAGCTGATTGATTTGTTGTGTTTTATATTCAGCGGTACGAAACAGACTGGTTTCGTTGGTTAACGAGGTACGTAGATACCCTTGGGGCAAATTCATCCAAGATAGCCAACTGCGCGTGCCTTTGGCATACCAATATACGCGTGCAGTTAAATAAACAGGTTGATAGCCAAGGTCTATGTATCGACGGACTAGGGCGTAAGCTGCTTCTTTTGGGTCTGCGTACTTAATGCCTGTATAGTCGCCGATTTGTTCTGCGTCAGACTCAGTTAATGTTCCATCTATGTCAAATAATATCGCAGGGGTATTTGGTTCAACAACGGTAATAAAACCTTGTGTGCCAGTGCCATCGGCGGGGACAGCAGCATATATGCGATATTGACCGGCAGTAAGGGGTGGTATAGTGATACTGGCTTTTCCATCTCGGTTTGTTGTTGCTTGAGTTACAAATTGCCACGCTGAATCATGCTCACCTCGCAAATAAAACTTAACAGTTTCAAACTCTAAGTCTTTATGGGCTATGCTGCCGTAATCGAACTTAGCAGTCACTGTAATAGGTTGGCCATATGCAGCAATTTCATCATGGATCATATGATAGTTTGGTAGCCAGGTTATAAAACGATTTAATGTGTTTTGATAAGGGGCACGGTCAAAGCTTGGCGGGGCAATAATGTGCTCCATGATCTCAGGCTGTGGGCATTTAGGGAGCGCATGTGCTGGCATTGAGCTAAGGATCAATGCACTTAGAAGGCATATTCTTTTCATTATTCTTCCTTTATTTTACTGGGAAATAAAGTTTAGAATAAATACTCAATGTTGCAATTTTGTTATTTTTGGTTTTTTTAAACTAAATTGACAGGCAAACACTTTATTGTGTTCAAAACGGAGAATGAATGAAGATCCAGTCATTCTCCGAGGGCTAAAAGTTTAAACAGATTTGAATTGCAATTGAACTAGTCGCTGATAAAGTTCACAGTTTTGCATTAACTCATGATGACTGCCTATCTCTACAAGCTTTCCGGCCTCTAATACGGCTATTTTATCGGCATGCTGGATAGTTGAAAGGCGATGGGCGATGATAACCGTTGTGCGATTATGCATTAGCGTATCTAACGCTTGCTGTACATGATATTCACTTTCACTGTCGAGAGCACTGGTTGCTTCATCAAGCAGTAGGATGTGTGGGTCTTTTAGAATTGCTCTGGCAATCGCAATGCGTTGTTTTTGACCGCCCGATAATCGCACGCCACGTTCGCCTAAAAAGCTACGATATCCATCAGGTAATTCCATAATAAAATCATGTGCGTGGGCTTTTTTTGCAGCTTCGATTACTTGCTCATCAGTGGCGAGAGGGTTGCCATAGCGAATATTATGCATAACATCGCTGCTAAAGAGTGCGGGTTGTTGTGGCACTATGGCCATTTGCTGTCGTAAGTCTTGTGGTGTAATACTTCGAATATCGACACCTCCTAGCAAGATTTCCCCTGATTGTGGGTCATAGAAGCGCTGAATGAGTTCAAATAATGTACTTTTACCAGCTCCAGAGGGCCCTACGAGTGCTAATACCTTGCCTTGTTCAATGATTAAATTCAATTTATCGGCAGCGGCCTGATTGGGACGAGATGGGTAATGGAAGCTGACCTCTTTTAGGGTGAGTTGCGCAGGTAAAGAGGCTGCAATAACATGGTGATTTGTTGGTGCCTGAATTAGGCTTTTTGCTTGTAAGATCTCAATCAAACGCTCGGTCGCGCCTGCGGCGCGCTGTAATTCACCAATCACTTCAGAAATGGTGGCTAAAGACGATGCAACTAAAATGGCATAGAAAACAAAAGCACCGAGATCGCCACCACTCATATGACCTGCAATTACATCACTGCCGCCGACCCACAGCATACAGGTGATCGCACCAAAGACGATAACAATGACGCCAGCAATGAGCGTGGCTCGCTGCTGAATACGACGGCGACCAATGGTAAAAGCCTGTTCAACTTCATCTTTAAATGATTGCTTTTCTTGAGGTTCTTGAGTATAGCTTTGCACTGTCTTGATATGCTCAATGGCTTCACCTGCATAGCTGCCAACATCAGACATTGAGTCTTGACTTTGCCTAGATAGCGTTCGTACTTTTCTCCCATAAAACAAAATAGGGATGAGAATGAAAGGGACTGCGCACAATACCACAAGGGTTAATTTAATATTTGTGGCGAATAGCATAAATAACGCACCAATCAGCATTAAAGCACTGCGAATAGCCATTGATAACGACGAGCCAATAATACTTTGTAGTAGAGTTGTATCTGTGGTTAAACGAGACATGATGTCGCCGCTTTTGGTGGTTTCAAAATAGCTGGGATGTAACGAAATAACATGATTAAACACCGCCAAGCGAATGTCAGCACTGACTCTCTCACCGATCCAAGAAACCAAATAAAAGCGTAGATAGGTGCCGGCGGAAATTAATACGGTAATAACTAAGATAAATTGTACGGCGCGTTCCAGTTGTTCTAGCGACTGCTCCGCAAAACCTTGATCGATTAACATTCTCACGCCTTGGCCAATTGATAGGGTCAACCCAGCAGTGAGAATGAGTGCCGCTGCTGCCAAGGCTACGCGCGCGAAATAAGGGCGAACAAAACGTTTTAATTCTAGCAAAATAGAGAGCTTTTTATTGCTTGATTTTTTGCTGTTGTCTGTAAGTGGATCAGTTTGCACGTGTGCTTTCCTAAAATTAGGGAGGGAGTTTAGGCGTAATATAGCCTGCTCGTATATTTGCGGGTTGTTGTAATGCCCTTTATAGAAACTTTATGGCGAGAGTGCAACTGAGACAACCCTGATTTTCTGTAACATTTTATAATGTCGTCAACATATTGGACGCCTTACACATTTGATGGTTTTTTGACAACGAGAAAAATACAAAATACTGGCATTCCTAGTAATTAAAATGGGTAAATATGATGCGTAATCGCATTCAATGTTTAAATAATTATTCTTTAAGGTTAAATTTTTATTGCAAAGTAAATTTCCTTACGGTAGCTTGTACCTAAAATGACCGTTCCTTATTTAGATAAATATATAGGAAGGGCAAGAAAAAGGACCACCTCCTGCACAGCGGATGCGCCATAACAATAATAATTTGCACGAAGGAAGTTCATAATGAGTAACAAGTTTAAAATCAGCGCAGTGGCATTATCACTAATAGCAGCCAGCAGTGTGTCAAGTCTAGCGTATGCAGAACAGACCTATATCGTCAAAATGAATACCGGGTTACAAACGCATAATCAGAATATATCAAGTCAGTCACAACACCGTATTAATGATGCTATTAGTAATAATGTTGTTGAAACGTTAGTCTCAACCGTTTCAGAGCAAGTTGTTACTATGGTATTGAGTGAAGAGCAAGTTGCCTTGATGACAGCCTCAGATCAATTTGTTTATATTGAAGAAGACTTTGAATATACGCCTTTCTCCTCAACTCAAATAAGCCCATATGGTATTGGCCAAGTACAAGCAAATTTGGTATCTGACGCAAATGCTGATCAGGTGAAAGTATGTGTTATCGACTCAGGTTATGACTTAGGCCACCCTGATTTACCGCAAAATGCAACAGGCTTTGCGGATGCTGCGGTTGGCTTATGGTACAAAGATGGATCTGGACATGGCACCCATGTTGCTGGATCTATCGCTGCGATTAATAATAGTGTAGGTGTTGTTGGTGTGTTACCGAGTGACAAAGTGGGTATTCACGCGGTTCGAGTATTTGATGATGAAGGCAAACAGGGCCTTAACTCTCGAATTGGTCGCGCTGTAGATAATTGTGTAGAACACGGTGCGAATGTCATTAATATGAGTCTAGGTGGCGCATCAAAAAGCCAATACTTGGAAGAACGTCTAAATGCGGCCTATGATCAAGGTGTGTTGATTATTGCTGCAGCAGGTAACGGTGGTGATGCGACCTTAAGTTATCCAGCAAGTTATGATAGCGTTGTATCGGTGGCCAATATCGATAAAGACCGCAATAAAAACGATTCATCACAATTTAATGCACAAGTAGAAATTTCAGGTCCAGGTACGGATGTTTTATCTACAGTACCAAGGGGGACTGGTATCGTTGCGGGTATCACAGTTCAAGGCGCTGGTGCATTCGAAGCGGCGGGTATGACGCATTCTGTTGAGGGTAAACTGAGCGCAGAACTGGCTGATTGTGGCCAAGCGCTTACTACCTGTACAGCGCCTGCAAAAATTTGCTTAATTGAACGAGGTGGGGCTACATTCGCGAAAAAAGCGCAAAACTGTGAAGCAGGTGGTGGTGTTGCAGCACTGGTATACAATAACGCCGCAGGATCTTTTGGTGGAACATTAGGCGATGCTAATCATGGTGTGACAATCCCCGTGCTAGCGTTGACGCAAGTAACAGGTAACAGTTTAAAAGCCCACCTTTCAAAACAAGTTACGGCTCAGCTAGAGAGTATTTCAGATTACGATGTTAAATCGGGTACTTCAATGGCAAGCCCACATGTCGCGGGTGTCGCAGCGCTTGTTTGGAGTAATCATAGTCAATGTACTAACGTTGAAATTAGAAACGCACTGAATGCCACGGCCATTGATTTAGGTGATGCAGGACGAGATCATTTATTTGGTTATGGTTTAGTGCAAGCGAAGGCCGCAGCAGATTATTTAACGCAAAATGGCTGTGCGGGAACAGTTCAAAACCAAGTGCCAATTGCGCAGTTTAATAGCCAATGTACAGGTTTAAGTTGTTCATTTGATGCAAGTGGCAGCCGAGATACTGATGGCACAATATCACGTTTTGATTGGATTATTAATGGTCAAAATGTGGTAGGCAAGCAAGCCACTTATACTTTCCCCCAAGCTGGCACTTACTCGGTTAAACTCACAGTGACAGATAATGAGGGCGCGACAGCCAACTTTAATAAAGCGGTGACCGTAACAGAGGGAAATGTGAGTGAAGGGTGTGATGGTATTACGGCTTGGTCAGCTAATAAAACATATACTAAGGCTGGCACACTGGTTTCATATAATGGTAAAAAATATAGCAACAACTGGTGGCACAGCAATAAGAACCCAGAGCAAAACTCTAATGTGGGTAATAATTGGAAAGTGTGGACAGATTTAGGTCTATGTAAATAAGCGATGATTTTTTAGTATCGACTTTATTGTTAATCAAAGCCTTTATGGTCGACCCATAAAGGCTTTTTTGATCACAATATGTATTTAGTGTTTAAAAACAGTGCCTTCTTTCATTACAAAGCGGACGTTTTCAAGCGTGCTGATATCGCGAAGTGGGTTATCATCTACAGCGATAATATCAGCAATAAAACCGGTTTTGATTTGCCCTACATTATTGAGCTTAAGCAAAGCAGCACTATGAATTGTTGACGACTGAATTGCTTGCAATGGGGTCATGCCAAATTTAACCATGCGTGAAAATTGTTTGGCATTGTCGCCATGAGGGTAAATTGCAGCATCTGAGCCAAACACCATTTTTACACCTGCGTTGACAGCTTTCGTAAAACTCTCGCGTTGTGCTTTTGAGACAAGTTTCTCTTTATTAATATTCTCTTGTGGAACACCATTGGCTTCACCAAATGCCAGTGTATATTCGGTGTTGTAAATGTCACAGGATAAATAAGTGCCATGTTTAAGTGCTAACTGAATGGCTTCTTTATCCATAAAGCTACAATGTTCTATACTGTCTATGCCTGCACGGATAGCGGCTTTGATACCACTGGTGCCATGAGCATGTGCTGCGATCACTAGACCTCTCAAATGTGCTTCGTCAGCCGCAGCTTTAAGTTCTTGTTCGCTAAACTGTTGTACGCCAACCTTAGTGCCTTTTGAAAATACTCCACCTGTTGCACAAATTTTTATTGTATTAGCGCCATATTTAATATTTTCTCGTACTTTTGCACGCACAGCCCAAGGGCCATCGGCAACGCCTGCGGAGAGAGATTTTTTTTCAGGGGCACTAAAATTATCATCACAGTGTCCCCCTGTAATTGAAATAGAATGCCCGGCGCTAAAAATACGTGGACCAGGGATCTCTTTCGCGTTGATCCCATCACGCGTAGCAATGACGCTATATCCTGACGCGCCCAAATTACGTACCGTTGTAAACCCGGCTAGTAATGTGGTTTTCGCATTTTTGACGGCTTTAACTGTTTGGCGTGGAATGGAGTAATTTCGAGAAGCTAAAAAGTTATCGGCAGCATCTGACGTAAGATGAACATGCATATCCATCAAGCCCGGTACCAAAATTTTATTTGGTAGATTGATGGTCAGCGCACCTTTTGGTGGGCGCAGTTGTCCGTTTGTTGTGATGCGTACAATTTTGTCATCTTTAATAAGTAATGTGGGGTTATTAATGAGTTGCCCAGTGTGTACATCGAGGTAAGCTTTCGCGGTTAATAAGGTGGTTTGAGTGTAAGCTGATGATGCATAGGCGAGGGCACATGCAAGTATGGCGTATTTTGATTTCATGGTGTTTTTTCTTATTCGGTTGTCTACTTATTAACAGTATAGAGTAAGTCAAAATACCAAGCCAAAGGGTACACGTTAAATGCCCTGATTAATCGGATACTTGGGCTGGATATTTTGCCGCGCTTTTGGGGTATTGTTGTTTTATTCGTATTAATTCAGCCGGCACATCATTCGTTACCGTCATAGCCGGGAGTATCACAAATGTTTTTGAACGATAGTCAATGAGCATAGGTACAATGGGGACGTTGGCTGAATATGCCATATAAATAAACCCCGTTTTCCATTGTTGGGTATATTTACGAGTCCCTTCAGGGGCTAAGCCTAAGATTAATGCATCTTGTTCATGAAAAATGCGGGTAACTTGATTAACGATACCATTGGTCGCTCTTCTATCAACAGGGATCCCACCCATTCTTTTTAGAATATAGGCAAATGGTCCAACAAAAATACTGTGTTTTCCAAGGAATTTCACTTGGAGTCCGAGTTTAAATTTAACTGCAATGGCTATGACAAAATCCCAATTAGAAGTATGAGGCGCAACCGCGGCAATAAATTTTGCTGACTGTGGGAATTCCCCAGTCACTTGCCAGCCAAAAGCTTTTAATATGAGCGAACCAATTAACTGCCCAAAACGGTTATTTGTACGAGGGACTTCTTTCGGGATTTGATGTTGTCTAAGTGGGTGCTGCATATTGCAACCTTCTTTTCTTTGCACTGTAGCATAATATCAAACCTTATTAATTGGGTTTTTTCATACCAATGATAATGTTGGTAATATCAAGTAAATAGACATCTTCAACTAACCCAATGACATCATTCCAACGAGGGTTGAACTCATTATTTTCCCAACGGCGCAAAGTGCGTTCTTCAATGCCGTAGTTTGCGGCAGACTCGGCTTGGGTATAACCTCGACTTTTACGAGCAAACTTAAGGATATCTGATCCGCGAGGTGTACGATTAATTCTTGCTGGTGCACTTTTTTGCATAATTTATATTCTCCTTCATTTATTACGCATTAATGTATTTATAGTATGAAAGTTGCTATAAATAGGTGTATAATGCAGCATTAAATACGCATCTAGTTGTTATTCTCTTTATGTAAACATCAATTGATTGCGTATTTTTTTAAATTATAGTTTTAAAAATTACGCATTACAAATGTTATTTTTAATTTTTTGAGCCTTATTTCTTTCTTATAGGCACATAAATTCATTTTTTGGTATTTGATTTTTTAGAAGGCCTAACTTACATGACTGAAAATTATAATGAAAATAGTTGTGGTGATGAGCATCAGCGTGCGTCATTTGCCACGCGTGTCGAGCAAGCAATCAAACCTGATAGTATACGCACGTTTGCGTCAAAAATAGGTGTTTCGGAAGGTACTTTGCGTAGGATATTAAAGGGAGAAGACCCTAAGTTAAGTATTACTGAACGTATTGCGCGAGAATCAAACACAGACTTCCTATGGTTAGTAAAAGGAGAAGGCGAGCAAAGTCAAGATAGTTTGGTTTCTCCATTATTAAGTCAAAGTGTCGTGAATGTTGATGAGTTCCAAGAAAAGTTTGTACTGGTTCCGGGTTATCATATTTCAGTCAGTACTGGATATGGTGCATTTAACGATGCAGCGTTAGTTGAGCGACACTTAGCTTTTCGTAAGAAGTGGATTGATTATAAAAACCTAGATAAGAGTCAATTAGCCGTTGTGTTTGCAAAAGGTGATTCTATGGAGCCGACCATACATAACAACAACACAATTTTGGTTGATCTATCAGACAAGAAACTCAGTGAAGGGCTTATTTATGTGGTGCGCTTAGGTGAAGAGCTTTATGCGAAACGTTTGCAGCAATATATTGATGGCTCTGTACGCCTTATTAGTGATAACAAAGAATATGTGGAGCAACATGTGCAAGCGCATGAACTCGATCAGCTAGAGATCATTGGCAAGGTGGTTTGGATTGGGAAGGATTTAGCGTAGCGTGATTAGCCGTAGGCGAATATATATCATATTCAAAAGTGTATTATGAAGGAGAAAATGGCATGGACGACTTTTATTGTGAACAAGTACTGAGTAATAAAGTATCCGTTGATATTGTCATGGAAACGAGTGATGTGCTGGCGTTCCACCATACTCGGGCATTTTGGCCTGTACATATCGTGGTTATACCCAAAGCTCATGTGCCATCTTTAACCGATTTAGGTGAGCACGACGTATCGATTGTTCACAAAATTATGGCTGTGGTCACGCAAGTCGCTCAGCAAGTTGAGGCGCAGCACGGTGCATGTCGAGTATTAACGAATTTAGGTAACTACCAAGATTCAAAGCATTTACATTTTCATGTTAATTATGGTGAACCCATTACGACACGTTGATGTCAACGACTTCAACCACGCAGTTCCTGCCTTGTTTTTTTGCTTGATATAGCCCGATATCGAGTGCGCTATAAATTGAAGCAAATTTGGTATGCTCAAGTCCGTTAGTTGCATAGTAAGCGAAACTAGCAGTGACTGTAATGGAAGTATGATCGGCTAATGTTACAGGTTGACTACTTAGCGTCTGCCTTGCACTTTCAACGATATTCAAAATGTTGGTTTTTTTAATGTGTGGAATAAAGACAACGAACTCCTCTCCACCTATCCTAGAAATAAAGTGAGGTTGTGTGATGGCCTTTTTTATAGTGTGACAACACTGAATTAAAGTTTGGTCACCTGCTGGATGTCCATATGTGTCATTAATTTTTTTGAAGTGGTCTAAATCGAGTAGTATTAGTGCGTGAGCGTATTCTGACTCGATAGGTGCAGCATATTTAGACAGTGCTTTATACATGGCTGCACGGTTGAATGCGCCAGTTAAGGTATCGTGTTCTGCTAAATAGCGCTGTTTATTGCGTGAACGCCAGACAAATATGACAATTAAAGTAATACAAGCTATCGTCAGCCAGAGCCGATATTGATTGTATTGCAACTGCTGTATTTTATGTGTTTGTTGTAGGTTTTTTTGTTCAAGGCGAATCGTTTTCAATTCAGCTTTTGACATTTTTAGTTCTGTTTGAACGGCAATTAACGCTTGCTGATTTTGGTTTTTAGCATGTGTTTTCTCCAAAGCAATGTATTTCTCTTGAAATAAGTAAGCTTGCTCGAACTGGTTCAGTTTGGCATGAATTTGTATGATCACCCCAAGGGCACTCAATTGATGTGTAATGTCATTCCCTTTTTTAATTAACTGTAGTGACCATGTCGCGGCTTTTAATGCCCAGTCATACTGTTGCAATTGTAGATGTGTTTTGGCGAGTGTTAAGTGGGTATCAAATAGCAATGTAGCGTGCTGTTCTACATCAAGTATATTCAATGTGTCGATTAGCAAGGTTAATGCTTGGCTTGGTTCTTCGTACGCTAAGTGTAATTTTGCTAATTGGATATTACTATTGGCTACGCCATAATTATTGTTTAGGTTCGTAAATGTGCGTTGAGCGCTGAGTAGTAGAGATGAGGCTTGCTCAAAAGCTAAGTTTTTCCGATACGCAATACCAAGATTTAATTGGGTGAGTGCTATTTTTTGTTGGTTATTCGCTAATGTGCGTAACTCTAATGCATTTTTAAAGTGCGTGATTGCATTATCATATTGCCCCATATCCATTAGAGTTAACCCTATATTATTAAAGGTGACCGCTTGCCTTGAAGGGTTAGGGCGAGTGCCTAAGATTTTTTTGTACAAGGTTAACGCTTTATTGTGATACCCATGGTGATTCGCAACAATCGCAGATAAGTTCCAACGATACTTTGGATCTATTATCGGTTTGTCTATCGCTTCAGCTAGGGCATTCATTTTATCAAGATGTCGCGTAATACTATGATAGTTGCCTTTTTTAATGTGATCCCAAACTATGTGTTGCAATACTAGTGACGCTAATTCTTGGTGCGTTTTTTCATTGATGAGGTTTTGCACTTCCTTGAACTTACTCTCACTGAGTTGGTGTTTATTCTGCATTGATGCTTGTATTGCGTGTAATAAGCGTTGCTCTACCTCAGTAAGCGGGGAGCCTGGCTCAAGGTGAATTAATAGCGGCTTTGATAATTGCTCGGCGAGTTTTGCAGCAACCGTTGTTAAGTATATTCGCTCTAACCCTGGTTGCATTGTACGGTGTTGTTGCACGAGTGTTTCAAGAGTGTCTTGTGGTGATTGGCTGAGAGTTTGTTCGTATTGACTGAACCAGTTAGGGATAGATGCTTGCGTGCTCAGAGGTAATAAGCTGATAACAATACATAGGAAAAAGAATAAAACTTTCATAAATAGCAGCACAAGTTAGTTGAATACGTTTAAGCGCTTCCGTGTGCCAGCAAGCGTGCCATTCTAGCATAAATACAAAAATAAAATATGCTGTGCCAATTAAAAATACGGCCGTTGGATTTGAATAGTCATTGCTGCTCATCAATGAAGTTGCTACCTTGATGGTTCTTACAACAACTATAATTACGATAATGAAATTATTCACTTCAAGCTTACTTTTAATACTTGCAAGTCAAGTTAACGCACATGATATTGATTTATCTAAATCAGTGTTAAAGCAATTGCCTGACTTAGAATCGTTATATTTGCACTTACATCAACACCCTGAACTCTCATATAAAGAGCAGAAAACAGGACAACGTTTAGCAAAAGAGTTAACCGCTTTGGGTTTCACCGTGACCGAGGGCGTCGGCGGATTTGGTGTTGTTGGCATGCTAAAGAATGGCATTGGTCCTACTATTATGATCCGTTCAGATACTGATGGTTTACCGATTATAGAGCAAACAGGCAAACCTTACGCCTCAAAGGTAAAAACACTTGATGCTAATAATAATGAAGTGGGTGTAATGCACGGGTGTGGTCATGATATCCACATGACCAGCTTTATAGGTACAGCACAACAGTTGGTGATGCATAAGGCGCAGTGGCAAGGTACTTTAATGATGGTTGCTCAACCCGCAGAGGAAGTGGGGGGAGGGGCCAAGGCAATGCTCAAAGAGGGGTTATTTAGTCGCTTTGCACAGCCAGATCATGTGCTTGGTTTACATGTCAGCGCATCACTCCCAGCCGGTAAAGTCGCAATAGCCCCAGGTTACGCGCTGGCCAATGTCGATTCGGTCGATATCACAGTCAAAGGTAAAGGGGGGCATGGGGCATATCCTCATACGACCATAGACCCAGTGGTCATTGCGTCAAGGATTGTACTTGCTTTACAAACCATAGCCAGTAGAGAAATTTCCCCGTTGGAACCTTCTGTGATCACGGTTGGCTCCATACATGGCGGTTCAAAGCACAATATCATCTCAAACGAAGTCACATTACAGTTAACGCTACGCTCGTATAATCCAAAAGTGAGAGCACAACAAATTGCTGCAATAAAACGATTAACACAGGGGATAGCGTTAAGCGCAGGGTTACCAAAGGCATTAGTCCCCGAGGTATATGTTCATAAAGATGAAACTATTCCATCGACTTACAACAATCCAGAATTAGCCAATGTGATGACGGCTAGTATAAAAGCGGAGCTGGGTGAGGAGAATGTAGTAAAAGCTGAACCAGTTATGGCGGGTGAAGATTTTGGGATGTATGGCCGTACCGATGAGAACTTACCAATCACTATCTTTTGGCTAGGTGGTGTTGAGCCTCAATCTTACGCAACAAGCGTTAAAAATGGCGACACCTTACCTTCATTGCACTCAAGTCAATTTGCACCAGATTACCCATTGACCATTACAACGGGTGTGCGGGCAATGACAGCCAGTGCTCTGGATTTATTTAATCAATCTACAAGTAAATAATAAAACGCTAAAGTACTCTTATAGATACCCAGTATACTTATTAGAGTACTTAACCTCAGCTCTGGATAAGCGAATTTGCCCAATAAAGCTATTTTTCTCACTCTCGGCGTTGCTTTCATTTGTACTAGCCCGCTATTACTGCACAAAAGCGCCTTGATATTGAACAAAATATCATCATTGGATTGTACGTAAGTTTGTTTATAAAACATCTTCTATTTCAAAACCCTTATCCAAACCTGAGGTGACTTAGGGCTTTTACTAGAAAGGTGCAGGAGCTTCAAATGTCATTAACTGTTCGGTAAGAGGGTGGCAAATCTGTAGCATTTCAGCATGTAATTGCAACCGCTCAGCACCGGCCAGTGCGTCACCTTTTGCATAAAGTCGATCACCAAGTATTACATTGCCAAGTGACAACATATGTACCCGCAATTGATGAGAACGACCCGTAATAGGGATTAGTTTGACACGGGTTACGTTATGCTCATTTTTGAGGACTTCATAATGGGTTAGAGATGGTTTGCCTTTGTCATGACATACCATTTGTTTTGGTCTATTCGGCCAATCACATATCAAGGGCAAATCAACAGAGCCGGTGGCGTGTTTCATTGCACCATGCACGCGTGCAATATAATGTTTGTTTGTGAGCCTATCTTGAAATTGAATACTGAGAAAGCGGTGGGCTTCTTTACTCATTGCTAAACACAAGACGCCAGATGTCGCCATATCTAAACGATGAACAATTCGTGCCGTCGGAAAAACGGTGTTTACGCGAGTAATAGCACAGTCGGCATGTTTAGGATCTTTACCAGGTACTGTTAATAAACCACTAGGCTTATTAATGACGAGCATGTGATCATCTTGATATAGAATTTCTAAATATGGGTCCAGTGGTGGCGCATAGTTCAAAAGCACAGTTTATTACCCCAGATAAAATTAAGCGCGCCATTTTAGCGACCTTTTAGGGGATTACATAGTGTTTAATGCATCGATAGTTCATTAAAGTTGAATAAGGTGATTCTTTTAATCATCAACGAGGTTAGAGCTTACCACCCTTATGCGCAATGTTGTAGCAATGACGAGGGTTACCTTTTAAATAATCCGCCCGAATCTCTTCAGAGGTGAGTACTTTGTGGTGTAGTGAGATTTCTCCAATAGCACCTTGGAATAACCCTGATAAGTATGATGAACGGCTACCAATACGCAACGGCATATCATTGGCTAGTGAGCCCTGACGGTCGGTAGGGTTGTGACTATCAATATAACTGCCGTTGCGGTAAAAGCGGATCCCTTGAGCAGCATCTCTGTCGATTGAAACCGCAATATGTTGCCATTCATTAGTCGCAACGAATGCACTTGAGTCGTAAAAGGTGCAGGATGAATTGGGTTTTTGACAATACCATGTGCCTCCACCGTCGGCCAATTGTAGCGCTAGGTATCCATCATCAATATAAAATGCGTAGCCATGAACATTATCGATTTGATTCTCAAAACGTTTATCTATTATCAGGTGTTGACCAAGTGAGCGCGTTCTGACCCATGTTGAGATAGAGAAATCCCCTTGGGAAACGTCTAAAATATCTTGGTCAGGTAATTCCACATAATCATCGTATCCATCTAAACAAAACGCTAAGTTATCAGTGGGGGTAGCCAGATGAATACTACTATCCGTAATTTTCGAAATATATGACGTGGGTATTGCCGTGTTGCTACTACCTTTCCAGTATAGCGCGAGCATGAACATCATTAGTAGCAATAGTAAAAATGAGCTTTTTTGTGTTTTTACTAAGTTAAACCTTTGATAAATTGGCTTTTTTTTGTATTTTAGAGGTGAGTCTATAAAGTAGCCCTGACCTCGCCTATTTTTTATATAATCATACTGCTGTGGGTGCTCTAATTGCTTTCTCAAAATACTTATTCGTTGTTTGACGTTTTCATCGCCAGTGACAACATCACCCCAAACAAGTGTAAGTAGTCGATTTGTTGGAATAGGGTTTGGTGAATTATTAATTAAACAAATCAGTAGCTTATAAGATAGTTCAGAAAGGTTTAGATCATATTTATCACGGTACACTTTACGCGTTTCAAAACAAATAAATAAATCAGATATCCAGACACCTCGATATATTTGATCTATTACATTTGCTGGGGCTAGTTGTTTGGCGCGATCATTCATGTACTTTTACGTGTAATTTTTTTTAATATAGCAATGTTACCTATTTTTTTAGCAAATTTACCAGAGTATCTAGGTTATTTTCCTTTTTTACTTTAACTTTTACCATCTTTTACTCGCTGATTACGCTGTTTTATGTAAAAGTTAATATTCAGCCCATTAACAACATACCGTACCTTGTTGATGGGTTATTGAAAAATATACAACTTAATGGAAGAGGCTACTGACATTTTGGTAGCGGGTAAAAGATTTAGCGTTATGCTTACAAATGGATGAGGAGGCAGTGTCGAACACGTTACTTAGGTGTTATGGCACAAATAAATAATATGGAAACTTATGACGTTTTAGTACCTAAATTCGGTTTAAATTTGGACAGAAGTAGCGTTTTTGAAAGTATCAAACACGAAAAGTTAAAAGCCTCACCACGCTTACAAAGTGCGTTATTACAGTTAAATAAGTATTCAATTAACATCAATCATCAACTATTTTTCTTACGCTACTTTCAATCAGAGCTAGACGTTGCTGAATATCATCATGATTTTCATAAAGCGTTAGCACTGCATGCGATTGGTGTGCCTTCACAACAGCTTGATATTAAAAATCAATGGTCTCAAGTACAGCAAAATTATCGTGCAATAGAGTGGGCGAAGCGAAAGGGGAAATCTCATTCAGGGTGGGAGCATGGAATAATTCGCCATTTAGAATGGCTTTTGCACCGGGGTGATAAATTTGCCGTTGAAAATGCGAGTTCATGGCCCGTTACTGAACGAGAGCATGACTGTAATATTGACCCTAATTGGCTAGATGATTGGTTTGACTATGTCAATAAATCACAGGGTATAGAACGTACGCTCATATCCTACGAACAATTATGCATGATCCGAAACCCCGCAGGTGGCTGTACATTATTGGAAAACGTATTTTTGGAAGCAAGGCTGAGCGATTTGCGAGCAGAAAAAAGTTACTGGCTGAGCCCAAAATTTTACTATCTAAATGGATGCCACAGTACAACAGAAGGTGGTTTTAGTGATCTTGGAAACTTGATTTCACGATGGGAAGTAAAATTTGAATGGTTAGCGGATAAGCAACGATACATTCATCATGCTTTACAGGCCTTTAATGATGACTTTGATGCCATACTGCAATCTAAAGCAATGCCTGCCGGCTGGCACGAATTGAAAGCGATATTATTGTCTACTCCGATTATCTCCATGGAAGTAGCCCATACTTATCTTGAAGCATCAAGTTTTATGTTTGAATACGGGTTATTGCAGGTTAAGCATGTTTCGTCGTTAGATGATATGACCGTGTTTGAGTGTACGGCTGTTTTCAAGTTATGGGAGCGTTGGGACAATATTATGAAATTTTAAATCATGACAGCGCAGCAATTAACAAAGTGCAAAAAGCCACGTCATTAAGGGCGTGGCTTTTGATTAATAGTGGTTTTACATTATGAATGCGTTTTAATGAGACACAACGATTAAGCGTATAGCGTCAAGTTTTAATTGTGCTTTTTCTATGTAAACGCCAAGTTCGGTTCTTTGCTTTTCAAAGACTTGAACTTCTTCATCGCGGATATTAGGGTTAATCGCTTTTAATGCCGCTAAACGAGATTGCTCTTCACTCATAGTCGCGTGCATTTTTGTTATTGCATCTCCCCTCAGAGTATTTAACTGAACATTTGCTAATTCAGTCGCTTGCGTAATGAGTGGGTGAATGGCACTTTGCAATGCATTAGCCAGTTTACTTGCTGTTTGACGACCAACAGCAGATAATTGACTATTAAAAGCATCGAACGCAACATTTTCAGCCAGGTTGTTACCTGCTTTATCGAGTAATACACGCACTGGTGTTGGCGGTAAAAAGCGACCAACCTGTAGCACTTTAGGTGCTGATGCTTCGGCAATATAGATAAGCTCAACGAAAAAAGTCCCAGCTGGTAATTTCTTATTTTTTAGCAAGGCGACAGATGCACAACCAAAGTCATCATCACAGATCATATCCATGGCACCCTGTACCATTGGGTGATCCCAGCTGATAAAGTGTGCATCCTCTTGCGACAAAGAAGTATCTCGATCAAATGTGACGGTAATACCGTCCTCTTTTAAACATGGGAAAGAGGGGTTGAGCATATGTTCAGTCGGCTTAAGAATGATGGTATTTTCACCTTTATCTTCTTGGTTTACACCAAAGGTGTCGAATACGTTGATCATGTACCCTGGTAAGATCACGCCATTATCCAGTTTCTCAATTTCAGCAACCAAAGAGTCAGCGCGGCCTTGACCGCTGGAGTGAAGTTCAAGCAGTCGGTCACGACCTTGCTCCATTTGAGCACGTAATACTTGGTTTTGTTTGGCGGCTTGTTCAAGAAGTGGATCAAGCTCCTCTTCATCACAGTTATGCCCACCAATAAATTCAAGTAAGTCTTCGCTAAACTCTTTATAGAGCATTTGCCCTGTCGTACTGGTAGTTTCAAACGCATCTAACCCTTCATTATACCAGCGGAGTAAGACTTCTTGTGCTGTATTTTCAAAGTAAGGTACGTGGATATTCACATCGTATTTTTGGCCAATACGATCTAATCGTCCAATACGTTGTTCGAGTAAGTCAGGGTTGAGGGGTAAATCAAACAACACCAAATGATGTGAAAACTGGAAGTTACGACCCTCAGAGCCTATTTCAGAACACAACAATATTTGCGCTGAGTCGTATTCATCAGCGAAAAACGCCGCAGCACGGTCACGTTCAACAATAGACATGCCCTCATGGAACACCGCAGCTTTAATGGCTTCTCGTTCACGTAGGGTTTGTTCAAGACTGATTGCAGTTTGTGCTTCAGCACAGATCAACAAAACTTTTTCATGTTTAAGTGACTTTAGAGTGTCAATTAACCAGTCGACGCGCGGGTCAAATGCGGTCCAGCCACTCCCTTCACCTTCGAACTCCTGAAAAATCTTTTCTGGGAACAAAGCCCTTAATGCGGATTTTTCAGCACTTTGGATACCACCCATATTCCCAAGGACCGACATCGCTGTTTTGTATTGCTTCGGAATTTCAACAGGGTAACTGTGTAACTTTCGACCCGGATATCCATCAATACCGCTGCGACTGTTACGGAATAAAATTCGCCCTGTGCCGTGACGATCTAACAACATTGATAGAACTTCTTGCTTCGCTTGCTCATCACCAGATTGTGCGTTGACCAATAGGGTACTGATATCGGTTTCTTGTAGCAAGTTAACAAGGGTTGCTTCTGCTTGGTCGTCTAGCGCCCCATCTTGTAACAGTTGATTGGCCGCCTCTGCCACTTCTTTGTATTGGCTTTCTTCCGCAACGAATGCGTCGTAATCGTAGAATCTATCAGGGTCTAACAACTGTAATCGAGCAAAGTGGCTTCGGTGACCTAATTGGTCAGGCGTTGCCGTGAGTAGGATCAGGCCTGGAATATCTTGGGCAAGTTCAGCCATACGAGCATATTCAGTACTGGGCTTATTATTCTCGATTGTTAAATGGTGTGCTTCATCAATGACGAGTAAGTCCCAATCGGCTAAGGTTGCTTGTTCAAACCAGCGACGTTTTTTTGCAATGAACTCCAGACTCACCAGTACGAGCTGCTCGGTTTCGAATACGTTTGGAGAATCAGCAAAAGCTTCATCGCATCGCTCTTCATCAAAAATTGAGAAGCGTAAATTAAAGCGACGAAGCATTTCTACTAACCATTGGTGTTGTAAATTTTCAGGCACAACAATTAAGACGCGATTTGCACGCCCGGTCAGGAGTTGCTGATGTAAAATCATACCAGCTTCGATGGTTTTACCTAAACCAACTTCGTCAGAGAGTAATACGCGGGGAGCAAAGCGTTTGCCCACTTCATCTGCAATGTAAAGTTGGTGTGGGATCAAGCTGGCTCGTTGGCCTACAACGCCTTTTAAGTGTGACTGTTGGCGTGCAAACTGATGTTGCCACGTTTGGTATCGTAACGTGTAGCGGTCAAATCGGTCGACCTGGCCTGCAAATAAACGGTCTTGTGGTTTATTAAATTTAATAAAGTGATCAAGAAACGTTTCTTTTAAAGTCGTTTTTTCTTCGGTATCAAGACGAATACCGTGGTAACACAATAATTCACCAACAGGTTCAATTGTTTCGACTTGTAGCTCCCACTCATCGGCACTGCGAATAATATCACCTGGATTGAATACCACACGCGTTACAGGCGCTTCTTGCATTGAGTAAACGCGGTTTTCTCCACTGGCGGGGAATAATATTGTCACTTGGCGGCCTTCTAATGCCACGATGGTACCTAAGCCTAAATCTGACTCAGTGTCACTTATCCAGCGCTGGCCTAAGGAAAAATTCATGTTCGTCTCGTTTAACCCGAAAAAAGGCGGCTATGTTACCCGTTCATTTAAGCTTGTTCAATCTTGTTTATTCATTGCGAATGTGCCTATCTCTATTCTTTTTACAGTTCTTCTAAATTATTGAGATCTATTTGTAATAAGAACATAAATTCACTTTCGGTTTGTCATAAAACGGACTTTTATGACAAATAGACTAAACTTGGGTTATAGCCAGTACGTTTGATATTTCATCAAGAGTATTGGGTATAGCATGAATATTTGCAAACGATAGGATGACGCTATGGGAAAAGATCAAGAACTCGACAAAAAAATGTACGTACTTGACACCAACGTGCTGCTTCATGAACCCCTCGCTTATCTATCTTTTCAAGAACATGATGTTGTCATACCAATGACAGTACTTGAAGAGCTAGATCATATCAAAGACAGAAAGCGCGACGTGAGTCGTGACGCTAGAATTGCAATTCGTAGTTTAGATGGTGTACTCAAAGATGCATCCCCAGAGGAAATGTTAGATGGTGTACGTTTACCAAGCGTACAATCGAGTAATGAGTCTGGGCCTTTGTCGCGTGGAAAATTGATTATTGTTAATGATCATTTATTCCCAGATAGCATTTCAGGCCTGCCAGGTAATGAGAATGACCACATTATTATAAATTGCGCCGTCAGATTACAAAAACAACATGCACACACCAAGGTGGTTTTAGTCACCAAAGATATTAATATGCGTCTCAAGGCCAAAGGTGCTGGGCTGCAGTTTGTAGAAGACTACCGAACGGATCAATTGATTGATGACATTAAGTTATTGAGTTTAGGGTATAAAAAATTCACGGGCGACTTTTGGCAAAGTGTAGGAGCTTGCACATCAGAGCAGCAAGGCCGATATACGTTGCACCATGTGCCTAAAAGTTTGTTACCAGATGTTTTTTGTAATGAATATTTAGTCGATGACAGTGAGCACTTTGCGGCACGGATCACCCATTACGATGAGACGAACATTACCTTTAAGGACTTGGGGGTAGAGCGGTTAATGCATCAAAGTGCTTGGGGCGTGCAACCAAAAAATGTGTATCAAGGTATGGCAATGGATGCATTGCTTGATCCAAACATTGAATTGGTCATATTAACAGGCCCAGCCGGGTGTGGGAAAACAGGTATTACTGCAAGCTTTTTTTCAATATTTGTGCAGACCTATCTACAGACCTTATTCTTACTGAATAAATTGAGTATTTATAACAGGCTAAGATCTAATCTCTCTAACATGTCATTAAGTGTGACTTAAAGAATAGAACCATTCATCAATAAATATAAATAACGGATTTAACCTGCAAGAGGCACAAACAAAAATAATAAAGCTAAGGTAAATCTAAAATGCTAATTAATGAAAATCGTTCTCAAAGGAGAACTAAAATGAATAATCCAAGTGAAAACAAAACCCCAAGAGTATTGGATACATCGGCACTAGTTCATGATCCAAAGTCACTTCTTGCGTACAGTGAAGACGTATACATCTGTCTAACAGTTCTAGAAGAATTAGATAACTTAAAAGAAAGAACTAACAAATCGGTTAGTGCTGATGCTCGTGTATGTATTCGTATGCTTGAAGATATAATAAATGGGCACAGTGCAGAAGAGATGGAAGCTGGTATTCCACTGCCTTCTACTGAAACAGCTAAACGAGGAAAACTGTTTATTGGAATTGATACCCAGCTCGATATGGCTAAAGAGTTAAAGCACGGTATTGGAAGTGACGCTGACAATAGAATAATTAACTATGCACTGTATCTTCAGAAGGACTTAGATAAAGACGTAGTAATTGTTAGCCGTGACATTAATATGCGCTTGAAAGCTCGAACCGTAGGGGTCATGGCAGAAGACGTTGCCGTAGATAATCAAATATCAGATATTGATCTTTTATACACAGGGGTACAAGCCTTTAAAGGAGATCTTTTTGATCGAATTAAATCAGACAAAGACTTCAAGGTTTCAGGAGAAGTTTATACTTTCCCAATAAGTCTATTTAATGATGAAGTTCAGCCAAACATGTATTGGTACGATGAAGCTGGACACATTGGGCGAATTTCAGAAGTAACAGATACTGAGGTATTCACAAAGTTATTGCCTCGTAAACAAGAAAAAGTATGGGGCATTTTGCCTAAAAATCAGCGTCAGGCAGTAGCTTTAAGCCAATTAACAGATCCATATTATGACTTAAATATCATCCTTGGCCCTGCTGGCTCCGGAAAAACTTTTTTAGCAGTTGCTTCGGCGCTGCATCAAGTATTGGAGTTAAAAAAGTACAAAAAAATCGTTGTGGTGCGCTCCAGAGACTTTATGGACGATGATCCGGGGTTTTTACCCGGTGACCTGACAGAGAAATCAATGCCGTTATTAGCAGGTATAACAGATGCGCTTATATCAATGCATTCAGGTGATAACAATGAAGGTAATATTAGTGCAACTGTTGAGCATGTGATCGAAAAAGCCAATATAGAATTTACTAGTATGGCTTACTTCCGAGGTCGTTCAATAGACGATGCTGTTTTAATCATTGATGAAGCTCAAAACATGACTAGAGCGCAAATTAAGGGCATGTTAAGCCGTGGTGGCAAAAATTGTCGCACAATCGTGTTGGGCAACTTAGCCCAGATTGATGATAAGTTTGTCACACCCGCATCTTCAGGTGCTAGCGCGGCTGTTAACGTGTATAGAAACTATGAAAAAGGCTCAGTATTGATATTTGATGAAGTAGAGCGTAGTAGCTTGGCTGAATTCACTGAAAAGAACATGTAGGCATCAAACTACAATTCACATTTCCTTATAATATTGCGACAATAGCCACTGCTTTTTGCAGTGGCTTTTCAGAGAAGCCCGTTCCCACGAAAACAGGACGAAATGGATTTACTCTGAACTAAAAGATTAAATATTCACAAAAACTGAGTGACATAGGTGCGTGGCCTAGCGTTGCCGTTTTTTGGTGTATTGATGTCTTTTAATAAAGAAGACCTGCTAGTAAATATAAAAAGGCAGGCAAAACGATTATCTAAATTATTAACTATTCCCCTTGGACAAGCCCAAGAAGCCCTAGCTATTTGTCTTTACGGCTGTGACAGTTACAGCGATTTACTAGTAAAAATAAAAGCTGAATCCTTTGACAACCCATTGATAGCACTGTCTGCACTCTCACCAAACTCGGAAATATTTTTAGTAAAAATATTAGCTAGCCACCTAGATAGCATTATTGGAAATTTTGAAAAAAAATTTCCCGGCTCCAATATAAATGAAGAGATGGTCGTATCCCTGTTTGGGCTTAGCTTTTCAGAGTTCAAACTCAAAATATCTACCTAAAGTTGTACAAATACGTAAGTTGTCATTTTGTTTTTTGGCGATATTATAATATGAAGGCTGAACGGACAGCCTACGCCTACACATGTTTTTAAAATAAAAATATGAGCAGTGAAGCGGAGCATCCGTAAAAATTTGGTGATTCAAATAATCGAATAAATAGTGTGTTGGTAGGCCATTATTTTTTCGCAATAAATTATTTGGAAAATTACATGATATCGCTAAATCAATTACAAAATAAATTAAATAATCAAACAAAAAACTTCGCCTTACTATTAGAATTTCCCCAGCAATATGCTGAACGTCTATGGTCAATCGGTGTTTACGATTGTGCTACTATTCCACAAGCTCATGAGCGTCTTAGAGACGTTTTTGACAGCAATGATTTAAATTCAATTCTTACGCATGACTCTTTCAAATATCTGATTATTAATGAATACGATGATCAAGAAATAATTGAGTCACTTCATAAAGAAATAACGGCAATGGCATCCCGCATAGAAAGCCAGATGTTTGTTGATATCGAAACTTTAGAATTAGTTTCTGCAATTTATAAAGTTTTGGGTTTGTCTGAAGATGCCAAGTTCATCATTAATACAGGAGCTAACTTTAGGCTGGAATGGCGACCTTATTTTGACGCATATGATGATCCATTAGCCGTTCAATATGCGGATTTAAAGGTTCACGGCTGCTACTACAGGCTCATTGCCACTAAGTTTCCTTTTGAAAAAATATCTTTCGATAATATTAAAAGTTATTTGTACAAAATCAAGTGGGAGCACGATGGTGAGTTTGAGGGCTGCATTTCTAATGGTAACAGTTTCTCAAAGCATGAAGACTGGCTGATGATGACACTTGAGCTTTTCAACTCTGGAATAGGAAATGACGCTAGATTAAATCCAACGACCTTCGAAATTGAAAGGGTACGATATTTAGTTTATGGCTTTCCTCTGGTGCCTTCGTTGGTATCAGACTGGCATAAGCCTGACCTTAACCTTCAGGTTAAAAACCTAGACGGAGACCAAAAGTTTATAGTTCGTATTGACCAGCAGAGCCTAATATTTTACGCCCGTCGAGTAGAGGCTAGTTTGTTTAATACGATTGATTGTGAAAAGCATATTTCGTTGTATCGAGCTAGTGTTCTTGCTCATTTTGACGCAGATGACGAGTTATTAAAGGTCAATGGGGTTAAGTACTTAACATGCTTTCGTCCATATTCTCTAGAAGACACGAGAGGTGTTCAGATATGACAGAAAAAACTTACTTAAAGGACGTAAGCATAGTATCGGTTTATGACTACAAAGATTTTGAAAAAACATTTTTGATTGATGTCTTAGCTGGTGTAGTTATTGACGATGAAACATTTAGATTTCGTCCATTTGAGCAAATAGTTACTTCAAAAATTGTTAACAAAAGAGTTGTTGGCGACAAAATAGAAGTAATTACTCATAACGGAAGTTGTTATGTAATTGATGTTGAACATAAGTTATATGACATTTCATTTGCTGAGCTTGTAGTAATGAGAATAGGAGTGCATTCACCTGAACGTATTTTAGAAATGAGAGAACAGCTCAAAACTCCAAAATTGAATTGAATGTTAGTATGCTACGCGAGTTGCAATAACTATTACATTTAATTTCATTAAACTTTTTGGTGAATCTTTACTATTAATTAATAGTCCCACACAAAACGTCACTTAGGTGTGGGATATTGGTTCTTAATAAAATTATTCTATCTAGATAACTCCTCAATTTTCTTTCTAGAAAACCAGCTATATAAAACAGGCAAGACAAACAGTGTTAGCAGTGTTGCTGTTACCAATCCGCCAACAATAACGCTCGCTAATGGACGCTGGATTTCTGCACCAACACCATTAGACATTAACATCGGTATCAAACCTAAAGCCGATGTTATTGCTGTCATTAAAACTGGCCTCAATCTGGAGGTTGCTCCTTCAAATACAGCTTGAGAAACTTCCAAGCCATCTCTAATTCGTTGGTTAATACTCTCTACCATTACCACGCCGTTCAATACAGCAACACCAAATAGTGTAATGAAGCCAACGGAGCTAGGCACGGACAAGTATTGTCCAGATAAATATAAGGAAAAAACACCGCCAATTACAGCAAGCGGTACGTTGACCAATATCAGCATTGCTTGACCAACAGAGCCAAAAGCAAAGTAGAGTAGCAGTGCGATTAGTGCTAACGATAAAGGTACAACAATAGCTAGTCTATTTTGAGCACGTTGCTGGCTTTCGAACTGACCGCCAATCGAAACAGAATAGCCTGAAGGTAAATCAACCTTATCAGCAATTACCGTTTTGATATCAGCAACTACGCTACCCATATCACGGTTTTGAACATTTGCTTGGATAACAACCCGTCTTTGTACATCGTCGCGTCTAACTTGCGGAGGCCCCGATTCAAACGACACCGTTGCAACATCACCTAAGCGTACCCAAGCACCTGTTGGTGACTGAATGCGAATATCAGAAATCGCTTCCTTATTTCGTCGGTATTCTTCTTCAATACGTACATAAACATCATAACGCTCATTGCCGTTAATTATTTGCCCAGCTTCAACGCCTCCGATACCATCTCGTACAACTTCCATAATATTAGTGACGGAAAGCCCGAATCTTGAAAGCTCTTGCCTGTTAGGCTTTACAACTAGTTGCGCTTCCCCTGCAATTTGTTCAAGGGCAACATCTTTTGCTCCATTGACTTCTCTTATGGCAGCTTCAATTTCCTGACCTTTAGCCGCCAAAACTTCGAGTTCTGGCCCAAATAACTTAATCGCCAATTGAGCTTTAACGCCAGATATTAGCTCGTCAACACGAGTCGCAATTGGCTGAGAAAAGTTAAGTAGTAGCCCCGGAAACTCTTCTAATGATCTTTCCATCTTACCTTGAAGTTCATAGCGGTTAGATGCACTTGTCCATTGTGAGATAGGTTTTAAACCAATGTAAATTTCTATATTGTTTACAGGCTCTGGGTCGCCGCCAATTTCTGCCCTACCTATACGGCTAAGTGCATAGGTTACTTCAGGGAACGCCATTAATTTTTCTTCTAGAATTGGCGCGACAGTTAACGCAGTATCTAAACTTGAAGAAGGTGCCAGCGTTACTCTTAAGTTTATCGTGCCTTCTTCTAACTCTGGCACGAACTCAGTACCAATATAAGGCACGGTTGCCAAAGCAGATATAACTAATAGTATGGATGTAGAAACAATCAATTTAGTGTGTTTTAGAGAAAATTTCAGCCCTTTTTTGTAGAGCATGTTTAACGGCTTGAGAACGAAACTTTCTCTCTCTTTTACACCAGATCTAAATAGATAAGTTGCCAGTGCAGGTACGATAAACAACGCAACCACAATCGCAGATACAACGGCTAAGATGATGCTTATTGCCATAGGTTGGAATAACTTTGCTTCAACCCCTTCAAAACTGAACAATGGCGCAAATACGACTAAAATAATCGAGGCTGCAAAAAAGACAGGACGAGCCACTTCTTTACCTGCTTCTGTCAGGCGCAGTTCAATACCATGATCGTCGTGTTCGACATCGTGCGGATCTGCGTCAGAAGTTGGAACGCGTTCCTTTACCGATTTCGAATGTGTCGCGTCAGGTCTATTTAAATGTTTAAACATATTTTCAACCATAACGACTGAACCATCAACTAGCATACCAATGGCTACGGCAATGCCACCCAGTGACATAAGGTTTGCAGAAATGCCCCACCAAGCCATGATCATTAACGCGATACCAATTGAAATTGGAATAGATATTAAGACGAGAAAGGTTGCACGTAAGTTCATCAAAAACAGTGCTAGAACAATCGCGATGAAAATAAATGCAAGTAATAAGGCATCTACAACAGTGTTAACGGCTTTTTCAATCAAATCAGCCTGATCATAAAATGGCTCAAAGCGAACACCTTCCGGCAATGCTTGATTAATTAATGGAATTCTTGCATTGATACCATCAATGGTGGCTTTAGTATTTGAACCCATGCGTTTAAGTACAATACCAGAGACAACTTCGCCTAAATTTTCGACTTTTCCATTGGGTGATTTTCGCGTCATGGTGACAGCGCCTTGACGAATTTCACTGCCCATTTCAACTTTAGCAATATCTGAAACCGTCACAACCGTTCCATCAACCGTTTTAACGGGAACTTGTTTGATGTTACTGATGCCAGCCTCACCACTCTCAAACCAGCCTGTGCCTCTAATGACAAGCTGCTCTTGTCCACGGTTCATGTACCATCCGCCAACGTTGGCATTATTGCTATCTAATGCGCTAACGATATCTTCTTGCGTTAGTTCATATGCTAGGAGCTTAGAAGGATCGACGTTGACTTGATATTGCCTAACATTACCACCAAAAGAGAGCACATCAGTAACGCCATCGACTGGCATAATAAGCAATTTTACTATCCAATCATTGAGGCTCCTGAGTGCCATAGCATCATAGCCAGCGTTTTTATCTGAAATAAGTAAGTACTGAAACACCTGACCTAAACCCGATGTGTTTGGTCCCATTTCTGGCGTGCCGACACCTTCTGGTATTAACTCTTTTGCTGCTTGAAGCCGTTCAAATACGAGTTGTCTTGCAAAGTAAATGTCGGTGCCTTCTTTAAACACTACGGTTACGCCAGAAAGACCTGTTTTAGAAATTGAACGTACTTGCTCAACATCTGGTAAGGCGTACATAACCGCTTCAATGGGGTAAGTAATAAGTTGTTCGACTTCTTCGGCAGCCAGTCCCGGTGCTTCAGTATTAACAGCGACTTGAACGTTAGTAACGTCAGGAAAAGCATCCAAATTTAATTTTGGGATCACCATAATTGAGCCGACAATTGTGGCAAACAGTGCAATTAATATAAGGAGTCTGTTGTTAACAGACCAATCTATTATTTTATTAAACATAGTCTTGCTCCTTAGTGGTTATGCGGATCAAATCCGCCTTTAGCGATTTCAGAAGCAACAAAAAATGCGCCTTTGGTTACAATTCGAGTACCACTTTCTAGTCCGATAATTTCTCTGAAATCACCTAAAGCTCGACCAAGATTAACTTCAGTCGCTTTAAACTCTCCGGGATGGTCTTCAACAAATACTGTCCAATCACCACCGGCACTGCGGATCAGTGAACCTTCTGGTACAGCCATCACTTTCTGTTTTGTGGCGAACTGGAAATAGACTTTGACGAACATACCAGAGTGGAGTTTGTCATCAGCATTTTCTACCGCTAATCTGATAATTCGGGTGCGGGTCTTGGGATCAATAGTATGTGCTTCTTGGATAACTTTAGCTTTGTAACTTTGACCTTCTAATTTGATTGTCGCAGGAGAGTTAATTGATAGACTAAGCTTTTTGTTTGGCGAGACTTTAGCCTCAACCCATAATTGTTTTTCGTCCGCAAGTAACATAACAGTATCTCCGGCATCAACGCGTTGGCCTTGGATAAAGTCGTCTAGAAGCACGACACCTTCACGCTGGGCAGTTAATGTATATTGTCCAAATGCTTTAATGTCTTTGTTAGAAATACCATTTATTGCTTTTTCAGTTAACCCTAAAGCAATGAGTTTCCCATAACTCGCATTGTATGTTGTTTCAGCTTGTAATAATCGACTTTCACTCACCGTCTTATTACCCAGCTTTTTTACACGTTGCCATTCGGTGGAGGCAATTAAATAGTCCGCTTGCGCTTGTGCCATTGCCTCACTAAATAAAGTGACTAACTTTTGACCTATTTCTACATGTTCTCCAAGAGCTGCATGGCGGCTAATAATGACGGACTCAGTGCGAGGTGAAACTACATAGCTGGTATATCCATTTGCCTTGATTTCACCGGGGGCGTATATCGCACTATATTTGTACTCAGGGACTACTCTTTCCACTTTGATGTTAGCAAGTGACAGTTTCTTTGGACCAATAGTGATACCTTCTTCTTGTTCTGCTCCCTCTTTATTATCACCTTCATGGCCGTGCTCATCATGGCCATCTTTATCTTCTTCATGTCCCTTTTCGTGAGCATGCTCGTCATGGTCATCTTTTTCTTCTTCATGTCCTTTTTCGTGATCATGCTCGTCATGGTCATCTTTATGTTCTTTTACGTCTTGCTTCGAAACCTTTGCGACAGAACCAGTATTATCTGACGACTGTGCAAAAGCATCATGATTTGTAGTAAGCCCTACTAACAGGCTGCTAATTACTACGGCTAATAATTTTTTACTAAATATTGTATTCATTTTTGTAACCTATATTTTTAATAAATTTAAGATTTCGTTTTTCTCTACTGAAAAATTAAAACGTTTAAATCTCAAATTTGGATAACTGACCCATACTTAAAACGAAGGATATTTCTGCAAGCTTGAATTGATTTTCCAAACGTATTCCTGCATGAAGACCTTCCGCACGTTGATTTAGTGCAAGTAAGTAGTCAGAAGTATTAATGTCACCAGCTCCCCAGCGCTTATTTAACAAATTTTCGCTACTATCTAATCTGCCTTGTGTGAGCTTTCGCCATTGCTCATAGTATTTTTTACTTACATTAAACGATTCATAATTAGCTTTTGCTTCAAAAGACTGCTTTCGATAAACCGACCGAAAGTTAGCCTCTGCTGCAATTGCTTCTGAATAAGCGGCTTTAACAGTATCTGAAAAGTTATTTCTGATGTTTAAAGGAATTGAGAAAGTCAAACCAACCAAGTCTTCATCACCACTTCTTCCCGCGCTAATTCCAATGGTTGGATTAGCTTTAGATTCCATAGTGGTTAGCTGAGCCTTAGATTGTTGTCTCTTCCATTGCGCTTTAGCGAGTTTAACTTTTGGATGATCTTCAACCCACTGGGAGTTAAATGAATAGCTTGTTGCTCCAAAAGTAAATGAAAACAAATTGGCTGTATTAGGCGTCCAATCAGGCAATAACTCCTGAACCTTTACCTCTGCATTTTTCAAAGCAATTTGAGACTCAGATATTTCACTGAAAATTTGGGACAAGTTTAAATAGACCAATTCAGCGTCAAGTGGCTCTAGAAGTCCGGCTTTTCGCTTATCTTCAACAATTCCAACGAGCGTTTGTAATTGATTTTCTCTTTCTGAAAGTAACTGAGCCGCCTTTTTTGCTGCTTGCCAATTAACTATTGCAGTTAAAGCGTTAGCTTTTTTAGAATCGAGTAGAGATAACAATTGTTGCTGGTTTGCATAAACATCAATTTCACCAATGCTTTTATTTGCTGATTGCTTATCCCAAAAATCAATCTTTTGACTGATACCAATAGAGTAATTATCAAAATCTCCCTCTTTTTCATAGCTTGCTTCAAGCTCTGGGTTATATACGGCTTGAGTTAAGCTTTTTGCTCTATGATTACTTGCATTAAGTAACTCTTTAGCCTCAACAACTTCGGGATCTTTATTTATTTGACTATCAAGCCATGAAATATTTTTACCTTTGCCATAACTGGCAACTGAAAAACTCACAGCCATACATAATGACAGGACTAAACCTGCATTTTTTAAAAATATATACATAAAACTTCTTAATTTTTTAATTTATAAACACGAACCCTTTATCCTTCTCATGGACAAATAGGTCATTAAAAATCAATCTAATTAAGAAATGGGTGGGCGAAGTATCGCTTCAAGGTAGGTATTGGTTTGATCAATTTGATAAGGCGTTTTATTGATAATGTTTAGTTTGCCCGTGGTATTTGAATTACTGACTAAAACCCAAGATAAGTGGCTGCCACTGCAATGACCACAGTGGTGACAATCTTTTTCATTATGCTGCTCATCATCTGCATTATCGTTTAAGGCATTTCGGTCATCGGCATGATCATGTTGAGTTTGAAGATGTTCTATATCTATTTGGTGATTCTCAGATGTTGAGGATGCGACAGCAGTTAACGATTGTAAAACAATCGAAACGACTAAGAGCATTTTTAGCACAACATTTAGATTCAAAGTTATTACCTGTTAAATATAGTATTTAAAATACTAGCAGAAACAATTCACTTAAACTAGATATTTCCTTAAGTTTCAGGCTTTTCACTTAAAATATTTTTTATTTGACTCTATAGCCACTATAGATTTTATACTTACTTTAATATTGTTACGGAATGTTAAATATGTCAGAGAAATGTAGTGGTCAGTGTCAATCATCTTCTACCAATGAAGACGTAAAAACTGATGCACAATTAGATAACTATAGTGGCGCGTTTGTCAGTACATATAAAGTGCCTCAAATGGACTGTCCTTCAGAAGAGAGGTTGATCAGATTAGCACTTGACTCAATTGAGCCTTCCGTTGGATTGCAATTTGATATTCCTAGTCGATTAGTCAAAGTTTTTCACGATGAAAATTTAGATGAGATAACAAAAAGATTACAACAGCTCAATCTCGGTGCAGAACTAGAATCAACCCAAAATAGTTGCAGTACGGAAGCTGCAAAAGCAAAAGACTTAGCTCAAAAAAATGAGATGAAAGAAGCATCAATTCTAAAATGGCTGTTAGCCATTAATGGAGTCATGTTTTTTATAGAAGTAATTGCTGGGATTATTGCACAGTCTGCTGGCCTAATTGCAGACTCATTAGATATGTTTGCTGATGCTGCTGTGTATGGTTTAGCTATTTATGCCGTAGGTAAAAGTATCAGTATGAAACTTAGAGCAGCACATATATCTGGTGTGCTTCAAGTAATTCTAGCGCTAGGTGCTTTGAGCGAAGTCGTAAGACGCTTTGTTTACGGTAGTGAACCGATCTCTTCTTTAATGATGATATTTGGTGGAATAGCACTAATCGCTAACGTTGCTTGTCTGTTTTTGATATTTGGCAACAAAGAAGACGGCGCTCATATGAAAGCGAGTTGGATTTTTTCAGCAAATGACGTTATCGCAAACGTTGGTGTAATTTTAGCTGGCTTATTAGTTACAGTAACAAGCAGTCGTTATCCAGATTTAGTGATTGGTTTGATAATTGCTCTTGTCGTTTTAAACGGTGCTCGCCGTATTTTACAGTTAAAGTATTAATTAGAGAGCCAAGAAAAGAATGCGCCCATCATATTTAAAACCATATATATCATACGTGATAATGATTTTAATCGCGGTGCAGTCTGTGTTTTTTTCGCTAGAAGAGCTTGAAGGAAACGTAATCGAAGCTTCTTTTAATACACCATTAACTGAGTCAATTACCCTCCTAAAAGCTCCAGAAGACTCCAATATGTTTGAGGTGAATAATAGCAACTCTTCAATTGATAATTGTAATTTTTGTTGCTGCTGTCACTTATTTTTAAATGCTGATTCTTCCTGTAACATTTTCCAAGCAACAGATCACTTCCTTACCTACTCCTTAGTTTATCCTGAGCTAAAAGGCTATATCTCGGTGCCATTCCGCCCACCTAAATACGCCTAAATTTTATAGAAAATTAAGAAAGGTCATATGTTAATGACCTAAATATCACATATAAATTTATAGGAAAGTATACATGGCACTTAATACCTGTGTGCATCGCAAGATAGCAACATTGAGGTGTGTAACACCTCGGCTTAAATATATCGCGTTTCTCGCTTTGTCACTTTTTACATTTAATGTCTATGCCTTTGAAAAGCAGTTAAACCTTCAAGAGGTAATTCAGTGGACGCTTAAACAAAATCCAGAACTTAAAATATTTGATTTCAAGCAAACGGCATTAACAGGACAAGAACAAACAGCAAGTTTAAATCCCGCTTATGAACTAGAAGTTGAAGCTGAGAATTTTGCAGGCTCAGGTGAATTTAATGCATTCGACAGTGCTGAATTAACAGTCGCTCTATCTTCGGTTATCGAAATGGGAGATAAACGCTCAGCGCGAATTGGACTTGTTTCAAAATCAAGAGCACTACTCAATGCTGAGAAAGAAGTCTCTGCGCTTAACTTAATGGCTCAAGTCACTGAGAAGTACGTGGAAGTACTTGCAGCCCAACAAAGAGTCTTGCTAGCTGGGAATGCTTTGAGCTTAGCACAAGAAACGTTAGAGATTGTATCTCAGCGTAACCGCGCAGGTGCTACTCCTGAGGCGGAAGTGAAACGATCAAAAGCGGTTATTGCTCAGGCTAACCTCACCCTTCAATCTGAACAAAAGCGCTTGGAATATTTGAAGCTCTCATTAGCAGCCTACTGGGGGGAAAACTCTGTAACCTTCTCAGAAGTAAAAGGTGATCTGTTTCAGTTTGGCAATGATAGTGATTTTAGTAGTCTCTTTGCGAAATTAGAGAAAAACCCTGCTATTCAAGTTTATGCAAGTGAGCAGCGACTAAAAGAGGCCGAATTACAGTTGGCTAAAACAGAGTCAACGGCCAATATCAAATGGTCTGTTGGTGTTAGGCGCTCTCAAGAAGCTAATGATACGGCACTGGTCGCTGGCTTTAGCTTACCTTTGTTTGCTGAAAAGCGAAATTCTGGTGCAATCGCTAGTGCGCTAGCAGAGCGTGACCAAGTTGCCATAGAGAAAGAGGCGACTAAGTTGAGGTTTAGAAATCACTTACTACGAGCATACTCCAATAGAAAACAAGCCATATTAACAGCTAATTCATTAAAGCAGTCAGTTATTCCAATGCTTGAAGATGCACTGGAAGATACTCAAGACGCCTATCAAAAAGGTAGATATGGGTACCTTGATTATGTATCGGCTAGACAAGAGTTGTTAAATGCTCGGCGAACCCTTATTGACGCGGCATCTGCTGCCCTTATTTACGGCGCAGAGATAGAAAAACTAACAAACGAAGCGCTGTCACTCTAAATAAACATCACTTTAAGTTTAATAACAATTTATTGATTCAGTTATTAACTGAATCGTTTAGGAATTCAAAATGAAAAACTATTTACTCGCACTATTGATTTTTATTGGGTATTTGTCACCCATTCAAAGTGCTTTCGCTAGTGAAGATGAACATGAAGGCGAAGAAGGCATAAGCAAAATCGACAATAATATGGCAAAAAAGGTTGGTGTTGAAACTGCCTATTTAGCTTCAAAAACGTTGAACCAAACTATCCCTGTATACGGCGCTACAACGATAGGCGCTGAACAATTATTTCAAGTTGGCGCTAGATATAACGGCGTTATAAAGACAATAAAATCCACCGTTGGTGATAAGGTAAAAAAAGGCGATCTATTAGCCGTTATTGAATCTAACGAAAGCTTAAATACCTATAAGATAATTTCCCCTGTTTCTGGTGTCGTTTTACAGCGAAATGGGAATATTGGCGGTATCACGCAAAACACCAGCTTGTTTGAAATCGTCAATTTTGACACGTTGTGGGCCGAATTTAAGGTTTTTACTAACCAATATAATCAAATCAAAGTCGGTCAACATGTTGACATTATGCATGGCGAGCAAGCATTCAACTCAACCATCACCAATATAATTCCAGCTAAAGATCAGCCTTATGTTTTAGCACGTGTACGATTAAGTAACACTGAGCTAAACCTAACCTCAGGCCAATTATTAATGGGCAGCGTAAAGATAAACCGATTTGAGGTGGATTTAGCCGTCGAGAAAGTTGCCATACAAGAACTGGGAGGACAATTTGGTGTCTTTGTAAAAGAAGATGAAGAGTACGAGTTTGCGCCACTTGTCCTCGGTCGTTCAGACAAAAACTATATCGAGGTCATTGATGGCCTCAGTAAAGACGCTGAATATGTAAACAAAAACAGTTATCTGATTAAAGCAGATATATTGAAATCTGAAGTAGAAGACGACGATTAGGAGACGCAATATGATTGAATCAATTTTGCGTCTTGCAATAAATAGGCGCTACTTAGTATTAAGCTTGCTGATGGTAATCATCGGCGTTGGTATGTGGAGTTATCAAAAACTTCCCATTGATGCAGTTCCAGATATAACAAACGTACAGGTACAAATAAATACTTCTGCTCCCGGTTATTCACCTTTAGAAGCAGAGCAAAGGGTAACCTTTCCTGTAGAAACCGCGTTAGCTGGACTACCAAAACTGTCTCACACCCGTTCCCTGTCAAGATATGGTTTATCCCAAGTAACCGTTATTTTTGAAGAGGGAACAGATATTTATTTCGCACGCAACTTAATCAATGCCAGACTAGCTGCGATAAAAGGCGTTATTCCCTCTGGCTTAGAGCCAGAAATGGGTCCTATTTCTACAGGGCTTGGTGAAATATTTATGTATACCGTACAAGCTTCTCCTGACGCTAAAATGTCTAATGGAGAACCTTATACCGCTATTACTCTGAGGGAAATTCAAGACTGGATCATTAAACCGCAATTGGCTCAAGTTAAAGGTGTCATTGAGGTCAACAGTATCGGCGGCTACAACAAGCAATATCACATAACGCCGAAACCTGAAAAATTACTTTTTCATCGTGTAAGCTTTGAAGAAATATCTGATGCATTGCGAAAAAACAATGATAACCGTGGCGCGGGTTATATAGAGCAAAACGGACAGCAAGTGTTAGTACGCTCCATTGGGCAACTAGCGACAATGGATGAAATACTCAATGTCATCATCAAAAAGAACGATGGTATTCCTGTAAAAATAAGTGATGTTGCCAATGTTGCTATAGGAAAAGAGCTTAGAACGGGAGCTGCTACTCGTAATGGTATTGAGACAGTGTTAGGTACAACCATGATGCTGATTGGTGAGAATTCTCGGACTGTTGCTTTAGATGTTGAACAGAAGCTCAGCGAAATACAAAAATCTCTGCCAAAGGGCATTACCGCAGAGCCTGTTTACGATAGAACAACGTTAGTAGATAAAGCCATTGCCACAGTTACCAAAAATCTCGTTGAAGGTGCGCTTTTAGTTATTGTTGTTCTGTTCTTACTGCTAGGAAACTTACGGGCAGCACTAATAACCGCCGCCGTAATACCAATATCAATGTTGATGACAATAACAGGAATGGTACAAGCGGGAGTATCTGCTAACTTAATGAGTCTAGGCGCATTGGACTTTGGTTTGATAGTGGACGGGGCTGTCATCATCGTTGAAAACTCTGTTCGTCGGTTAGCAGAGGCGCAACACAACAGTCATAGGCAAGACCTAAGGGAACGACTAAATACTGTTTTTGAAGCCACTTCAGAAGTCATACGTCCAAGCCTGTTTGGGGTAGCCATTATCACAGTGGTATACATACCTATTTTCACCTTAACTGGTGTTGAAGGGAAAATGTTCCACCCTATGGCCGCAACAGTCGTTATGGCGTTAATATCAGCAATGATCCTTTCAGTTACACTGGTTCCTGCTGCTGTTGCGATATTTATGAATGGTAAAATCAGCGAAAAAGAAAGTGTTGTTATTCGTTCAACCAAGTCTATTTATAAACCATTGCTGATTATGGCAATGAAATTTCGCTGGATTATTGTTTTATTTTCGACGCTCTTAATGGGGTTTAGCCTTTGGTTAGCAACTACATTAGGGACAGAATTTGTTCCACAATTAAATGAAGGTGATATAGCACTACAGGCGTTAAGAATTCCTTCGACTGGCCTAGAGCAATCAGTAGAAATGCAAGAAGTACTTGAACAACGCATTAAAGCATTTCCTGAGGTTGATAAAGTATTTTCGCGCATCGGTACTCCAGAAGTTGCGACTGACCCAATGCCACCGAGTATTGCTGATATCTTTGTTATTTTAAAACCACGTAAAGATTGGCATGACCCAGCAAAGCCAAAAAGTGAATTAGTTGAAGAAATGGAAGTGGTACTGAAAAACATTCCGGGCAACAACTATGAATTCACTCAGCCTATTCAAATGCGTTTCAATGAATTGATTTCAGGCGTTAGAGCTGACGTAGGTATCAAAGTATTTGGCGATGATTTGGATCGGTTATTACTGACCGCAAAAGATATTCTAAATATTGTGAAAACCGTCGATGGTGCAGCAGATGCCCGAATGGAACAAGTCACAGGTGTTCCATCTTTATCGGTAATTCCTAAACGCGAAGCGCTTGGTAGGTATGGTTTGAGTGTTACCGAACTGCAAGACTGGGTTGCCACTGCAATAGGCGGTGAATCTGCGGGGATCATTTATGAAGGTGACAGACGATTTGAGTTAGTTGTTCGTCTACCAGAGCAAACGAGAACGGATATCGATGGTTTGAAGTATCTGCCGCTTCCACTTGATAATGGTAACTATGTGCCACTTGAAGAAGTTGCAGAGCTTAAATCAGAGTCTTTACCTGCTCAAATTAGCCGAGAGAACGGAAAAAGAAGAGTTGTAGTTACCGTCAATGTACGTGGTAGAGATTTAGGCGGTTTTGTAAAAGAAGTGAAAGCTAAAATTAATCAGGAAGGAGAAATCCCCGCAGGATACTGGCTTGATTATGGCGGAACGTTTGAACAGCTAGAGTCAGCGAGTAAAAGATTAAGCTTAGTTGTACCGATCACATTAGTTGTTATCTTAGGTATTTTGGTTATTGCATTTGGTTCATTAAAAGATGCGTTGATCATTTTCAGCGGCGTACCTTTAGCATTGACTGGGGGCGTATTTTCTCTTTATTTAAGAGACATGCCCTTATCAATTTCGGCAGGTGTCGGCTTCATAGCATTGTCAGGTGTTGCCGTATTAAATGGCTTGGTTATGTTGGCTTTTATTCGAGACCTTTGGCATGAAAAAGGCGACCTTTACGTTGCAATCATTGAAGGTGCCATCATTCGTTTAAGACCTATTTTAATGACGGCTCTGGTCGCAAGTTTAGGTTTTATTCCAATGGCGTTAAACACTGGAATTGGAGCAGAAGTACAACGACCACTAGCAACAGTTGTTATCGGCGGTATTGTATCTTCTACCATTTTAACTTTGTTTGTATTACCTGTTTTATATCAGTGGGCGCATGGCTCTGAGAGTAATAAACAGCAATCTGACGAAATTTAAAACCCAAAAAGCAGCTTAATTTATGTTTAAGCTGCTTTTATATTTAATCTATTTATTTCAATTTTTAAAGTTTAATTCGCATCATCTCGGCAGCTTTCATTTAAAAACTCAAACTCTATCGTCGTATGCGATAAATGATAGGAAACTAATTTAGTTGCAACTTCTTGTTTAAGTCTAATTAAGTCTTCAACTTCAAAGTTGTCACTCAGCTCAAGATGCGCTGTTAAAACGTGACTTTCACCATCTAGTGACCAAAAGTGCATGTGATGGATACCATTAACTTCTGGAAATTCCATTAATGATTGTTTAATACGTTCTTGGGTCTCTTTTTCTGGTGCCGCTTGAAGAAAAAGTACCAACGTTGATTTCAAGTTTCTAAAAACGTTAAATAAGATAAATAGCGTGAAGCCAATTGATAATAAAGGGTCTAAAATTGGCAGTTCAACAAAAAGAAGTACGACAGAAACAATAAGAACAGCAACCCAGCCAAGTACATCTTCAAGTAGATGCCATGTCAGCACTTTTTCATTTAGTGTTTCACCCGCTTTTAATTTAAATACCGCATATCCATTAACGACAACACCGAGTATGGCAAGTCCCAGCATCCCCTCAACTACAGGCATTTCAGGATTGGACAACCTCGGTATTGCTTCAAATAAAACCCAAACTGAGCCAACGACCAACACTATGCAATTTATCAATGCCCCGAACAAAGTGAGTCTTCGATAGCCATAGCTATATTTATCTGACGCTTCTTTGTTTGAAAAACGACTTAATATCCATGCAAAACCGATAGACAGGCTATCACCTAAGTCATGTACCGCATCAGCCATGATAGCTGTGCTGTTGGTAAGCCAGCCACCTATAAACTCTATTATTGTGAATGTTACATTTAGAAAAAACGCCCAACCAATACGGTCGTCTTGTCCATGTTGATGACTGTGATTATGGTTGTGCATTTTGTACCTCCAGTACTGTCTTTTTTCTAATATTAGCGACATTGAAGTTGATCAGATGACGGATCACTCGTTGATACATCCAACGTTTCACGCCTGATAAGTTAGTTCCTTGCTCACGATAGAACTCATCAGGGGAATCATAAAGTCCGAAATCGTCATGAATACCTTCTTTTTGTATATAAGTATCAGTTCCGCGCCAATTTGTATCTGGAGCAGAGAAGCATTTTGTCGCAACACCATAACCACAAAAGTTATCTTTTTCTTCGCTAAATTTCTGTTGTAACGAAGTGAGATATTGCCCATCCAAGATAAAGCCTTCTAAGTTGATCCAACGTCCATCAAAGTAAACCTCTACCCAACTGTGGATAATGTATTTCGGCGCTAACCAAAAGACATACGTTGGAATTGCACCTTTTTGTAATTGCTGATCAATGGTGAACCCGTGAAATCGGCATTGAATACCTAACCCTCGTAACAAGGCCATCAGTAAGTTACCTTTGGTATTACATTGTCCGTAACCATCCGCTAAAACATTGCTTGCAGAAATGTCATCGCTTTCATTGTAGCCAAATAATATTTCATCTTTAACAAATTGGTAGGCCGCACCAATTTTGTTGAAATCATCCAAGCTTTTCCACCTTCGTTGATTTATGAGGGATTGGATATTTTTGTGTTCAAAATTGACTATGCTGGTCTTGGTTAGATACTTATCACACATTTTTACCCCTTATTAACTTGTATGCTTTAACTATAAAACCTATAGTAACTATAGAGTCAAGTTTATTGGAAAGGTTTATGAAAATTGGCGAATTATCGAAAACATCAGGCTGTTCAATACAAACAATTAGGTATTATGAAAGAGAAGGGTTGCTTTCAGATCCTGAGCGCTCTGAGGGTAACTTTAGGTTGTATTCCAATAAGGCGTTAAAAGAGCTGGAATTCGTTAAGCATTGTCGCAGCCTCGATATATCTCTTGATGATATCAAACGTCTTATTGAATTAAAGAATAAGCCAGAAGAAAGCTGCTCTAGTGTGAATGAATTGATTAAGCAGCAATTAAATTTAGTCAACAAACGCATGAAAGAATTAAAGGCCTTAAAAAATGAATTACAACATATGGCAAGTACATGCAATTCTGATAATACCATTGAAGGATGCGGTATTATTAAGTCGTTGGATAGTTAATCTAAATTCTGCTTTGAGCTATTCTTAGTCGCAAAGGCAATTATGAAAACCATTGGTAAATTAGCACAATCATTAAATTTAAACGTAGAAACCATTCGTTTTTATGAGCGAGAAGGACTTATTACACAACCTACAAAACCAATATCAGGTTATAGACAATATGACGAAACAATAGCAGGACAACTTAGGTTCATCACAAAAGCCAAAATGCTCGGCTTTACGTTAAAAGAAATTAAATCGCTAATGTCTATGGACAACGACTGCGCTCAAGTTGAGTTATTAAGCCGACAAAAGTTAGCAATCATTCGAGAAAAAATTAGCGACCTTCAACGTTTAGAGAAAGTAATTGTGGATATGACAAATACCTGTATACAAAACGATGATCCAACATATTGCCCTATTATTGATTCATTAAAATGATTGACTCCGTACTCATGTACGGAGTTTAAAGTGCTGGTAATATCAACCAATAGACTTTCAAATGATAAATAAAATTTTAGATAAAGTTGGCTCAGGCGGGGTTTGGCTTGCAGCACTTAGTTGTACAGGGTGTTTCCCTGCACTTGGTTCATTAGCATCAGCGTTGGGGTTAGGTTTTCTTTCTCATTTTGAGGGGATTGCTGTAAATACCTTGTTACCTATATTTGCAACTCTGGCGCTACTAGTAAACTTATACAACTGGCACAAAAATAAAAGCCATACCAGAGCTGCCTTCAGCATTCTTGGGCCTGTAGCAGTGCTATTAACGCTTTATCCTCTTTGGCAATATGATTGGAGCACATACCTATTTTACTTTGGTATTTGCTTAATGGTCGTTATGTCGGTTTTGGATATCGTAAAACCAGTAAGGGAGCAAACATGCAACGTATAGAGCTAAAGTCGACTATTACATGTCCAGAATGTGGGTATAGTAAAATTGAAGAAATGCCGACAAACGCTTGTCAGTGGTATTATGAATGTGAATCGTGCAAAGTTTTGTTAAAACCATTAAAGGGTGACTGCTGTGTTTACTGTTCATATGGAACAGTAAAGTGTCCACCAATTCAGGAAGGACATAATTGTTGCTCTCATACTGGTGATTAATTAGTTATTTTTTCTCGACTATATTCACTAGTCTCCTGTATTAATCAAAATTTTTAAAAGCACCACGGTTTATCATTTACTTAGATATGACTTTAATTTAGTATTGTGATGGTATTTTTCTTAAGAGAACTTTATGTTTAAACCACTTTCAAAAGTCTTAGTTGTTGTAGCTATGCTGATTGCCTTTGTTGGGCAAGCATTGGCTTATACTGCTATGTCTTGTGAAATGTCATCAGGTTCTCACGAATCACACATGAACATGGATCATTCCAAAATGAGTCATCATGAAGGAATGAATCATGGGGATATGAATAAAAGCAGTAATGGTCAATCAGAAGATTGTTGTGACGTTGAATGTATTTGTCCTGCAAATGCTTGCTCATCTACGACAGTCCTAAATTCCAGTATTGATTCGACAGATATTCAAATATTCAGTGAATCTGTAGCTGCTCTGCAATCTAAACAACCTCATTCAATTTCCACTTCCCTTTATCGTCCACCAATTTTTGCCTAATACAGGATTAGTGCGTCCAAATTTCTCGCACATGTAATTAATTTTTCTGTTAGTCAATATAGCGTCGTAGCGCTATAGATATTTTCCAGCGATGTCTGGGGGCAAAAATGATCAATAAGTATTTAAAAATAGCAGTAGTAATGCTGCTTTCACCTGCGTTTGCAAACGCCAACGAACATAACCATGCACACAATAACGACGTAACACCTTTGGAGTTAATCGTTTATAAAACCCCTACTTGTGGGTGTTGTAAAAAATGGATAACTCATATTGAAGACAAAGGGATCGTTGCGCATTCCAAAGATTTCCGAAACATCGGCAACATCAAAACTAAGTATGGTATCAAACCTAATTACCGTTCATGCCACACGGCAGTGAGTAGAAATGGATTTGCCTTTGAAGGTCATATACCTGCTAAATTTATTCAGCAGTTCTTATCAGAAGAACATCCCAATGCGATTGGGCTTTCAGTTCCAGCAATGCCAGTTGGCTCTCCCGGTATGGAAGTCGATGACCGCTTTATGCCATACAACGTGTTAATTCTATTTAAAGATGGAACGAGCAAAGTCTATGCAAAAGTTAAGACATACGAGGAGCAATTCTAATGAAATTGAACTCTTCAAACCTTACTTCACTTTCAACTGCATTAATACTCGGCTTATCTGTATTCTCAGCTCAAGCTGAGAAAGTAGTGTCGCTTGAACAAGCTATCACCTTAGCTCAGCAAAATGATCCTTGGCTTCATGGTAGCCGATTGAAACAAAGTGCAGTTGAAAATAGAAGTATTGCTTCAGGTACTTTGCCTGATCCGAAAGTATCGCTAGGGATAATGAATTTACCAACAGATACTTGGGATTTAGATCAGGAAGGAATGACTCAGCTAAAGGTTGGCGTCTCTCAAATGTTTCCGAGAGGCGACAGTCTAGAGATCAAGAAAGACCAGTTACAAATTGAGTCCACGAAATTTCCACTGTTACGAGAGGATCGTAAAGCTAAGTTGAAAAGCCAAGTGTCACAACTTTGGTTAGATGCTTACTTAGCCCAACAAACTATTAAATTGATTGAAGATGATTGGTCTCTCTTTGAGCAGATGGCGGAAGTGGCTAAAGCTAGCTATTCAAACGTTGTTGGTAAAACTAGACAGCAAGATGTTATTCGTGCTCAGTTGGAAATCGTGCAGTTAGATGACAGATTAACTTCGCAAAAGCAGAAACTAGAAACGACAATCGCTCGTCTCAATGAGTGGCTTCATATTTACGATGCGGATCGTTTGAATGAATCATTCAACTTTGACGCGCAACCATTAGAGTTTAGCGTCTCAAAAGAATTGCCTTCGATTCAATTGAATAATCCAACAGTCCTAAAAGCATCTAATTACTCAAGAAATCTATTGGCTCAGGAGCTTTCGAATCACCCAGCCATACTTGCGATTGATATAAAACGCAAAGCTTCAGAAAAAGGAATTGAGTTAGCCAAACAGCAATATGAGCCGCAATGGGGCGTTAATGCTAGTTATGCCTATCGCGACAATATGCCCTCTGGTGATAGCCGAGCTGATTTATTTTCTGTTGGGGTAACGTTTGATTTACCCTTGTTTACCGAGAACAGACAAGATAAGCAAGTTGCAGCTTCTATTGCAGATTCAGAGACTATTAAAACCGAGAAACTATTACTGACAAAGCAAATGATCAGTGTTTTAGAAAAAGAACTAAGACAGCTTAAACGCTTATCAGATAGACAATCTATCTATCAAGAACAACTCCTTAAACAAACTCATGACCAAGCAGAAGCGTCATTGACAGCCTACACAAATGATGATGGCGATTTTGCCGAAGTTGTTCGAGCAAGAATTGCCGAATTAAATACCAGAATATCAGCTTTAAGAATTGATGTTGACGCACTTAAAACAGTTGCTCGTATCAACTATTTCTTTGCGCATTCTCAATCTAACTCAAATGCTGAACATAAGTCGATGCAAACTTCACACAAAACTAATCAGCACTTATCCAGTCAGCAATTTGGAGAAAAATAATGTCAACGAATACAAAAACAATTATTGCCATCATCATTGGGGCAGCACTTGGTGCTGGAGCATTGAGTTTATATCAAGGTACTGGCTCAAACAGTAATAGTAATGAAGCAACATCAGGAGAAAAAAAGCCTCTGTATTGGGTTGCACCGATGGATTCTAATTACCGCCGGGACAAGCCCGGTAAGTCGCCTATGGGGATGGATCTAATTCCAGTGTATGAGGAAGGATCATCTGGTGATGACTTTGGCCCCGGAGCAGTAAAAATTGCGCCTCATGTAGTGAATAACCTTGGGGTTCGCACTGCACCTGTTGAACTGAAAAATATGCATACTGAAATCTCAACGGTAGGTTATGTTCAATATGATGAAGATAAGCTAATTCATATCCACCCACGGGTTGATGGCTGGATTGATAAACTTTACATCAAAGCAGCAGGTAACCCTGTAGAGAAAGGGCAGCCTCTTTATACACTATATTCTCCTCAGTTAGTTAATGCTCAGGAAGAGCTGTTAATAGCGTTAAAGCGCAACAATAGTTCTTTAATTTCAGCAGCCAAAGATCGCCTAAAAGCGTTACAGCTTTCAGCAGACTTTGTTCAAAAGCTAGAAAAGACACGAAAGGTTCAGCAAACAATTACCTTTTATTCACCACAAGCAGGTGTTGTCGATGGTTTGAAGGTTAGAGAAGGTTTTTATGTAAAGCCGGGAAACACCTTATTAAGCATTGGCCAGCTAGATCAAGTTTGGGTTGAAGCAGAAGTGTTTGAACGTGACGCAGCCTTAATTAAAAAAGGACTTCCTGTATCAATGACACTGGATTATTTACCCGGTGAGGACTGGGCTGGTGTCGTTGATTATGTTTATCCAACATTGAACAGTAAAACACGCACACTCCGAGTGAGATTGAAATTTGATAACACAGACTATCAATTAAAACCAAATATGTTTGCACAAGTCTCTATTCACGCTAATCAAGCTGATAGCACCATCCTCGTGCCTAAAGAAGCCGTTATTAGAACAGGTAAACAGGACAGAGTAGTACTTGCGTTAGGTGATGGGCAATTTAAATCTATTGAAGTGACTATTGGCCGGGTTGATATCGACAGCATCGAAATATTAGACGGCTTAAATGAAGATGACGTTGTGGTGACATCTGCCCAATTCTTGATTGATTCTGAATCAAGTAAAAGCTCTGACTTTAAACGAATGACTCATGATGAAGTGCCTAACTCTGTTTGGATGCAAGGGGATGTTAATAGTGTTATGGCAGGGCACCGCATGGTTAATATTTCACATGGCCCTGCTGAAGCTTGGGATTGGCCTGAAATGGTTATGGATTTTACTGTGGCTGAAAAAGTCGATATTGACTCATTAAAGTCAGGTCAATCTTTGCACTTTGAAGTGAGCAAAACCGAAGACGGTGGATATGAAATTACTGGAATTCATATCATGAGTGAGCCTGAAGTATCATCAGCAACAGTATCTGGTTTGATTAATGCGATTGATATTGATACACGGATTCTAAATATTAGCAGAGGCCCAATAGAGAAATGGGATAGACCTGCTGCGACGATGGATTTTATCGTCGCGGACAATATAGAAATGGTTGATTTCAATGTCGGTGATAATGTCACTTTCACTTTTGAGGTTAGAGATGACTTAGTTATCACTGACATTTCTCTTGAATCAGATGAACAACACGGCAAGGAAAATAAAGCTGCTGTTGATCATTCTAATCATTAAGTGGGAGAAAAATAATGATTGAATCAATTATTAGATGGTCTATCGGCAATCGTTTCTTTGTTTTGTTGATTACCTTAATTATCGCGTTTGGTGGTTTGTATTCATTACAAAAAACACCAGTAGATGCACTCCCCGATCTTTCTGATGTGCAGGTGATAATTAAGACGAGCTATCCGGGACAGGCACCACAAGTAGTGCAGGATCAAGTGACATTTCCTCTTACTACAGCGATGTTATCAGTGCCGGGGGCGCAAACTGTTCGTGGTTACTCATTTTTTGGTGATTCCTACGTCTACATTATTTTTGATGACGATACTGATTTGTATTGGGCTAGAAGCAGAGTACTTGAATACTTAAGCCAAGTAGCATCAAGCCTGCCTGATTCGGCAAAACCTCAATTAGGACCTGATGCAACAGGTGTGGGTTGGGTATACATTTACGCTTTAACAGATAAGTCTGGAAACCATGATCTAAGCCAATTAAGAAGCATTCAAGACTGGTTCTTAAAGTATGAACTACAAACTGTTCCGGGCGTGTCCGAAGTTGCCGCCGTTGGTGGTATGGTTAAGCAGTATCAAGTGCAAGTAGATCCTGATAAATTGAGAGCTTACGATATTCCTCTAAGTTTAATACAAATAGCCTTACAAAAAGGGAACAAAGAAACTGGCGCATCCGTTGTGGAAATGGCTGAAGCTGAATATATGGTTACCGCAACGGGGTATATTCAATCAGTTAGTGATATAGAGAAAATCCCACTTGGTATTAACGAACAAGGCACGCCATTGCGTATTGGTGATGTTGCTACCGTTAATTTAGGGCCTCAAATGCGCCGTGGTATCGCAGAGCTTAATGGTGAAGGCGAAGTTGTTGGTGGTGTTGTCGTTATGCGCTTTGGTGAAAACGCTCAACAAACCATAAACGGGGTAAAAGAAAAACTTGAATCGCTTAAATCTTCTCTACCAGAGGGGGTGGAGATTGTCCCTGTTTATGACAGATCGAAGTTAATAGATCGTGCTGTTGATAATCTTTGGAGCAAGTTGCTAGAGGAGCTTGCAGTCGTTGCTATTGTCTGTGTGGCTTTCCTATTTCATCTTCGCTCATCTATTGTGGCAGTTGTTACTCTGCCATTAGGTATCTTGGTGTCGTTCATTATCATGTATATGCAAGGCATCAATGCCAACATTATGTCTTTAGGCGGTATCGCTATTGCGATTGGTGCGATGACTGATGGTGCAATAGTGATGATTGAAAATATGCACAAGCATATGGAGAAAACACCACTAACAGATGAAAATCGCTGGCAAATTGTTGCTAAGGCTGCGAGTGAAGTAGGCCCTGCACTATTTTTTAGCTTACTGATCATTACAGTCTCATTCTTACCTGTATTTATCTTGGAAGCGCAAGAAGGAAGAATGTTCTCTCCGCTCGCCTATACAAAAACCTATGCAATGGCGGCATCAGCAGGTTTGGCGATCACATTGGTGCCTGTTTTGATGGGCTACTTTATTCGAGGCAAAGTTGTTTCTGAAAAGAAAAACCCGTTAAACCGATTATTGATTGCTATCTACATGCCTGTTTTAAAGCAAGTCATGAAGTTTCCAAAATCGACAATAGTAGCAGCAATATTAGTGACTATCGTTGGCTTTTGGCCTGTCGATAAAATTGGTAGTGAATTCATTCCGCCATTGGATGAAGGCGATCTCATGTATATGCCTACTACCTATCCCGGTATTTCAATTGGTAAAGCAAGGGAGTTATTGCAGCAAACAGACAAGCTTATTCGCACTGTGCCAGAAGTTGAAACTGTATTTGGTAAAGTAGGAAGAGCTGAAACTGCAACCGATCCTGCACCTTTAACCATGATTGAAACCTTTATTCAATTGAAGCCACAAGAGCAGTGGCGAGAGGGTGTGACTACTGAATCGTTAAAAGCTGAGTTTGATAAATTGGTTAAGTTTCCGGGCTTAACGAATGCTTGGGTTATGCCAATCAAGACCCGAATCGACATGTTAGCAACAGGCATAAAAACGCCTGTGGGTATTAAAGTCGCCGGACCAGAGCTTGATGTGATTCAGGAAATCGGCCAACAAATAGAGCAAATTTTACCCGAAGTTACAGGCACAGCATCAGTTTACTCAGAGCGAGTTGCAGGTGGACGATATATCAAGGTTGATATTTCACGCGATAAGGCAAGTCGCTTTGGGTTAAACATCGAAGATGTTCAACAAGTGGTTTCTACAGCTATTGGTGGTATGAACGTTACCCAAACGGTAGAAGGTCAAGAGCGTTACCCTGTTAACTTACGCTATCCGCAAGACTATCGAGACTCTCCTGAGCAGCTATCACGATTACCTGTTGTAACACCAAGTGGTCAACGCATTGCACTAGGTGATGTCGCAGATATTCGAGTTGAGAACGGTCCGCCGGGGATTAAGAGTGAAAATGCTCGTTTAAATGGCTGGACGTTTATCGATATAGACGGTGTTGACGTAGGTACTTATGTTGAAAGTGCAAAAATACACTTGGCTAATAATCTAAAACTACCAGCAGGTTATTCAATTACTTGGGCTGGGCAATACGAATATATGGAAAGAGCGAAAGAAAAGCTCACCTATGTATTGCCTTTAACACTCGCCATTATTGTTATTCTACTTTACTTAAACTTCAGAGCGTTTAGTGAGGTGGCTATCATTATCGTTACCTTGCCGATGGCGATGATTGGTGGCTTATGGTTGATGTATCTGGAAGGGTTTAACTTCTCTGTGGCTGTTGGCGTGGGCTTTATTGCTCTAGCTGGGGTAGCGGTTGAGATTGGTGTGATAATGTTGGTCTATCTCAATCAGGCACTTGCTGAGCTTAAGGAAAAAGCTGAAGAGCGAGCTGAACCTATCTCTGATGATGCATATCAAGATGCATTATTGCACGGTGCAGGCTTACGAGTTCGTCCAGTAATGATGACAGTTGCAACAATCATTATCGGCTTGATGCCCATTTTATATGGTACAGGAACAGGTTCGGAGATTATGAGTCGTATTGCTGCACCTATGGTAGGCGGAATGACAAGTGCTGTGCTACTCACTCTTATTGTGCTCCCAGTAATTTACTCAATCGTTAAAAAGCCAGAATTAAACGCCTTTAACAAGGAGCTTTCTAAGGCGGAGCTAAAAAGTAATGCTTAGCGAAGTTAAGAAACCATAAATAGCAATTTCAATAAACTAAAATAGAGGTAAATATGAAAAAACTAATTAAATTTTTAACCGTAATCAGTGTCGTTTTTAGTAGTGCGGTATTTGCGCATGTGCATCTTGAAAAAAGTGTGCCTGCTGATAATGCAATGCTAATGAATCCTCCAGAAGAATTAACTTTGATGTTCACCAAAGAGGTACGGGTTGTAAAAGTTTCATTGGCCAATAAACAAGGCGAAGAATTTAAATTTGGATTCGAGCCTTCTAAAGTCGCTACTAGCAAATTTACATGGAAACTACCTAAATTAGCTCCTGCAAACTACGCTGTGGATGTAACCTTCTTAGGTAACGATGGTCATAAAATGAAACATAGCTTCGGCTTTATGGTTCACTAAAATAGGCGGTGTGATTGATATGGAAATGTATATCTGGAATACAGTCATTGTACTGTCAAAAATTGTATTTTACGTCGGCTTTGCCTGTATTGCAGGTTATACATTTTTCAGGCAAATATTTGAGAATAATGAATCTCATACTAATGCTGTAATAGCGAATTTAACGTGGACAAGAACTTATATAGTTATGGCTTTGATCGCTAATATTACTTGGTTCTTTGCCAGTACTGGTGCAATGGCAGAAGAGGGAATTCAGGGGGCGATAGACGCTGATATATTGGCTATTATGTGGGACTCCTCTGTCGGCACTGGAGCTTTGCTTCGAGCGCTTGGGCTAGTTACCGCAATAATCGCTTTAGCTTTAAGGTTCAAACTCGCTGTGAACTCGTACTTAAAACAAAGCGCTTTAATGTTGAGTTTAGTAATCCTTGCATACTCATTCACGTTACTGGGTCATATTTCTGAGTTAGGCACAATTGAAAAAGGCTTGCTTATTTTGCATGTGCTCGTTATGGCATGGTGGTTTGGGGCGTTATTGCCATTAAAACAGGCTTGCCATCAGCTAAGTTATGCAGAACTTCATTTGCTGATGGAAAGCTTTGGCAAACAAGCAAGTTTTACATTGAGCCTATTGTTGGTAGCAGGCCTCTGGCTCGTGATTCAATTGGTCGGAAGTCTTGATGCACTAATAAGCTCAAGTTACGGACAAATACTGTTGTTTAAATTGGCCCTTGTAGTGTCTATTTTGGCACTTGCTGCTAAACATAAACTAATACTCGTTCCACAACTTAAAAATAGTCAAGGCAGAGAGGCTTTATCTAAATCTATCTCGATAGAAATGGTAGTAGCTTTTGCCATTTTATCTGTAACGGCTGGGCTTACTAGTGTTGTTGGCCCTGCAAATTAAAACCTAAAAGAGAGAATGAAAATGAAAACAATAAATATATTACTCGTTTTATTAATGACGTTTAGTTTCGCAGCAAACGCTCATGGTGATAAGAACAAAGACAAAGGTTTGTTTAAAGGTATAGATACCCCTGCCGCAAAAGTTGTTTTGGCATTTCATCAAGCACTTGAAACTGGCAATCAAAAACAGGCTAGAGCGCAGTTAGCGGATGATGTCACCATTTTCGAGGGAGGCCGCGTTGAAAGGAGCGCTGATGAATATGCTCATCATCATATGTTGTCGGATATGAAGTATTTAGCAGCGATGAAGAGCGACACACTTGAACATCAAGTGACGATACTTGGAAATACCGCTATCTCTGCGTCGCGTAGTCAAACTACAGGTACTCATAAAGGTGTTGAACGCGATTATCAAGGCATGGAAACGATGGTGCTGGAAAAACAAAATGGTGAATGGAAGATTAAGCACATTCATTGGTCACATTAATTTATTGGTTAAATAACGGAGTACAAAATGAGAATTAAAAGTCCATTACATCAAGTTTCTACGCCACGTAGACGCTTTGTACAAGGTGTAATTGCTGGCGGTGTATTAGCTGCTTTTCCAAGTGTTCTTCATGCAGCTTCATCTTTGATTGCTGGAACTTCAACAGGTACTGCGCCCGAACTAAGTGGAGAAGTAATAGATTTAGTGATAGATGAGTCACCCGTAAACTTCACAGGTGTTGTAAGAATGGCTACAACAATCAATGGCTCAATACCAGCTCCTACCTTGCGCCTCAGAGAAGGTGATGACGTTACTATCAGGGTAACTAATAAATTATCAGTGCCGAGTTCAATTCATTGGCATGGGATCATTCTTCCGTATCAAATGGATGGCGTACCGGGTATTAGCTTTAAAGGTATAATGCCGGGTGAAACCTTTGTTTATAAATTTAAGCTGCAACAAAGCGGCACATATTGGTATCACTCACACAGTGGCTTTCAAGAAATGACAGGTATGTACGGCGCATTAATTATTGAGCCAAGAGAAAAGGATATTATTAGTGCTGACAATGAGCATGTCATCCAATTGTCTGATTGGACTGATGATGACCCAATGGATTTGTTTCGCAAGTTAAAAGTACAGAGCGATGTATTTAACTTTAATCAACCTACTGTTCCAGAGTTTTTTGATGACATTTCAAATAGCAGCGTTTCAAATGCGCTACAACGCCGGGAAATGTGGAATAAAATGAGAATGAACCCTACAGATCTTGCAGACTTATCAGCATCTGCAATGACTTTTTTAATGAATGGTTGTGCGCCTTTGACAAACTGGCGTGGAATGTTTAAAGCTGGCGAAAAGGTTAGGCTTAGATTTATTAACGGTTCTAGCAATACGTTTTTTGATGTAAGAATACCTGAGCTGAAGTTAACAGTTGTACAAGCTGATGGACAAAATGTTGAACCTGTGACAGTAGATGAATTTAGATTTGGTCCCGGTGAAACTTATGATGTACTTGTCGAGCCAAAAAATGATGCATATACGATTTTTGCACAAAGCATGGATCGCTCAGGTTATGCTAAAGGTACTTTATCAATGGCACCTAACGTTGATGCACCAGTACCTTCTTTAGACCCCGTTGAGTGGTTAACGATGACAGATATGATGGGCAATATGACCCATGATAGTGTGCATTCTACAATGGCTGATACGGCAGGTATGTCGGGCATGAATTCTAATAAAATGGATCATAGTGCAATGGGTCATGGAGCGATGGCAATGGATCATAGTAAACATGGAATGACTAAAAACCCATTAGCTGTTGCTAGCACTAAAGTGCGTCATGCAAAAACAGAGTATGGAGCTTCTGTTGATATGCGTGTTGATATGCCTAGAACAAACCTTGATGATCCCGGTATAGGTTTACGTAAAAATGGACGCCGTGTTTTAACACTTGCAGATTTACATTCTCTTGAGGGAATTACAAACCAGCAAGAGCCAGAGGCTGAAATTGAATTACATTTAACTGGAAACATGGAGCGTTATAGCTGGTCATTTGATGGCTTGGAATTTGGAAAAAGCACGCCAGTTCACATGAAGCATAATCAACGTTTAAGAGTTATTTTACAAAACGATACAATGATGACACATCCCATGCACCTGCATGGTATGTGGAGCGATTTGGAGAATGAAAAAGGTGATGTACAGGTTCGTCGCCATACTATCCCTGTACAACCAGCGCAAAGAATTAGTTTTTTAACAACACCTCATGACGTAGGTCGCTGGGCATGGCATTGCCATTTATTATTCCACATGGATGCAGGTATGTTTAGAGAGGTAGTTGTATCATGAAAAAATTAATACTAACCAATACGTTAAGACTATTATTAATAGGTTTGCCCCTTATAAGTGTATCTGTATCTGTATCTGCAAAAGATGAGATGACTGAGATGGGTGATTCTAAAATGCAAGCACAAGGTGGAGATGCACCTAAAGATGCTAGAGACCCCCATGCTTATGCAGCAGGTACAACTTTGACTGAAGGCCCTTATGCACTCAGTAGCGACAAACGACTGACTTTGGCAGATGAGCATTCATTTTACGCGCTACTAGGGGATCGTCTTGAATATAATGAGCAAACAAACGCAGGTGTTTTTGACTTTCAGGCATGGTATGGCACTACTTTTGATAGATTAGTCATCAAAACTGAAGGAGATTTTAGCGAAGGTAATTTAGAGGAGAACCAAACAGATTTTCTATGGGGCCACGCAATATCTGCTTATTGGGATACACAAGTCGGTATTCGACTTGATTACAATAACGAAGGTGAAAACCGCAAATGGCTAGCTTTTGGTTTACAAGGTCTAGCCCCCTACTGGTTTGAAATTGATATGACTGCGTATTTAGGAGAGCAAGGTAATAGTGCATTTTCGATCGAAGCTGAGTATGAGCTATTACTTACTCAAAAGTTAATTGTTCAACCACGAGCAGAGTTGACGCTTTACGGTAAGGATGACGTCCAAAATAACCTTGGTAGTGGCTTGTCTAGCAGTGCTATTGGTTTTCGGGTTCGTTATGAGTTTACCCGCCAGTTTGCTCCCTATGTTGGCGTTGAGTGGACAAATAAATTTGGTAATACAGCCGACTTTGCGAAGTTAAATGGGCAAAGTACTCGTGATACTGCTTTTGTTGCAGGTATCAAGTTCTGGCTCTGATATGAAGAAATACTATATTGACTTGATGAGAGCTACCGCAACTATATTGATGGTAGCTTTCGTTTTTTGGGATTTAAACCATTTTAGTTATGTTAGGAAAGGCCTAGCTAATAGTTTTTTTGGAAAGAACTAAGAGCAGTAATAGTAAGCTACTTCTTGTTTTCAGTCGGTGCCAGTCTAGTGTATACCTATCAAGGTGGAATATCAGCTAAGAAGTAAAGTTGGCGAATGGTTAAGGTTAAAGAGTCAAGGCAAAAAACATCGCCATTGAAAGACGTACAATAGGCCATTTTATCACTTTTGATGAACGGGAATTGGATGTGCCCGGGATAGAACCGATTGTTGCAAAGTACTGCGCTTAAAGCTGAACAATTGGAAAAATGATCCATTACTCAATACCTAGTTATGAGCGTAGGGTTTTTATTTCTTTTAATGGTGCTCATGCTTGGCTTCAATCTCATGAGTATAAATTAGACACCCCTTTTATACTTGTGAAGTTAAAGCTGTTTAAAAAAGTAAAAAGTAAAAAGTTTAGGTTTTAGTTCAAAGGTTGATCAAGATCATAAAATTATTTTTATAAAGTGGCTAATATTGTAGGTGATAAATAAGGAATTAAAATGTTTGGACTTTTCAAGTGGTTTAAAATAGTGGTAATTACTCTGTTGCTTACGCAGCATGGCTTTGCTATTGCTAAACCAATGAATTGTGAAGAACATCAAAATGGATCTTCCGACACGCATATTATACAACCAAGCAAAAATATGCATCATCAATCAATGAATGACAATAGTCACTATCACACTGAAAATTCGCAAGATTCTAAAAACCGTCATGGTGATGAAGACTGTGAAAAATGTAAAGCTGGTGATTGTGTTTGTTGTGAAGGCGGTTTTTGTACAAGCTTTCATTTAAATGCCTATCTTGTGGAAGCGCAAGACGAAGGTATTTGCAATATTCATTCTGAGCTAATTCTACAGCGTATACCCCTACCAAAATCTGGTATCCATCTCTTACTTTATCGTCCACCAATTATTGGCTAATCACGGGATCAGTGCGCCTTTTTTTCGCCAGTCCCATCAAAAATAAAACGATTTACTGATTGGTTTAAATTACCAACCGTTTTGAACAATTAGCACAATATTTTTTGGAGGCATGATGAACATGCTCAAACTATTGCTATTTACAGTACTTAATGCTGTCGATTTTGACCGAGATTTCTCTTTTACCAAAAAATTAGTTTTTAGCTTATTCACTAGAATTAGTACTTGACCTGTGTCTTAGACACAGGTCTAAGCTGAAGATGAGAGTACAAACTTAGCTAAAAAACTGAGGAGTGAATATGAAAGTTGCGGAGCTGGCAAAAAGCCTTGGAACGACTGCTGATACGGTGCGCTATTACACCAGATTAGGATTGTTAAAACCTGCTAAGTCAGTGAACGGCTACAAGTCATACTCGAATAAAGAAGTATCGAGACTTAAATTCATTTTAAGTGCCAGAAACCTTGGTTTTTCCGTTGCAGATATCAAGGAAATTATTAATGAATCTGAAGATGGTAAAAGTGCGTGCCCATTAGTCAGAAGCCTGATCAAAGAGCGGCTTGAAGAAACAGAAAAGCAGTTTCAAGCAATGTTGGCACTTCGAGGAAAAATGTCTTCTGCGCTTTCTCGATGGGAAGAAATGGAAGACAAAGCACCGACTGCAAACATGGTTTGTCATCTCATCGAAAACTTTGAGCAAATTAAAAAAGCATAGGAGGAAAAAGGGTGGCTACTAACACAAATATAAAAACTGAATCAGGCTGTTGCTGTCAGGCAAAAGCTCAATCCTCTTCGTGTAAAAGTAAGGAGAATACGTTGGAGAAAGTATCACATAACCAACAGCTTATCATTGAAGGTGCTGGGTGTGCTAGCTGTGTAGGCAAAATTGAAGGGGCGTTGAAGGCAACTCTTGGAGTCGTCAGTGCGGAAATGAATTTTGCTGATAGGACAGTAACAGTTTATGGGACAGCTAAAACAAAAGAGTTGATCAAAGCTGTTGAGTCAGTGGGGTATAACGCGAAGCCAATTGATGATAGCTCAGCAACAGATGCGCTTGATGAGAAAGAGGCTGCGGATTTTGCATATTACAAAAAGCTAATGCGCGATACGTTTATTGCCCTTTCACTCGGCGTTCCTTTGATGATCTACAGCATTGTGGTTGGAGAAATGACGGTTGAAACAAACCTTGAGCGCATGTCTTGGCTGGTTGTAGGCATTTTAACTTTTGGTGTTATGTATTTTTCAGGTAAGCATTTTTATGTTGGCGCTTGGAAAAGCTTTAAAAACCACTCCGCTAATATGGACACTCTAATAGCTTTAGGAACAAGTACAGCTTGGTTGTATTCGATGGTTGTCGTGTTTGCACCTGACGCTGTTCCATTGATGGCACGGCATGTTTATTTTGAAGCTACCGCCATGATCATTGGCTTAATTGATTTAGGTTTAGCATTAGAAATCAAAGCCAGAGGTAAAACCTCTGAGGCCATTAAACGTCTTATCGGCTTGCAAGCCAAAACAGCAACCGTGGTTCGTGACAACAAAGAAGTTCAGATAGGTATTGAGCAGGTTTTATTTAACGATATTGTGAAGGTAAAACCGGGTGAAAAAATTCCCGTCGATGGCGTGGTATTGGAAGGACACACCTCTATTGATGAGTCCATGCTGACAGGCGAACCTATGCCTGCTGAAAAAGCTGAAGAAGATGAGGTTGTCGCAGGTACTTTGAACAAATCAGGCATGATTTTATTTAGAGCCACACGCGTTGGTAAAGACACGGCGCTTGCACAAATCATCAATATGGTGAAACGAGCACAAAATTCAAAACCGCCGATTGGCCGTTTGGCCGATGTTATTTCAGCTTTTTTCGTACCTGTCGTGATGATCACCTCTGTGTTAAGTGCGCTAGCATGGCTTAACTTTGGACCTGAGCCAGCCATTGCTTTTGCCATCGTTTCAGCAACTACTGTGCTTATTATTGCCTGCCCGTGTGCTTTGGGCTTGGCAACGCCTATGTCTGTTATGGTCGGAGTAGGAAAAGCAGCAGAAGCAGGAGTGCTAATTCGAAACGGTGAAGCACTGCAAACCGCCTCTAAAATCACTGCCATGATTTTAGATAAAACGGGCACTATTACTGAAGGGGCACCTAAGGTAACCGATATTGTTTTGGCAAAAGCTACTGACGAAGAAGGCGTACTACAGCTTGCAGCAAGTTTAGAAAGCGGCTCAGAGCACCCTTTAGCGCAAGCGATTGTTGAAAGTGCGTTAGATCACGATATTGAGTTACTAAAAATTGAATCGTTTAACGCCATTACGGGTTTTGGTGTAGAAGCAAGCTGCAACAACAAAGCCCTGCTTTTCGGAAACGATAAACTAATGAAGTTAAAAGGCGTAGACCTCACAGGCTTTGTTGAACAAGCACAGTCTTTAGCCAAAGAAGCCAAAACACCTATGTACTTTGCTGTAGATGGTGAACTTGCAGCAATCATTGCTGTTGCAGATCCCATTAAGTCAGACTCAATCTCTGCTATCCAACGTCTTCAGGCTAATGGTATACGCGTCATCATGCTAACGGGGGATAACAAGGAAACCGCTGCCGCTGTTGCCAAAAAAGCGGGCATTAGCGAGTTTTTTGCTGAAGTGCTGCCAGAAGACAAAGCCAACAAGGTGAAAGAGCTACAAGGCAGTGGCGAAATCGTTGGTATGACAGGTGATGGCATCAACGATGCTCCGGCGCTAGCGTTAGCTGATGTTGGTTTTGCTATAGGCACAGGTACAGACGTTGCGATTGAAAGCGCGGATATTACCCTGATGCGTGGTTCACTTCATGGCCTTGCTGATGCCATCGCGGTAAGCAAAGCGACTTTACGAAATATCAAACAAAACTTGTTTGGCGCGTTTGTCTATAACGTAGCCGGGATTCCTTTTGCTGCGGGGGTTCTATACCCCTTCTTTGGCATTCTGCTTAGCCCTGTAATTGCTGGTGCTGCAATGGCGTTTTCGTCATTGACCGTAGTGTCAAATGCAAATCGACTTCGCTTTTTTAAAGCCCAAAACTCATAGAAAGTAAGCATTAGGAGAATCACAATGATTATAATTAACTTATTAGGCTTAGTGTTAATTGCAATGATTGTTTGGTGGTTTTGGCTATACAAACCCAATAAAACAATTGTTCAAGATAGTGAAGTACTCATTGAAGTGAGGGATGGCGTGTATTCACCATCCTCAATTCAAGTGTCTGCTAGCCAGCCTGTCACTCTGAAGTTTATGCGCAAAGATCAATCACCCTGCGCTGAAACAATGCTTATTCCATCATTGGAGATAAGTGAGCAGCTTAAATTAAATGAAATTACTCAAATTACCTTATTGAACTTATCACCGGGAGAGCATGAGTTTCATTGTCAGATGCAAATGTATCGCGGTGTCTTAAAGGTCGTTTAGGAGGCAACATGAAAAATGAGCACCCTAAATTTTGGTTTACACCCACAGGTTGGGCTGCATTGGTGCTTATTGCCGCAGCCACCTATTTTTTAATCTTTGAACATGGACAACATGTTCTGCAATTTCTTCCCTATTTAATTTTGCTGTTATGTCCTTTGATGCATGTATTTATGCATGGCAGTCACGGCAAACATGGTCACGATCATTCACATGCGCCTGATGACAAAAAGGAAGAGAGCTTTCAAGAACTCACGGATAAAAATGAAGCCTATCGCGATGGCTACATACAAGGGTTAGAAGAAGGACGCAAGGAATTGCATAAGAAGGAGAACAGTGATGAATGAGACATATGATTATGGCTTATGGTCAATGGTGATACTGAATTCAGCAATTTTTATCTTTTTTGCCTTTAGTTTTGTAAAACCAAAAACATCAACTGATTGGCGAAGCCTAGGAGCGTTCTCTGCCTTTATTGTTGCCCTATTTACTGAAATGTATGGCTTTCCTTTAACTATCTATTTTTTGTCTGGATGGTTAACTGAAAATTACCCAGAAGTTAACTTCTTTGCGCATGAAAATGGGCACTTATTACATACTTTCTTTGGTTTGGAAGGTGATGCCCATTGGGACCCATTTCATATAGCGAGTATGGTGTTTATTGTGGCAGGTTTCTTTATGTTGTCTTCAGCATGGAACGTATTGCATCACGCGCAAAAACACCATCAATTGGCTACTACAGGATGGTACGCGAGGTGTCGTCACCCACAGTACGTAGCTTTCATTCTAATCATGTTCGGCTTTTTATTGCAGTGGCCGACCATCCCAACACTTGCGATGTTTCCAATCTTAGTCGTTGTTTACGTCAAGCTAGCGAAACGCGAAGAGACACAAGCTATTGCCGAGTTTGGTTCGGAGTACCATAGCTATATGGAATCGACACCAAGTTGGATTCCAAATTTTAATAAGAACATAGAAGGTAAAAATCATGAAAACGTTAACTAAATCAATTTTATTTGTCAGCTCACTATTGGCGGCCACAAGCTTATTTGCTCAAAACAATGAGAATAAACATGAAGGTGCGAACAAATCGGATATGCATCAAGGCATGGCAATGTCGCATGAGAACATGGGAAAAATGCATTCAAAAATGATGGAAATGAAAAAGGAAGTCCATGCCATTAAAGCTGAAAAAGATCCTGAAAAGCAAAAGCAGATGATGGCTGAACATCACCGCTCAATGATGAAGATGATGCAATCCATGCACAAAAACATGGAAGCAATTCCAATGCATAAGCAAATCAAGATGGCTGAACATCATCTGGAAATGATGGAAAACATAATGCCACAAATGAAATACAAAATGGCAGAAATGAAAGACAAAAAACAACAACACTCGCACTCACATTAGGAGATAAATTATGAGCGATTTAGATCATAGAGTTGGCGTTAGAGAGCAGAATTTAGTTGTTCGAAATTTAAGACTAAGTAATGTCACAGAAGAAAACTGTGACGAGTTAGTAAAAAAAATTGATCAGCTTTTTGGTATAGATGAAGTCAGTTACAACATCAAAGAAGGTGAAATACACCTAGCATATGATGCGGCAAATATAAACCTTGATGGGATTGAGGAAGTTATTCGCAAACATGGTGCCGATGTTCATGATGATTGGTGGACGCACACTAAAGAAAGTTACTACAAATTTGTTGATCAGAATGTTAAAGACAACGCTGCTCATAAACCGTGGAGTTGTCACAAAGTTCCTCCGGGTGCAAGCCGGAAAAATAAGTAAGCTTCCAAAGAGCTTGCTCAGTTAATAAGTTAGATGAGGAAAAAATGATGAAAACATCCAATATGAAAATTCTTTTGCTTGTTGTATTCGGTATCTTTTTAGCAGGCTGTTCGAATACTGCGTTTTATCACAAAAATATGATGAGGGGCCAAGTGGTTGAGCAGTCTACTGATCGAACTCTGATTTGTATTGGTGCCAAACATGGTGCAGAGGTTGGACAAAAATACAGTGTTATTAGATTCCATGAGGAAATTGCGCCGGGTGAAGGTGATGATCCGTACACTATTGAAAAAGTGGGAACGGTACAAATTACTAAAATTGTAAATGATCACTTCGCAACGGTAAAACTAATATCTGGTGACATCGCAGCGAAAGATATGGTGGAACTTGAAGACTAGTAAAGTGGTGGCGAAAGCCACCACAAGAGCATAACAATAAAACTTAATGAAAAAACTTTAGTGTTATTTTGTACAACCTTTGAGATTGTTTGCTCAGTTCTGGTTATCTTGATGCCAGTACGACAGAAAAAATGTTACATATGAATTAGAAAGGTGTGGGCTGGCATCCTAGGTCTAATCTTAACAGTTAAGGGGCCGCCGAATAGAGCTATACCTTTACATCAGCAGCATAATCAATGCTCCCGCGATCATAAATAAGTTTTCAGATAGCGATACAAATCCAAGTGGCACACTGCTATCGCCGCCTACACAGGCACACTTTAACTGGCGTTTGTCGATGTAAACGGCTTTGAAAACTGAAATTGCTCCAACTGTGCCGATAAACAATGAAAATGGTGCCACTGCGAGAGGCTGTAGTTGGGCAACCATACCAATACCTGCATATGCTTCAATGAAGGGATAAATATAACCATATCTTATCCATCTCATCGCTAGTAAATCATAAGTAATAAACGAATTTGTGAAACTGTATAGGTCTTTCAGTTTTTGCACCGCTAAGAGCGTCATTGAAAAAGCTATAAATAGCATCAGTGTTCTGATGGAGATAAATGAGCCGGAAGCAAAATGTTGAGATGCGACAGCAAGAAGTGCAGCTATCGAGAAAATGGCTACAACGGGAGGGCGTTCAGAATTCTGTGTCAGCCTAAGTTGCTAAATATCTAGCACACCATCTAACCTACCTTCGAAGTGGATGGCCAATTGCGACAATGTCAGATTCCAATTATGGATTGGCATTGTCCATTTCTTCGAGGCATTTAATATGCCTGCATACAATATTTATTATAATTCCGCGTTACTATCGGCATTTTTACAAATCCAAGAGAGGAACGGTAGGCAAGATGTGGTTGATGTTATTTCTCGGCTTTCACCTGTTGCTTGGCAACACATTAATCTAAATGGGGAATATGCCTTTAATAAAGACCGCAAAGAAATCGACTTAGCTGGTTTACTTAGTGATGTAGAATCAATAAGTTAAATCATAACATCTGTTTATATTTCTAATTCAACAGGTACTTCGCATGAAAGTGCCATTAAAAATTGGAGTTGTTGATATTCTATATGCTTGATATATACAAGCTAACATTGATAGAAAGTAGATAAGCTAACAAGTTTTTGGTCGAGCCATGAGCTGTTCTATAATTGTTCTAATTGCAAAACTCTTCAATTTGGTTTGTTATTAGATCTAAAAATACTTTTCTATGCTCGATTTTAGTAAGTAGCAGCTTTTGGATGTCGTCAGGAATTTTTCTTTCTCCTGCATCTATTGCCATTAGTAATGGCTTGATATCAATTACAAGAAGACCTGCCGCCCTTGCTGCTCGAATGAACTTTAATCTCTTTAATGCACATAAGCCGTAAAGGGAATAACCTGATTTAGTTTTTTCTTCGCAGTGTATTATATTCTCAAGTGCATAATTCCTTATAGTATGGACAGACGTTTGTGCAGCTTGTGCCAGTTGAGAAATACTCAAAGGAAAATCCAACGCATCATCATCACTATTAATGAACTTACTGATGTCAGGGATCTCCGTTAAAAAACTGACTTCACCAACAGGAATGTTTTCAACCTTAGATTTAATCATGGTTTAGCATGTTTCCAATTTGTGTTGTTAATGGAATGCCTTAATATATCTTGATTACATTCAATCAATTGGCACTCCATTAACATTTCTATAAGTACATTACCGTTAAATGATTACCCCGCGCAGCAAGATAGCTCTTTAACGTCTTTGCTAAAGGTTTGAGCGCATAGCTTCAATCCTTCAACCATCGTCAAATACGGAAATAGTTGACCTGCTAAATCCTCTACGGTCATGTTGTTATGAATGGCTAATGCTGCACTTTGTATAAGTTCACCACCTTCATGCGCGAGAATTTGTGCGCCTAATATCTCACCTGTTTGTTTTTCTGCAACTAGTTTGATAAATCCATCAGTTTCAAAATTTGCTAATGCTCTAGGTACGTTTTCCATATCAAGTACACGACTTATCGTATTTATTCCTTCCGCTGAAGCTTGTTCTTCGGTTAGACCCACCGTAGCAACTTGTGGGTCAGTGAATATAACAGCAGGCATGGTAGATAAGTCGAGTGGTGCATTTCCGCCCGTCATATTAATTCCGGCTCTACTTCCGGCAGCAGCAGCAACATAGACAAACTGTGGCATATTGGAGCAATCTCCTGCGGCATAAATGTTAGCTGTTGATGTTTCCATCATACTATTAACAATAATGGCACCACTTTTATCTGTTTTAACACCAACGTTTTCTAAACCAAGCTTGCCAGTATTTGCATGGCGACCAGTAGAAATAAGCAATTTTTCAGCGATTAATGTTCCTTCGTTAGTTTCTAATGAAAACCCATTGCTACCATAAGAAACATGACTTGCTTGCGTATTATTAAGTACACGAATGCCTTCTTTTTCAAAACATTCAGTCAGCTTTTCACCTAATAACGGATCTTCTGCATATAAAAGCGTATGTCGTGCTAATACTGTTACACTGCTACCCAAACGGGCATAAGCTTGTGCAATTTCCAGTGCTATAACAGAAGAGCCGATGACAACCAGACTACTTGGTAACTCCTCCGAAAATAAAGCTTCGGTTGATGTCCAATAAGGTGTATCAATTAGCCCATCAATAGGTGGAATACTTGGTGTAGAGCCTGTAGCAATTAAAATGCGATCTGCAACCAGCTCTTCTTCGTTACCATCAGCCTTTTGAACTAACAAGGTATTTTCATTTTTAAAACGCGCATAACCTTTAAGTAAAGATAGCGCAGGGTTGTTCTCTAAAATACTTTGATATTTAGCACCGCGTAATTCTTCAACGCGAGCTGTTTGCTGATGTGCTAGTAAGGAGCGGCTAAGTTGTGGTTGAATATTCTCTAAACCATCAAATGGGTTAGTACGTTGCTGGTGCGCTAATTGCGCTGCACGGATCAATATTTTTGAAGGAACACAGCCTACATTTACACAGCAGCCACCGATAACATCAGCTCCCTCTATGATAGTAACTCTTGCTCCGCCTTCCGCTGCTTTAATAGCACTGGCAAATGCTCCTGAGCCACTACCAATAATGGCTACATGTAATTGTTCTGGCTGAGTGTCATTTGACGAGCAACAACTATTCGTTGACATATTTTATTCCTCTTAAAAAGTTAAGCGGTACAAGTTTCATCATCACAGCGTTTATTTGCTGGAGAAACCATGTCCCAAATTGATACAGCAGCCATCAGTCCTAGCCCCGTATAAGTAACGTATGAACTCCACCCGTACTGGAACCAAGGGTATAAAGAGAGTAAAACCAAAATGGGGCCAATTGAACCAACTAAACTGCGGTGCCATTGACGATGGCTAAACCAACTTAAGATATTCATTGTCAGCGCTAATACTGCAAACAGAGGGAATAACGTATTGATAAATAATCCTTCCCACTGACTAAGAAATCCCATACCAATTGCCGCACCTAGACTAGCTATCGCAGGAAAACACATAGCGCATCCCATTGCAGAAACAAGTGCGCCTATAGCGCCTGCTTTATCTCCGATACGCGTAACAAGATTTAAGGGGCTAAACATTACTTATTTTCACTTTTTAAATTTGATGGGTAGCCAGCATTGGTAGTCGCTGTGATTAATGCATTGATGTTGGTTTTAGTATCATCAAAAGAAACAATAGCTAGCTTAGGCTTGTAGGTAACTTTCGCTTTTTCAACGCCATCAACATTTTCTAACGATTTTTTAACTGTGATTGGGCATGTCGCACAGTTCATCGTTGGTACTTCCAGCGTAACTGTTTTTACTTCAGCAAAAGCACCAAAACTAGTAAGTGAAAGCAGTGCGGTTAATAATAATTTTTTCATAATTAGCTCCAAATTTTAAAATGTTATAAATTTCTTGATCTGTATATTAAGCAAACAAAAGTATCCAATAATTACTGGTCACAAAAATTGTTGCAGCTATAGCGCTCAGCCAGAAAATGACTTTTCGTTGTTGCTGCTTCTTAGGAACTGCACAGGCGGTTCCCGGCTCACACTCTTCTACTGGACGATAAATTTTCCAACCTGAGTAACCAAACAACAACACTACAAATGTGATAAATAATGGCCTATAGGGTTCAAATGCAGTTAAATTACCAATCCATGAGCCACTAACCCCCAGTAGTAGCAGGACTAAAGGACCTACACAGCATACGCCTGCGCCTAATGCTGCGATGATGCCTCCTATCATTGGAAGGTTTGATTCTTTTTGATTCATATGGATACCTCATTAAGTGATAATGCAAGTGTATTGTATGTACCTAGGTACGGAGTCAAGAGTGATTTATAAAAAATTTTATATTGGATAATCTGCTACGACAAATATGGGGAATAAGCTGACTTGAATTAAGGCGCAGACGTAAAATTGGATATGCTGTCTTAGTAGGAAATGGTAGTTAACCGAATCGTTTACTTCGGTTGCAACGAATCAATTATTGGGCAGTAGTTATCGTCATCATTATTTTGGCATTGTCCTAAATGTTCTTCCAAAGCGTGTTCTAACAGCAACAAGTCAGCCATCTTTTTTTGTACTGCGATCAGCTTTTTATTAGCTAATTCTTGTACTTTACTACATGGGCTATCGTTTAACGCAAGTAACCCTTCAATTTCATTTAGCGTAAAACCTAATTCTTGAGAACGCTTGATAAAATGTATTCTATTTACCGTTTCTTTCGGGTAATGTCTATAGCCCTGCATAGGCTTTGGTGGTTGTTTAATTAAGCCTTTGCGTTCATAAAAGCGAATTGTCTCGACATTTACACTCAGTTCTTTAGCCAACATACTTATGGTTCGTTTAGACACGTTATCAATTACCTTACTTACTTTTTGTTTACTTACTTTATATCTAATTAAAGTGACCATCAATGAATACCAGTTTAAACACCGCTAATTGATTTTGTTTTTTTCTTCTATTAAATAAGTAAAGTTATCGTTGTTACAACAATACTAAACCACAACAATGTATGGTTTATCCTTTTTCATTATCAAAGTCCAAATTAATGTTATTACATTTAGTTTTACATGAGTACACCCTAAAGACACTATTGAGATATCACAGGAAATTACGTAATGACACCACTTAAATAAACCTATATGATATGACACCATCTAAATAGACCTAATTAGGCAAAAATGTTCATAAGAGCATATTTACGAGCATCAACTTCTGAGCAAGATGCCAATAGAGCAAAAAGCTCATTAAAAAAATTCGTTTCTGGCTTTAGCAAACGAATAGCTTCTTTTTATATAGAAAATAAATCTGGCAATTCTTTAGATAGACCAGAGCTAATTCGTTTATTGGATGAATCAGAGTCCGGTGATGTTTTGTTAGTTGAATCAATCGATCGTTTAACAAGGTTAAGTCCCGATGATTGGAAAACTCTTGTAGCCTCAATAAATGAAAAAGGAATTAGTGTTGTTAGTTTAGATCTACCAACAAGTCATTTAACATTTGGTAGTTTTCCAAGTGATGATTTTATGAGATCAATACTTAGCGCTATTAATAATATGCTGTTAGAAATATTAGCGGCCAGTGCATATAAAGAATATCGAGAACGTGAACGTAAGCAAAAAGAAGGTATTGTGAAAGCACAGCAAAAGGGACTTTATCACGGTCGTCAGCCTGATTTAGAGGCTCATGATAGGATTGCCTCGTTTACTGAAGCTGGATTTAGTATTAATAAAACGGCTGAAGCAGTTGGAGTTAGTCGAAGTACGGTAATTAGAGTTAGAAAAAAGCTTAAAAATTTAGACTAAGGTTAATTTCGAGGGGAT
>NZ_JAGJEK010000022.1:0-124360 GCF_018101015.1 Pseudoalteromonas sp. MMG005 | reverse complement strand
ACACCCATAGACCCTGACCTTCGTCAGGGAGACGAATACACTGTGCTTCACAATGCTTCGAATACAACGGCAAGCCGCATGTAACCGAAGCTCTTTTTTTTACCTAAATTGAACGCTGTCTCTATTTGTTTAATCTGTTTCTTGATAGTGTGTAAGTAAAAAGGACCAAACCGTTAGTCCATGATACTTTAAATATGTAGTCAGTATTATGAAACGAGGCATTTGACCCATTACAACCTTAAGTTACAACGATTAACGCATCCACAGAAGCGCAAAAGTTGTGCCATTTGGCTCAGCGTTAGTCGCACACCTTGTTGAACCTAAGCCTCCCGATTTATATTCACCACGTGCTACCCAACAGTGTGTTGTGCCATATAAATCAATTTGCCACCCAATTTGGTAAGTACTGCGATAAACCGTGTCGTTCCACTCTAGATAAGCAGGGTTTACACATCCTGTTCTTAACGTTGTAGCATCATTATAATCAGTTCTACATGAAGGAATATCCACCAGTTTTGGCATGTGTTCACCGCGGTCAAGATAACCCCATGAGTAACGAACAAGCTCAAGTTCATGGGCCGTTAGATTATCGGCAAATGCTTGTTTTCCAGTGTCACATAATTCACCAACATTGCAGGCAATCTGCTCTTTTGCATCACTGAACTTGGCGAGCGTACCTGGATACATCCAAAGTTGGGTTGGCCCACTTGGGTTCGTTTCTGGTATTTGGCCATATTCAGAGATACGTTTAATACCCCCTGGTGCCGTATTCGGATAACTCCCAACTAATGTCCAGCCACCGCCATTGGATGTCATGTCACAATAAGCAGACATAGGGTCATTATTGTCATCCACTAACTCGTAGACACCATCGCCGATACTCGCGCCTGAATCTAAAATTTGTTTACAGGTGGTAAAAACTTGCTGTTTATAATTTACTAAGCCCCAATCTCCTGAACTGCCATCATCACTATGCCAGCTACCTTGATAGCCACCATTGCTTGTTTTATGACCTGAGAAATATTGATTGTGCCCAGTATTTAGCTTACTTATTTCAAACTGAATACTCACGCCATTGTCGCTGGTCGAGCCCGAAACTATCTTGTTATTAGATGTTGCAATAAAGTGAGCGTTAAATCCTTGAAAAACATAATCTGTAGCGACTTCATTAAATAAAGCACCATTATGCTCATGGTCTATTTTTAATTTATATTCACCTTCAAACCGTGTTTTTATTTGCTCCGCGTGTACAGTGCCACTTAATATAGTGAGAGATAGTGAAGTCCATAAAATGTTCATGCTAATTCCTTAACTACTATTTAAAAAGGAATATTACATAATTTCAATGTTGCACACAACGCGATATTAAACCTCTGTGAATCATTGTGTAACTCCCCACAAAAAAACACGGCATACACACCGTGCTATTAAATGGTAATAAAGCGTTGCAGACAAATCGATTAAAGCATTCCTTGCGCTTGCCATTTTAATTACTCACAAAGGCTGGATATATCAACAGTTGTTAACCACCCCAATTATGCAAGAAACTTATGCCTGTCCTTTTTCTATTATATTACATATTTATCGTATGATGTAGGCATTCAGATTTAAAGATTTTAGCACCTACATTTTTGACTTTTTTAGTAGCTAACTCTTCTAGAGTATAAGGTGAACCAAGTAACACAATATCATTTTCATAGTAACTAAAAACTAATTTATGTTCATAGTTCTCGTCAGATAACAATATTGATTTATGACGAATTAATTTACCAACCCTATAGTCCGGCGCTTGTTCAATCTTTTTGATACACGCATTTATCGAGCGAAGTGTATCTTTATCCTCATATATTCTAAAACCACGACTATCAACAAATTTTGAGTCTGATATTTTAAATACAGTAAAGGTTGAATTTTTCATTAACTCAAATGCCCTACCACTCTCTCCATGTGATAAAAAAATATTATAGAAACCAATCAAGAGAATAAATACAACTGCCACTACTCCTAAATTAACCTTCATCGACTTGAACCTCGCCTTCTCTTTATCAAATTCCCTCAGTGAGTATGTACTGATCAATTCTTTTTGGCCACCTCGTTATAAGTTTTCCAATACTGGTTTTTTTTCGCTATCGGCGAACTACCGTCATTATATTGATGAGGTCGGTAAAGAATATAGTAGCTCACGATATATTGTGATATTTCTCCTATTGCTGCTGTTATATTTTTATAGCCTGTTCTTGGCATCCACTCTGTTTTAAAGCTTCTAAAAAGCGCTCCATTGGCGAACAAATCTTATGCTGACACCCACTCAAAAATTAAGCCAGCTCCCGAAGAATATCACAAGCATATCGCTTAGTTCATAAGCCTGAATTTTAAATATGAGCTGTATACTCAAAATGCATACAAAAATGGTATTGCTCAGAGCGAATCGCTAATCCACCACCTCAATGCTGTGTAGTCTAGGGTTAGAGTGTTTAGAGGAGGATTATCTTAATAGTGTAAACGTTAAGCCAGCAACTTTTCGTACTGCCGATAATTAGCCCGTCGCTTTATTTCTAGGCTCACACAATAATTATCAAGCTTTTGTGGTCGCCCTACTGCACCATGGAATACTTTGGTAAATTGGGTTGTGAGTTTTTGCCAGCTTTTTGGGGCTATGTTGAGCCTGTCTAAAATAGGGGAGTTAATAGGATTGATAGCGCCTCGCTTGTCTGTTCGCATACATCTGCCTGTTAGCTCGACAAGTTCTAAATACGACTTTAATTCAAACGGTACCCCTTTGGGCATATGTTTTCTGGGGCTACCTGTAAAACGCGCCAATTGTTTAGGCTGTTTGCCTTCTTTGGCATGTTCACAGCGGGTTTTAACACTGGTGTACTCTGAGATTTCTGGCGTGTCAGCCATTTTCGCTCTAATTGGGTTTAAATCAACATAGGCCATACAGGCCGCTAGTGCCGCTTCATCGAGTAAGAAGAAATTTGTGCCTGCCCCATATTATTTTGCAAAGACGAAATGAAAAAACGAGGTGGTTTATTCTACCCCGCCAGAGTTATTTTTTTGACATACTAGGACTATCCATATATATCATGTTTAATTTCTTTTTTAGTTTTATTGCCGATGAGGTCAAACGTAAAAAGTAATGTATGAGCACGCTATAATTCCTATAATAAGTGCATAAAGCCTTGCAATATATCTTTCAGGAGTAGCGGGGATTTCCTCTCCTGAATATGGCACGTATATACTTTCATCTAAGATAAAAGCATATATATACCTATAGCAGATAATAAAAATAAAAAACAGAAAAGTAGTTTTTCAAATGGTTCGAACCCTATGAAAAAAACAGCCGCCACAGAGAACCATATTATACCCAATAAAATAACTATAGCTTTTTTCTATCCATATCTAACGCTCTTCACTTTTTACCCATTCTCTATGTCTCTGTGTTCTGGAAGGCATCTCAATAACCATGAAAGATGGTTGACTATTTTTTGATATCGATTTTTCTTTAGGTTTTGACTGGTCGAGTACACATGGGACAGGCACATAATTATACCTCACCAATTGCAGTCACGCTCTATACTGCTCGCTATGAATAACAAGAGATTTGTGCCTTTACTTTTTTCTATTACAAATTAATCGTATGATATAGGCATTCAGATTTAAAGACTTTCCCCCCATATTTTTCACTTTATTAGTCAATAGATCTTTGAGAGTGTAACCGTCCCCAAGCAGAACAATACCATTTTCATAATAATGTATATTAAACTTATTCTTATATTTATCATTGGATAATACCGCTGTTTTTTCAGTCTTTAACTTCCCGGCCCTATAATCAGGTACTTGCTCAAGCTTTTTGATACACATATTTATCGAACTAAGCGTTTCTTTGTCTCTATAAAACCTAAAACCAATTTTGGTATTGAAAGAATTAGAATCAGATACTTCAAAGGTAGTAAAGTTTGATGATTTCATTAATTCAAACGCTTTACCACTTTCCACTTTCCCTACGATGAGAGTGTAGAGAATATAAATCACAAATGTGATTATAAATACTTTTACCGCTATACCTAACTTAGTATTCATCTACTCGAACCTTATTTTCTCTTTGTCATATTTCCACGGTGAGAGAGGCTATTTCTAAAGTTTGGTCTACTTCCTTTCCCTTTTGGGTTGGGTGCTGTCTGACCCATAGGTTGATCTGCTGCGTCTATTAAACCGTCAACAGTTTCACCGATTGTATTAGCTAATTCCTCGAAATTAATATCTCCAGTCTTTGCAGCGTCTCCATACCCTCTATGTATGAAGCCAGCAGCATTTGGTGTCCTACAAATAATCATACTTGCATTTTCCCACTTTCCGACTACACATGGGACAGGCACACAATTATACCCCTCCAATTGCAGCCACGCTCTATACGGCTCGCTATCAATAACATGAAAAAATGCGACCAATGAATATTCTTTTATTGGACTTCCCATATTTCGCTTTTGCTATTCTAACGTCGATTTCCGAATTCAAGACAAGCAAAACAGCTAGCCGGTGTGCTTGCTTGGTTCGTTTTGAGGTTTTTTATATTCTACAGAAGACTTGCTGTGTTACCCAGTCCCTTTGTACCATTTGACGTCATTCACTGCTGTCTGTGGCTTAAAGCGTGTTTACTCCCTGCAAAGTTTGCATATTGTCGTCTAAAGCTTTGTACCTGCTCTAACCATACCGCTTCTTCTATAGTGAGAGTCACCAATACTCTTGGAATAGGTTTTTTATCTAACCTGTCTTTTTTGGGTGTACATGGCGGCCACTCCAATCTACCAATTCTAAATAACCTCAGGTTTAGATAAGGGTTTTGGAATAGGAAATGTTTTGCAAACAAACTTACGTACAATCCAATGATGATATTTTGTTCAATATCAAGGCGCTTTTATGCAGTAATAGCGGGCTATTACAAATGAAAGTAACGCCGAGAGTGAGAAAAATAGCTTTATTGGGCAAATTCGCTTATCCAGAGCTAAGGTTAAATAATCTAGTGGGTTAAATGGGATGTTCCCTGCTATGTGCTCTCCACCAAATGGCTTTAATTCCGCTGGTTGACTTATATGGACTCGGTCATCTTTTTGAGGGGTGCTTTGGGAGGGATTTAATTGTGCTTTTTTATTGTCTTTTATCTGGGTTTTAAAGTGCAGCGACCGTTCTTGTATTGGGCATAAAAATAGCGGACTCAGCCGCTATTTAATTCGATTAACTAGTTCTGACATTACTTCTCGAGACCTAGCTTCGTACCTTTTACTTGCTTTCGTACATTTGCAATACGCGAACGGTTTTTAGCACGTGCTTCACCACTGGCTTGGTTACTTGGCCTATTACTGCGTGGCTGACGACGTTGGTGCGATTGCTTTTTGCTGAGCTTTTTAATCAAATTGTCGCGATTACTGACTTCGTAGCCCGGTAAGTAATAACGTTTAATTTGTTGCTCAATAAGCTCTTCAATATGAACCAATACTTGCTCTTCTTCGCGGGCAACAAAAGAGATTGCCTGTCCTTCATTGCCAGCACGACCCGTCCGACCAATGCGGTGTACGTAATCTTCTGCTAAATAAGGTAGGTCGTAGTTAACGACTCTCGGCAATCCTTCAATATCAATCCCACGCGCAGCAACTTCAGTGGCAACCAATACGCGCACTTTACCTTCTTTAAATTCACGCAGTGCACGTCGGCGCGCCCCTTGGGTTTTATCACCATGGCATACAATTGCCGGGATCCCATCAAGCATTAATTCATTCACCAAATCATCAGCAACGTCTTTCATATTGACGAACACTAATACTTGCTGCCAATTTTTCTTACCTATAAGCTCTGATAACAATTCTTGCTTTCTAGATTGCTCTACCGGATACACAACGTGTCGAACCGTGTCAGCCGTTGTATTTTCTGGTGTTACTTGCACATATTTAGGGTGTCTCAGTACCGACCCAGCAAATTGCTTCATTGCCGGTGGGAAGGTCGCTGAAAACAGTAATATTTGTTTGTCAGCATGGGTTAAATCGATGACTTGCTGAATGTCGGTGATGAACCCCATATCGAGCATGCGGTCGGCTTCATCTAACACCAAATGCTGAACATTGGCTAAGCTGATATTACCCAAGCGAATGTGGTCAAGTAAGCGTCCAGGCGTCGCAACAACAATGTCTACGCCAAGTGCAAGCTTATCAGCTTGACCCGTTGTATTTACCCCACCAAAAAGTGATACCGTTTTAATATCAGTATATTGTGTAAACTCGTCGCAGTTTCGGCCGATCTGTTCAGCCAGCTCCCGTGTTGGTGCCAAGATAAGAGCACGCGGCGATTTAGTGGTAGCTTGCTGTGCACACTTAGATTCAAGTAACTTTTGGATAATAGGGAGTGCAAATGCAGCTGTTTTGCCCGTGCCAGTTTGCGCTGTTGCGAGTACATCATGCCCTTTTCGCACAACCGGAATAGCGGCTTGTTGTATTGGGGTTAAGGTAAGAAAGTTTATTTCGTCTAGTGCCTGAAGCAACAACGGAGAAAAACTAAAAGATTTAAAATTCATGAAAAAACCTGCGACCAATACTTAAGGGCCGCAGATTATACGTTATTTGTTGCGCCCTAACAAAGTTTTAATAGAGTTTCGTCTATGATATTTGCTTTACCCCCGACAACATCCGTTTCGTTGAGTGCATTAATAAGCTCAACGCCCTGGCGCTGCTGCACACTATTCAATGGGACGTAAGGTAGGCGAAATACCGGTTTCACTGCGCCCGTCATAATTAATGCGCTATTTATCGCAATCGGGTTCGGCTCGCAAAACAACCAGTTCATCAATGGCGTTAATTGCTGATTTAGCTCAGGGTTTTTTCGGTCCATCAACTCACGAAACAAGCCAGGGATCAAGTTTGAAGTGACCGAGATCACACCATGTGATTGATATAAATGCCGACCATCATGGGCTTCATCATCATTACCTGACCAACATGCAATTCCTTTAGATTCATAATGGCCGATGCGCTCATTACCACCGCACTCTTTTACACCAATAAAGTTTTTATGCTTTGCTAGCGGTTCAATAATATCTGGCGTTAAATCTTGCCCAGTTCTACCTGGCACATTGTAAACAAACGCAGGCCCTAACTCTAGTAATCGTTCGAAGTGTAGTTTTACACCTTCAATTGAAGTGCGTCCGTAATACGGGTTTATCTGCAATGCTGCATCCATACCAGATGCAAAACCATATTCTGTTGCTTTTATTGCTTCGCGAGTATTATTACTGCCTGTATTACCCACAATCACTAATTTATCTGCAAACTTGTTTACACTATGGGCAATAAGCATTAAATGCTCTTCCCAATTCATTAGCTGGCCTTCGCCCGTGGTACCACCAACAATAATACCGTCAACACCCGCATTTATTTGCGTTTCGACCAAACGGTCATATGCGTCTAAATCAATTTCACCACTCATGGTATACGGCGTTTTAATTGCGGTGATTAAGCTTGCTTGTTTAATTGTTTGTATTGTTCGCATTTGGTTTTTTTGGCGTTGTATCATTTGGGCTATGTTTTACCATAAATAGTGGCAATATCCGAGTACTTCACGATGCAAAATAGTACTTGAACTATTTAATTTAATCATCCACAATAAAAACACTGTATATTTATCCAGTTTATTTTATTATGAGCTTACTTAGCCACCTAAATACCTATTTTTATAGTGTTGATGAATTGTGTCAAACGCTGAAAATTTCTGAAGATACATTATTTGAATGGCAGCAAAAAGGGTTATTCCCAAAACCATCATATAGTATTCAAAACAACATTAAATGTAGTTCTTACCTTGGGCTATATGAATGTGAGGAGTTTACAGACTTTTACCCACGTGGGTGCGTTCAATGGGGCCAAGATTTAGCTAAACATACAGTACAAAGTTCATCACAAGCTTATGAGTTATATTATCAACAGTATTTACAGACATTAAGTAAGTGCCAACAGCAAGGGCTTGCTTGCCATGACCCTCGGTTTAGCGATGACTTAGACGAACAAATACAAAGTAGCTGGCAACAATATTTATGCAGCAAATATGGCGCGATTAGTCAAAACGGGTTAATAGAAGAAATCGTTTACATTGAGCTTGGCAGAGCAATTGTTGATGAATTAACCGATGAACGCTCAGCCTCAAGTATTGACGTAGCGATACGCCCACAGTTACTTAAGGCTATAAAGCTGCTAAACCGTGCGATTAGTCATCAAGCCAAACACGAACAAAATCTATCTTTGCGTGAGCGATATATTAACGCTTTAGTGGTTAAATATGACCTCAGCGTCAAGTAGCTCGGTGTATTTAACTGCTGTTATGCCTGCTCATAATGAGCTCGCATTACTTCAAATGCTTTTAATACAGCCAGTTGCTCTTTACACAGTGCGTCGTACCATGTATCAAATTTCTCATCGTCATCTTGCTCGCTAAGCACTTGGTACTGTGACAGCAACTCTATAATGTCGGTATGTGTGCAGCTTAAACTATCGAGTTGTTCACTCAATGCGGAGTGATCTTTATTTTTCAAAGTTGCAATAACAGTGTTATCCAACTGCTCGTTGTCCTGCATCATAAGTGTTCCCTTTTCTTGTTGTTTTACTAGTTATAACAGGCTGAAAATGAATTGGTACCCCCAAAGTGCTTGATTGCGCAACATTCACGCGATCTCTGTCGATAAATTTATAATTACTTTTAATTGTTGCAATCAATTCTTATTTAAAATACCATTCGTTACATTATAACAAAACATTATTTACGGAGTTTTTATGAAGCCTGGGATCCACCCTGATTACCAACAAGTTGCTTTTCACGATACCGCAGCTGATAGCTACTTTGTTGTAGGCTCAACAATCAAAACTGACAGAACCATTGAGTTGGAAGGTGTCACTTACCCTTATGTACCAATTGATGTTTCAAGTGAATCACATCCATTTTATACCGGTAAGCAAAAAGCCGTTGCCAGTGATGGACGTGTTGCTCAATTCAATAGAAGGTTTAAAAACTTAAGTACAAAGTAACGGAGGATTTATGAAAGTACTTAGCTCGCTAAAAAGTGCAAAGAACCGCCCTGGGTGCCAAGTGGTAAAAAGACGCGGTCGTGTGTTTGTAATTTGCAAAACTAACCCTCGCTTTAAAGCAGTTCAAGGTAAAGGCGGCTCTAAGAAATAATGAGGCCATCTTAACAAAGCAAAACCTCTACCAACGCGGTAGAGGTTTTTCTAGTTATAACTGCTAACCTGCAACGGCGCATTTTTAATGGTAAGTTAGCATAGAATATTAATTCACTTCCCTTACCAATAAATCTAACACGTTAAACAACAACCAATCATTGAGGTCATGCTACCAAGTGCGCTTTTATTCTTTTATGAGTAACGCAATTTCACCAATTTGCACCAACCTTCCTTCATCCCCTCCAATCTGATCTCCTGTTCGTTCATTATAAAAATCAAATCGAACTTGTGTGTAACTGTCTGGCGTTTGTACATCAAAGGTATAGGTTGTGCTCAACTGTGGTAACTCTGAAAAATTTTGTGTGTCTATTAATGTCCATGTTAGTCCATCATGAGAGCCGTACACATCCCACCGACTCGGAAATCGAATTTCATTATCTTTCGCTGTTGCAATTGAGTACTTTTCAACTATTTTTGCTTCTGGCAAGATAAAATCGGCGTAAACGCTACTTACATCAGCGATTGGCAATAAAGACGCAGCATACTCTGCAACCCACCAAGGTGCTTCTATTAGCGCATTAAACTTATTATTAATGTTATTATCTATCAACTTATCAGGGCCCTCATCCCAAATACCAATGTGCGTAGCGTTAGTCGTTACTAAGACGCCCTCTTCAATTGATATATTTTGGTAACCCTCTACTGGCGTGGTAAATGGTGCCATGATCCCTTTCTCATCACTTAAGTACTGAATATATTCACTAAACACAGTGTCAATGCCTCGCGCTTCACCAAATATGTGTTTAAATGCCAAATCAAAACTCCACTCCTCGAGTATTTTTGCACTGGCATTAAACTGTTTGATAAAGTCAATATTGCGATGGCTTTTAACCACCCATTCTAAAAAGAATGATGTTTGATTATAGGCGTCTTCATTGTAGTCTTTTACCCATGTAATGTTGGCTCGAGCATGCTCATAAAAACCGGCTTCAATGCGAATAAAATTGGCCAAAGATTCTAAGTATGTATGGTAATCAGTACCGGTTATATACTGCCCAGTCTTCGGGCTGTTATTGTAACCATGCGTCAGCTCATGCCACAGTACCCCTAATATTTCTTCCCGCAACGCGTCATCACCTTGACTTTCTAAGTTTGCTATATGGTTCAAGTCAAACATCAGTTCCATATGCTTATCTGACCCTCCTTTTGCTGCTGGGAAGTCATATTCATCAGTAATAAAAGTAACGGATTCGAATGTATTAATTTGTGTCACATTGTCAAAAAGCCGCTTGGCAATTTTAAGAGAAATATCTTGTATTACTGACTCTAAATCCGGCATTACTCGTTCAAGGGCCACTTGACCTGAGTGTGTAGGCTGTTTTCTCTCAAACGTGACACTTGGATTTTCAAACCCTTTCCAAGGCTCATTTTCATCCCATACACGTATGTAGTCTTCCTTTATAAGTGTTGACTCTCCTTTGTCATTTGCAGCAACCAAAGTAACCGATTTTGCACCAAGCGATGAAAACTTCACCAAGGGCGATTTTTCATTACTCGTTTCGGGCGTTCCTCCTTCAAATGTCCATTTCCAACTCGTTGGGTTGACTAATGATTCATCTTTGAATACCACTAATTCATCCATAGCTGGAGTCGTGTTAGTCGCTATAAATTCAACCAATGGTACATCTGATACCACCATTAATTGTATTTCAGCTAGCTGTAATATGTTGCTGCCATAGCTATCAGTACCACCATGCATCATTTCAAATTTAAAATGCTGATATTCAGCGGCTTCTTCGATGACAAAGGAGCGAGTTAAACCACGAAATTCAAATGCCTCATTTGAGCGAGAGTCTATTTCAACCCATTCAGATTTGTCATTAGACCCAAACACCACCCAATTCATCGGGTCACGTTTAGGTTCATCATTTGCAGAAATAAAATTGTACCCTTTTAATTCAAAGGGTTTAACAGACGAAAATACAATGGTGGCTTTGCCATCAAACGCCAAATATTTGGTCGCGCTATTGCCATCAATTAAATTCGTTACTTGCTCTCCTGCTGGAGACGCGTTTACACCCTCTTGCAAGAATGCTTCAATTGTTGACCCTGCGTCTTGAGCCATATTACGCTGAGCTGCGTCAACCACTGCACTTGACAATTCAGACGTGTCATTCTTTAACGTAGGAGTAAACCCTGATCCATCGTTACACCCGGTTAATACTGTGCATATTGCAAACATAACCGCTGGATATTTAAAATTAAACATAACTTGCACCTTATTAGAATTGGTAGGTTAAACGAAGGCTGAATTCACGCCCGATGCTGTCGTAACGACCGCCATGATAAAATGGATAACTACTGAACGTTTCATCTTGTGGCGGCATTGCATTTAATAAGTTTTTAACCGTAAATATCAGTCGAGTTTCATCATTAATATGTTGACCAAGGGTTAAGTTGTGCTTTATCCAAGCGGGTAACTTTTGACGTTCTCCATATTCAGCGTTATTCCACATTTTCCCTTTGTACAGCATCAACCAACTCACAGAAGTGTCTCCTTGTTCCCACGTGGTCGCAAAAGAGCCAAGTTCTTTAAAATCACGATTATCTTGATCATTTAAAATATCAACAAGCGGGTCTTCCGCCTTTATACGCTCTTTTTTCTTTATCACTCTGTTGTAATCTGCCTTGTAGCGGAACGTTCCAAATTCAGTATCAAAAAAACCTCTAATCCCTAAATCAATTCCCGCATCTTGTCGCTCAGCGGCATTAATGTAACCCTCTTGAATCGTATGGGGCGTATATGCTAACCCAGCGATGCCATTACCTAACCTATCTACCCCTTTGCCATTTTCATCGTAGCGTTTAACTCGGTTGCGCATGTTATTACACAAACTCGAATCTGCTTTTTCACCGCCATTTTCGCACAACCACAATTTGTCTAAGATATACGTTGCATCAAGTTTTTTGATCTTATCTTCAATTTTAATCGAATAAAAATCGATGTTAAACGACAGTTCGTCTGAATATTCATACACCACACCCGCGGTAAATGAACTTCCCGTTTCCTCCTCTAAGGTTAAATCTCCTGCCGACAATGTTTCAAAATCAGCTTTTAGACGACTAATATTATTACTCGTTAAGTCTAAATCACCGCTAGCACACGTATGCGCAAGTGCTTGTGCATTATAGCCACCAGCTTGCTGTGTATTTATGAGCGTACGACAAGCATCAGCCGTGATCCGATCGTTTGATGAACCAAAATTACCGCTAAACCCTTGATACAATGACGACATATCTGGGCCTCTAAACGTTGTACCAAAGGCACTTCTAATCACAATTTGTTCTGTTGGTTTGTAGGTTAAACCTAATTGCGATGTCATTGCCCCACCAACTTGACTCGCATCATCGTAATAGTCATAACGCACCGCCGCTTCAGCACTCAGCTCTTGCGTGATAGGCACTAAAAACTCAAATGCCGCGGCATATCTGTCACGCTCTCCGTCTGTCACAACGCCAGTTAAACCAACAAATTGTTTATTCAGGATACGACTGTCGGGTGTTGCTCTAGTGCCCTCTCTCATTAACTCTATGTAAGCAGAAAACTGTAGTGGTCCCGCAGGTAACTCAAATAAATCCCCCGATAGATCCGCAGTGATGGTGTCATTAAACGAATTACCATCATATGTTGACCAATCCATTAACTCGCTAACACTGTCAGCCGTTACACCACCAAACCACAATTTATAGTTCGGACGATAAACCGCCATACCATCCACTTCACCGAGTTTAGGACCCTTGAGTCGTTTATTTCCTTCAACAGTGTGAGACAAATATCGGTCTGCAAAATCATAGTTTGCGTGGCTGTAACCAACAGAGTAATAAAACCCCGCAACTTCCCCTCTTAGACCGAAGTTAAATGACAAAGACTCGTCATTAAAAATACGTCCTAGGCCATCATCGGTGTATTCATCATCAGAGAGGACTCGCCACATGTACTTAACTGGCGCGCCATAGCCGCCATCTTTATTTTCGATGTCGGGATCCCAAAAGTTACCACCATGAATTGAATCTAAATGCCCCCATAGAAAAGGGTTTCGACGGCCCTTTTTGTCTTGTTGGATATAAAACCCATTAGCAAATAAACTCATAGACTCTGACAGAGCATATTCCGAATTCAGGTAAATACTGTAAGTTTCACTTTCATTTCTCAGTAACTTATCGCCAGTTTCATCCCAGCCACAACTTGGACCATAGCCATTACGGCTGACAAAATGTTGAATCGCTGACGGGTGCGGATTATCATCAGTATTACAAAACTGCTTCGAATATTGGTTTCTATATTGCGTGTTTTCTGCCCAGACTGTAATTGAGCGGTTCACTTCTTTATTCGCATCAGGATCGGGGTTATCCCATACACTGTCGTGAAAAGGTCGGTCTCCTGACAGCAATGCATCTTCTTTTTTGTATTCGAGTGCATAGTCAAATGTTAACTTGTCGCTTTTTGTTCCGCCGACAAACGTCAGCGATTTTTTATCCCCTTTTCCATAGGTGTCTTGACCAAATTTGGCATCAATAAAATGCCCATCTATGCCTTTTTTGGTGATAATATTTACCACACCCGCCATCGCGTCAGAGCCATAAATAGCGGATGCACCACCGGTTTGAATGTCAATCCTCTCCACCATCGCGGTCGGGATCATATCTAAATTAACAAAGTTAGTTTGACCACCAAAAGGCATGGGGTAATAGGCCAATCGCTTACCATTAACGAGTATAAGCGTATACTCTGGGCCTAAACCTCTTAGATTTAGCTCTTTCGCACCAGGCGTATAAGAACCTGTTTCAACTTCCCCTAGTACTGCCCCCCCAGCTGCAACTGAACCCATAAGTGCATCGTATACTGAGTCAAAACCGTTTCTCACCATATCAGATGAGCTAATACTATGGACATTGATTGCCCCCTCAACATCGACTCGCTTTATTCGAGACGACGTGACTTCTACTCGCTCAATTGTGTTAACACCATTGACTTCAGATGCCATACTTGAAGCAGCCATAGTCATCGCTATTGCAATTGGCGATAATCGACCTAAATTATTATTCATATTCAACCCATTGATTATTATTTTAAGTTAGAACGTTCCAATTAGATGTTAAATAAAGTAAGAATCGAATTAAATTCTCTAAATAAAGCAAAAAGGAACGTTCCAATTATTAGCACTGTTTAATTTCCTGTCAATGTATTTTATTCAATAATCGTCAATTGACTTCTGAGATGAGATTGATATTTAGCCCACAATTGTTCAATATTTTCTTGCGTTACAACATAAATTGCCTTCTCAAAACTCCACTCATTCAGTTCTATCGCCGTTTGATTAAACCGGTACGTAAAGTCTGGATATTGAGGTGCAAGCCAATGTAAAAAGAATCCTGTATTGGTATAACCCCCCAGGTAACTTTCTGATAATTTTGGTTTTCGGGTTTTGTGATAACCAGCTTGAATACGAATTAAATCAGCCATTCCCTCAATAAAAGCATGAGCTTGGGGATCATCGTAACCTATTGATTTAGGAAAATGTTGATACCCATGCGTCAATTCATGCCACAATACACCAAGTAATTCATACTTAACGACCTCATCAGATTTATTGGCTAGACGCTCAGTGATATATTTAGAGCTAAATGCAATCTCCATATTGCTATCATCTCCCGCACGATAAGCAATAGTATCCATCCATTTCAAAGTGAAAGTAACTTGCTCGAAGTTGGGTAATTCTACAAAATTCTTGTAGAGCAATGGTGCAAGCTCTCTTGTCACCCGATCAATTGTGCGCTTAATATCAGGAAATAATCGAAGTAACCGTTGCGCACCTTCTGACTCACCGTCTTCAATAACAACTTTTACTTCAGGCGTTTCGTAACCTAGCCATGGGTGTGATTTATCGAGTACCTTAATGGCATTTCGTTGAACTACCCGACTCTCACCATAAATGTTTTTACTAATCAGCGTAACCGAATAGCGACCAGGTTTGGGAAAGTACGCTTTTGCTTTATTGCCATGGGAGAATATTTTAGCACCAGGAACCAACCAATTTAGTGTTGCTGGCGTATTTTGAACCTGACCAACAATGTCGACAGGCTGATTAATTAAAGTTGTTGGTGCTTCTATTTCAAATTGTGCAACAGGTAAATTTGTTGGCGCGAACAGACTGAAGTCAGCCAACTGTAAATAGCTGTCCCCCCACGCTGTCGTGCCCTGCTGCGCCATATCTAACTTGAAAAATGTAAATTTACCGGGGTTTGTTACGACAAACCGCTTTACCTGCGTACGTTTTGCAAAATTAATATTGTCGCGAGAGTCTAACGTTTGCCAAACCTTAGCGTCATTTGACCCATACAAGGTCCATTGCTTTGGGTCCCTCTCAGGTGCATCTGCTGCTGAAGTTAAGCTATACTCCAAAACCTGTTGCTTGTTATCGAACGCCAAAGATACCCAGCTACGCGCGTGCTTTGAAATAAACTTACTACGTAGCGATACATCAAACAGTTGCTCAACCCCTTCGTTTTCTATGAATGTTTCATACTGTGTGGCGGTCGTAAACGGACTTTGCTCCGTTATGTCATATAATACTGTGTCTTTTGCAACCGTATGATTTGCTATACTCCCCGCTAACGCGGTCACTACAATAAACTTGCACTGCATTCTTTAACACCTATAAAGTAAAAACAACATTATTGGATCGTTCCTAATGCAAAGCAAGCTTTAATTAATAAGAGGCTCTAGTCAAAAAAGTGATTGAAAAATACACTCGTTCTAATTTCTTATCCAAAAGTTCTATACATAGTTCAATGTGGATAATTCACCGTTAATATATGACTGAAATTAACCAAATAACAGTTGCCAAATACTGGGAGGCTCATGCAGCTTATGATATTCTTTTCTATAGCTATCAACTCTTTCTAAGGCCTTTTTGGCACTTTTAATATCATCATTTTCAGCGTACTTTTTCGCGACGGAAATGACGCTAAGCACTTTTTCTAACCCCTCGATTGATTGCTTTTGCAGATCTGGTTTAAATTGCTCTTTTTGAATATTTGATATCAAGGTAGCCATCGCTTCCAATGACATTAATAAATCGACTTTATTCTCTGCGTGCATAACTTTTTTGTAGCTCAAGCCAATATTTTTCATATCAACTGATAGTTCACTTGATTGTTGTGCACTCACCGATAAAGAAATTACACCGATGAGTAATAGTATTTTATACATAACGCCCCCATAATAGACAGACTGTATTATACCTGCTATCACGCATTAAAAAAATGCATTTGCCGTGTAAAGGGCCTTTACGAAACAACGTCGAAAGTCTGAATATGTGTCATAATAGTAAGTAAGATTCATTATTAGAAGACACGATGAAATTGCCAATTATTAGCCTTGCATTTTTGTTTATATTTTCCTGCCACGCACTATCGAGTACAAAAGTTACTTTTATTAATCCAGGCTATGAGTTTGAAAACCCGACAGGAGACTTCTGGCTCAACGTTACCTTATTTATGCAAGCTGCGGCGGATGATTTAGATATACAGTTAACAGTACATTATGCTGAACGCAACCATATTGTTATGAAACAAATGGTTAGAAAAGCGCTACAAGATACCAGCAGCTATTTAATCTTAGTGGATGAAAAATCGGTAATTACAGACACGATCATAAACTCAACACAAACGCACCCCGCTATTGTTTTTCTATTGAACAAGCCACATGATCAACAGATGAAACGCATCAATAGTAAAGGCTTTGGTATTCTTGGCAGCATAATGCCTGATAACTTTCAAGCAGGAAAGCTTCTTGCGCAACACCTCAACACCATTGTAACACCACCCAAGTCATATACACGTAATCAGATGATTGCATTGTTGGGTGAGACCGCCACTTTAGCAGCCAGAAACAGAGAACAAGGTCTCTTAAGCTATTCTAATAGGGAACCTAGCTTACAGTTAAAACAACGAATATCTGCTAACTGGTCTCATGATGAAGCGTTTCAACTCACGTTAGGGCTCATGCAACGGCTACCAGACACCAAAATTATTTGGGCTGCAAACGATGCAATGGCAATGGGATCAGTTCAAGCACTTGAGAAGCTCGGTGTTCGTAAAAAAGTCAAAGTTGGGGGTATCAATTGGGACAAAAACCAACACCTCGCATTAGATGCTTCGGTTGGTGGACATGTCACTCTTGGGGGATTAGCCATGGTGAAAATTTATGACCATGCTCGCAATAAAAAGCCAATACAGAGTGAAGAACTGTACCCGATATTCGACGTGTTTAGTGAAAAATACATGCCATTGTATCGAGCAATACATGACAAAAATGTTACAGAAATTAACTTTACACAATTCTCTGAGACAGCGAGCTCCCCTTTGAATTATAACCTAGATGTCTTAAATAGTTTTTTTAAATAACTTAAAAATTTCCAAAACAAACAAATTAATAAATATTTAATGCAAACAACATATACATATCAAATTAAAAACCCCAAATTACCATCATTATTAAAATTTAATACCACCATTTTATTATTGGGTAAATTACACACAATTGACACTGAACTAATTACCTGTTTTATTTACAGCCGTTAACAACATGTAACTAAGGTAATAGAAAATGAAAAATATGGTTTCAACAAGCTTAAAAATGACAGCGCTATCAGCGTGTATATGTGCATCTCTAACTGCGCACGCTCAAGATACTCAACGCGTGATAGTAACTCTAAAGTCACAAGCAGTTAATGCTCACTTACCAGTTAAAATGTCTGGTCAAGAATTAACGTCTTTCAAACAGCAAACTTTGGCTGAGTTTGCTAGCTCAGTTAACTCTCCAGCACTTTCAACGCTGCCAAGTGTGAATGGCTTTGTAGCTGAAGTAACTCAAGAGCAAATGACTCAGCTGGCTGAAAGTGATGATGTTGCGTTGGTTGAAGTAGATCCAAAACGCTATTTAATGGCTGAATCAACCCCTTACGGTATTGGTATGGTCCAAGCGAACCAACTTGCAGATACGATGAGCGGTAATCGTAAAGTGTGTATCATGGATACCGGTTATACACTGAATCACCCAGATCTTCCTAGCACTGGAATCACAGGTAACGATGGCCATGGCAGCAATAATACTGGCAACTGGTATAACGATGGTAATGGTCACGGGACGCACGTGGCGGGTACAATCGCGGCAGTTGGCGGCAATGGCCAAGGCGTTGTAGGTGTGAATCCATCAGGTCAACTTGGACTCCATATCGTTAAAGTATTTAACGACCAAGGACGTTGGGCTTATGGTTCAGATTTAATTAAAGCCATTGAACAATGTGAAGCTGCTGGCGCAAATGTAACAAGTATGAGTTTAGGTGGTAGTGGTAGTTCTACAGCAGAGCGTAATGCGTTCCAAGCGAGTTACAACCGTGGTGTTTTACACATTGCAGCCGCTGGTAATGGCGGAAATAGCAGCCTAAGTTACCCAGCGTCATATGATGATGTTGTATCTGTTGCAGCCGTTGATAGTGGCGAAAACAAAGCCTCTTTCTCACAATATAATAGCCAAGTTGAAATTGCGGGGCCAGGTGTCGGCGTTAATTCTACTTGGAATAACAATGGCTATAAGAGTATCAGTGGCACATCAATGGCAACGCCACACGTTTCAGGTGTTGCCGCACTCGTATGGAGTCACTATCCTCAATGTACCAACAAGCAGATCCGTAACATCTTAAATGTTACAGCCAAAGATAAAGGTGCTGTGGGTAAAGATACCTCATACGGATATGGTATTGTGCAAGCTAAAGCAGCATATGACTATATTGCCCAAAATGGCTGTAATGGTGACCCAGTTGTTACACCAGTGGCTAACTTTTCACATAACGCATCTGGTTTAACTGTCAGCTTCAGTAATTCATCAACAAATGCACAAAGCTACAATTGGAGCTTCGGTGATGGGTCTAGCAGTTCAGCGACGTCCCCTAATCACACTTATGCGGCTGCTGGTAGCTACCAAGTAACTTTGACTGCGACAGGCGCAGACCAGAAAACCTCTTCAAAAACAGCGACAGTTACTGTAACCGACGGTTCAACGGGCGGCGGTTGTCAAGGAGTTGAAGCATGGAATAGTTCGAAGTACTACCGTGTAGGCGACAAGGTTGCATACAAGAACAATGAATATGCAGCAATTTGGTGGTCACGAGGCGCACAACCAGACGTGTTCTCTAACGTTTGGCGTCGTGGTGCTTCATGTAAATAAGCGCGTTATTTATTAATACCTTGGGCGCTGTGTTTGTCACAGCGCCATTTTTTGCCAATTACAATACCATCTGTGCCACAGCCATTTTTGACTGCATCTTCATATAGGGGTTGATCTTGGAATGATCTGGCTTCCAACCAAGCAAAAAGCGATAAAAGTCAGCCCATATAATAGGCCATGCTTCACGCCATGACTGTTCGATCTGTTGAATAACACGCGGCTCGAATCTATTGGACAAAGCAAGTTGTAATGCCTCAAAATAAAACTCGAGTAACATATCACAATGCTCAGTTAACTGTTCAGCATTGAATACACTGGTAAAAAATAACATCACATCTTGCAAACCAATACCTTTCCCTACGTACTGAAAATCATAGCCAATAACCATTTGTTGATTTAAAGCAAAGTTCGCGAGTTTCGCATCACCATGGATCAGTGTTTTAAATGGACTATTTGTTATTATTGTATCCATCTGAGCTGCATGAATTTTCTCTGGGCAATCCGCCATTTTACGATACTCGTCAGGTCTAGTTGCTAAGTGCCAATAGCCGCCCTGAGACCACAGCTTTTGTTCAATTAAGGGGCTGCTTACACCTAAGAATGTGCCATGAAATCGAGCCAGCCAAGTAATAATCTCTTTAATATCAGCTAGACTTGCAATTTCAGGGGTCACAAAATCAGAAAAAGAAAAATCTTTAAAAACCAATGTATTACTAAAATCTGATGATGCCGACCAAATTAATTCAGGTACGTCAATGTGAGCAGGTAACGCCGCAGTAATAAATTGATAAAAGTCCATTTCAACAGCATATGACTTGGCCTTCCGGTGCTTTGCTATATCGGTTTGTATGATATGCCGATGTTTCAGTGAGTCCGGAACGTATGTATGCTTAATAACAACATCTTGCCCATCAATATTGGCTTTAATAATTGAGCCACACCCACTCCACAATGCGTGTATATCATCGTAGAGTAAAACCTGATCAAACGCATTTTTTAACTGCTTTAAATGTACCGTCATATTTGTTCTAAACGTCACGCCATTTTTGCGTACCCTACCACGCACGCCATTTATTATCATCAAACGAAAATAATAAAAAACCTCGATGATACATCGAGGTTTTTGAGTAGTTAAGCGCTGATACAGCGAGCGCTTAGGCATTGTTGACTAGCTTGCTTGTTTTACCTGCTCAATAGGCTGAGCATTGTCATCTAACAAATTCATATCAAAGTCGAATTCGTCAACACGAATCGCTTTTTCACGCTTTTTATTATAATCAACTAATTGTGCATACTCTTGTGCATTAATTAAACTCGCTGCCAAGGCATTATCCAACGTTTCACCGAAACGAACTCCTGGTTTAATGTCTTTTTTACGCAGCGCTTTTTTAACTTTAGATAGCAAATCTAAACACGCTAACTTTGCTTTGTATGCTTGTTCATTTATGTCGTGTCCGTCTCCTGGGCTCGGTTTTACCAAATGCGTAAGTTGCGCTTTGAAAGCCGAGTCTTGCTGTGCTGCTTTGGCTAGTTCACGTATCATATCATCTGATATTGCAGGCATTTTATGTCTAAATTGCAAAGTAATTGTACGCATTACTTTACGTGCTGCTGAAGCTGGGAAGTTATCTAAAAACTTGTGGAGTGCATTCTCTGCGCTTTGCAATGACCAACGAGTTGCATAATGAAAATATGGTGCAGCTGATTGTCTATCGCTCACGGCAACTTTCTGTTCATAATACTTAATTGCTGCCATCGCACCATACAAATGGCTCATCACATCACCTAAACGGGCCGACAACATTTCAGCTTGCTTTAGCTTTCCACCTAATACCAGCAAAGAGAAATCCGCATAAACTGCCAGTTTCGCTGATAACTGATGCACCGCCTTTTCGTATTGCTGCACTTCAGGCAAAGTCGATGTGCTACTCGCAGTAAACGGCATCAAGCCTAAGCCGAATGCTCTCAAACCATTACCAACACTATAGCCTACCGTTTTTCTAAAAATTTTATTAAATGTTTTATCTGCTGATTTATCTTGACTATGTATAGATTCAACCATCGATTGTAAATATGGGTGACATCGCATGACACCTTGACCAAAGATCATTAAGTTTCTGGTAAGGATATTTGCTCCCTCAACGGTGATCGCTATAGGTTGTGCAACATAACCGCTTGCTAGCGTATTTTGAGGCCCATTTTGAATCGCTTTACCCGCTTGAATATCCATTGCAGAATCAAGCACATCTCGACCAATTTCGGTCATATGATATTTTGCAATTGCAGTAACAACAGATGGCTTAAGACCCATGCCTAAACCTTCGGTTGTTAATACTCGCATCGACTCTTGTAAATAGGTTTTACCAGCAATATCAGCAAGCTTCTCTTGAATACCTTCAAATTGTCCGATGGACAAACCAAATTGTTCACGCACAGCGGCATATTCTGATGCAGACTTGAAAGACACTTGACTCGTAGAAACCCCCAAGGCAGGTAAAGATATACCACGTCCTGCACCTAAACAACTGACCAGCATTTGCCAGCCTCGGCCAATATTCTCTTGGCCACCAATGATAAACTCCATCGGGATAAACACTTTATTGCCGCGTGTTGTTCCGTTGTAGAATCGTATCCCCATAGGATCATGACGATTACCTAGCTCTACTCCCGGATGAGATTTAGGAATTAACGCACACGTTATACCTAAGTGCTCTTTGCCTCCTAAAATCCCTTCAGGGTCTTCTACTTTAAATGCAAGCCCTAAAACGGTCGCGATTGGTGCGAGTGTGATATAGCGTTTATCCCATGTCACTTCCATACCAATAACTTCTTTTCCTTCATACATGCCTTTGGTAACAATCCCACAATCTGGGATCCCACCAGCATCTGAACCAGCCTCAGGACTTGTTAACGCAAAACAAGGAATTTCACGTCCATTTGCCAATCGAGGTAAATAATGGGCTTGTTGTTCTTTAGTGCCATAGTGGAGTAATAGTTCACCAGGCCCCAATGAATTTGGTACCATTACCGTCACTGCAACTGCTGAAGACTTGGTTGCAATTGTGCCTACAATGGTTGAATTTGCATAAGGGCTAAACTCTAAACCACCAAACGATTTGGGAATGATCAAAGAAAAAAATCGCTCTTTTTTCAAAAACTCTAAAATGTGATCAGGCAAGTGTTTACTGTTTTGAATAACCGAGTCGTCTACCATTGCCATAAGCTCTTTTACAGGGCCGTCTAGAAATGCTTGTTCCTCATTAGATAACTTCGCTTCAGGAACGGCACGTAATGCATCAAAGTCAGGTTTACCGCGGTAAATCGACCCTTCTAACCAAACGTCCCCTGCGTCTAATGCCTCTTGTTCAGTTACTGAAATACTCGGTAATACTTTTTTTAATTGTGTTCTTAAGCTCATAATCAACTCATCCGACCAGATAGATATAAGTACATTACTGCATAAAAATCAGTTTAGATCAAATACTCAATAATTATTTTTATACTCTCTCTCAATAACACAATTGCATTCATCAAACTAAAACATTAATAATCATAATGTTACAATTTAAAAATTAAATTTAATCAATTTTATTTAAATCTCGCATTTAGCATCAGTGAAGTAACTTTTCTGGTAAAAATACCGTTAGTCATTACGTCACTGAGTAAGAATAGAGAGTTCAGTTATTGATCCGTCAACCTTACAGGTCGCCATTTAAACAAACGAATTGCTAAATTGAACATGTCTTCGTGCATACGTGAAACCACATTGCCTAGGCAAATTAGGACAAGTCCAACACCAGCGCTAAACGTCCAAATATATCCTTCAAATATGCTCGACATCGTTAATGCAATAACTGGCGTGCAAACTAAAATATAAGCCGCATTACTGGCACCTATACGATTAACAAGCACTAGAAATGCGGTAAAGCCAAGGACCGAGGCAGGAATAGATAAGTACAGCAAACTACCGATATACAAAGTAGTAAGCTCAAAGTTGAAATTCAATTGTTTGAAGAATATGATTGAGAGCAAACATACACATCCGTAAATCATTGCGTAACTGGTTGCTGTGAATGGCCGAATGCCCTTATTTGTATTTTTAACGCTCAGCATGTTACCTATGGAAAAACACCATGTGCCAACCAATGAATAAAGTACGCCATACAACGTATTTAAAGATAGCTGCAAAGTAGACAGCTCGTTCGCAAATAAAAAACCTATACCCACTAACCCACATAACATACCTAAAACAAAATTAAAGGTAATAGGTGCACCAAAAAAGAGTCGCCCATGAATACTATTAAAAAGTGGCGCTGTTGCCATCAGTAAAGCAACTAACCCACTGGGTATATACGATGTTGCCACATAAAATGCGATAAAATTAAAACAAAATAAGCTCGCGCCTTGCAGAGCAAACCAAACGTGATCTTGACCAGATGTATGCTGCAACTTATTCATAAGCTTACCCATCACCAGCATAATGACGGCAGCAATGAAAAATCGGTAAAATATCGACACTTCTAAGGCGACATCCCCTTGCTGCCACTTAATTGCAATCCACGATAACCCCCAAACAAACACCAACAAAAAATATAAAATTAACGACATTATTTTTGTACTCCTAAGCAATAATGTCATTAAGTATGTCTCGTTGGAGCAAATGGATATGTCACGTTATTGCCGAAATTAACATGATCTTGCGGTTATTACTGATAGCTTCCAGCACAAGTAATTGCGACTAACAAACACTTAAGATAAGCTAAATTTTAAGAATAAATAGTATGTAGAGACACATGCCAAACAAAAATCCCCATGTCAGTTTTGCGCAATCGAAAAAACAGTGTGTTAGGCATACTCTGCTGCGTAATGAAGTCGAATGGTCACACTACACAAATCAGTACGAGCGGTTGTATTACCAAAACCAACAACAACATACCTTGAGTATGTACCTTAATGGCGGCTACGAAACACACCGTACCGATGTACCTTCCTCTAATGGTGCACCAGGACGATTTTGTCTTATGCCACAAAATAGTGAAAGTCGCTGGGAAATTGGTGTTCCTCAAGAGTTTGTTCATTTATATTTTAGTGATGCGCACCTCAAACATACCGCACTCAAAGTATTCGATATTGACCCACGACAAGTTTGCCTACCAGAACGAATATTTTTTGAAAACGCTAAGTTAGAAACCTTGTTCCGTCACCAAATTAACGACACTGATTGGTATGATAAGCACAACATATTGGCAATAGAACAATTCACCGATACTATCCTTGTCAGCGTATTACAAAGCTTAGAGTTAAAAAATACACGAAGAATCATCACCGGAGGGCTTTCACCGAAAAAAGCCAAGCAAGTGACCGATTTTATCCATGGTAACTTTAGTCGCCAAATATTGTTGTCTGAGCTAGCTGATTTAGCCGAACTCAGCGAATATCATTTCTGTCGTATGTTTAAGTTAAATTTTGCCCAAACTCCTCAGCAATATTTAATGTCGATAAGAATTGAGTATGCAAAAATGGCCTTAGAAACCTCAGAGCACTCACTCGCTCAGATTGCGTTACTATGTGGTTTTGCAAATCAAAGTCATTTTGGTCGAAATTTCAAGCAACACGTTGGTGTAACACCCAGCCTATATCGGCGCCAATTATAATGATTGATAGCTAAAAATGTGCAAATTCAGCACCACATACCCGTAATAAATCTGATGGAGGCACTTTTACTTCAACGCCTCTTCGCCCAGCACTGACATAAATATGGGCATGATACTCAGCGCTATAATGTAGCAATGTTTTTAGTCGCTTTTTTTGTGCTAAGGGGCTGATCCCACCGACCACATACCCAGTACTCGTTTGTGCTTGCTGTACATCGGCCAGCTCTGCTTTTTTGCCCTTGCACGCCTTTGCGTAAGCTTTCAAATCCACTCTATGCGTTGATGGTAATATCGCCACATGTAAAGCACCATCCACATTAATTAATAGGGTTTTAAATACTTCCTCAGGATTTAAACCGAGTTGTTCCACCGCTTCCTCTGCAAAGTTTACAGAAGTTTTCAGGTGCTTAAATTGCAATACCTCAAATGGTATTCGGTATTTTTCCAATAACCTTATTGCTGGTGTCATGAGATCCCCTTTGCAGCGCCTACACATCAATATGCCCTACTAGATTAATTCATACATTAGACTAAAGTCTAATAATACAGTGTGATAACAGGTTTAGGATATGCTTAATCGTAACTGGAGGGTTTTACTTTTAATGTTTGTGGCTTTCTTCGCGATCAAATTTATGATGACCGAGTATTCTTTATGGACCAGCAACTTGGCCTGTAGTACTAAATGCGAAATATTGGGGTGCAAATCTGGAAAGCTCATTTTCAGTGACCAGCGCAGAATGATTGGCTGCAAATGTGACAGTGAGCAGGACTATCTCGTATTATTAAATTAATCTAACCATACAAAAAAGCGGTGCCCTAGGCACCGCTTTAAAACGTGATTTCTACGACGAATTTACTTCGTTAAATCATCAAAAAACTTTTTTACACCATCGAAAAAGCCTTGTGCCTTCGGACGGTTTTTATTGCCATCTGAACCCATGCTGTCTTCTAACTGTTTTAAAAGGTCACGCTGGTGTTCATTTAGGTTAACCGGTGTTTCAATCACGACCTTACAGATCAAATCACCCACAGCACCACTGCGTACAGACTTGACGCCTTTCGCACGCATACGGAACATCTTACCTGTTTGACTCTCTGAAGGGATCTTCAAATTAGCACGACCATCTAGCGTTGGTACTTCAATTTCGCCACCCACTGCTGCAGTGGTAAAACTGATCGGTACTTCACAGTATAGGTTGTTACCGTCACGCACAAAGATAGGGTGCTCTCTTACCGAAACTTGCACATACAAGTCGCCTGCTGGCGCACCATGCATACCAGCTTCACCCTCGCCAGATAAACGAATACGATCACCCGTATCAACACCTGCTGGGATCTTAACTGAAAGCGTTTTGGTCTTCTCAACACGACCTTGACCATGACACTTATTACATGGGTCTGAGATTGTTTGACCTGTGCCACTACATGTTGGACAAGTTTGCTGTACAGCAAAGAAACCTTGTCGCATTTGTACTTGACCGGCACCATGACACGTAGAACATGTTTTCGGTTTAGAACCCGCTTTCGCACCACTGCCATCACATGGCTTACAACTTACCCATGTAGGTACTTTAATTTCAACTTCTTTACCACGAACCGCCTCTTCTAAAGAGAGGTCCATGTTGTAACGCAAATCGGCACCACGTTGTTGACGAGATTGACGGCGACCACCGCCCCCTCCAAAAATGTCACCAAACACATCACCGAAAATATCGCCGAAGTCACCTTGACCACCACCATGGCCTCCGGTGCCACCGTTTTGATCAAATGCGGCATGACCATATTGATCATACATCTGACGTTTTTGGCTGTCAGTCAGTACTTCGTAGGCTTCTTTAACTTCTTTGAATTTGGCCTCGAGTGCAGTATCACCTGCTGTACGGTCTGGGTGATATTTCATGGCTAAGCGCTTATACGCTTTTTTTATGTCACGATCACTGGCATCTTTGCTAACACCAAGTACTTCGTAATAATCACTTTTTGACATCGTTATCACACTACTCTAATTGGTTGGCAAATGAAGTATCTGCCATTATGGAATCCATACGTAAGCATGTATTACCCAAATTTACATACACTAAGGGCGCGACAAGCGAAATTCGCCAGCGCGCCCTTACAAGTCAACAATTACTTGTTGTCTTTAACTTCTTCAAACTCTGCATCAACAACATCGTCGTCTTGCTTAGCTGAACCAGCTCCTGGCTGTTGCTCACCAGCATCAGGGCCTGCTTGTTGTGCTTGCGCCTTAGCTTGTGCGATTTCCATTAGCTTTTGTGACTTTTCTGCAAGTACTTGTACTTTAGCATCGATGTCTTCTTTGCTATCGCCTTTAATCGCAGTTTCAAGTTCAGTTAAAGCTGCTTCAATTGCTTCTTTATCTTCACTTGGCAGTTCTTCACCCGCTTCTTCAACTTGCTTACGAGTACCGTGTAGCATTGCATCAGCTTGGTTGCGTGAAGCAACTAGCTCTTCAAACTTTTTATCTTCTTCTGCATTCGCTTCTGCATCACGTACCATTTTCTCAATTTCTTCGTCGTTTAGACCTGAAGAAGCTTGGATTGTGATTTTTTGCTCTTTACCTGTATCTTTGTCTTTTGCTGATACATGTAAGATACCATCAGCATCTACATCAAAAGTCACTTCGATTTGCGGCGCGCCACGTTGTGCAGGGCGAATACCTTCAAGGTTGAATTGGCCAAGAGATTTGTTATCACTTGAACGCTTACGCTCACCTTGCAATACATGAATCGTTACCGCAGATTGGTTATCTTCAGCTGTTGAGAATGTTTGCGATTTCTTAGTAGGAATCGTTGTGTTTTTCTCGATTAGCGCAGTCATTACTTGACCCATAGTCTCGATACCTAGAGACAATGGAGAAACGTCTAGTAATAGTACGTCTTTAACGTCACCAGCTAATACACCACCTTGAACAGCTGCACCAACGGCAACCGCTTCATCAGGGTTTACATCTTTACGAGGCTCTTTACCAAAGAACTCTGTAACCGTTGTTTGTACTAGTGGCATACGTGTTTGACCACCAACTAGAATGATGTCATTTACATCACTTACGGTTAGGTCAGCATCAGCTAGTGCGCGCTTAAGTGGCTCGATAGATTGAGTTACTAAGTCTTCAACTAAAGACTCAAGTTTTGCACGAGTAAGCTTCACATTCATGTGCTTAGGACCCGTTGCGTCTGCAGTTACATAAGGAAGGTTAACTTCTGTATGCTGTGCTGAAGATAGTTCAATCTTCGCTTTCTCTGCCGCTTCTTTAACACGTTGCATCGCTAGTGGGTCAACTTTAAGGTCAATCCCTTGATCTTTCTTAAACTCGTCTACTAAGTAGTTAATAACGCGGTTATCGAAATCTTCACCACCTAAGTGCGTGTCACCATTTGTCGCTAATACTTCGAATGTGTGCTCGCCATCTACTTCATCGATTTCAATGATTGAGATATCAAACGTACCACCACCTAAGTCGTATACAGCAATAACGTTGTCACCTTGCTTCTTGTCCATACCGTATGCAAGTGCAGCGGCTGTTGGCTCATTGATGATACGCTTAACTTCTAGACCCGCAATACGGCCTGCATCTTTCGTTGCTTGACGCTGTGAATCATTAAAGTAAGCTGGTACGGTGATTACCGCTTCAGTTACTTCTTCACCAAGAAAGTCTTCAGCAGTTTTCTTCATTTTCTTAAGAACTTCTGCTGAAATCTGTGGTGCTGCACGTTTTTCACCGCGTACTTCTACCCATGCATCGCCATTGTCTGCTTTTGCAATTTTAAACGGCATGATATCGATATCACGTTGTACTTCTTCATCTTCAAAGCGACGACCAATCAGACGCTTGATTGCAAATAATGTATTTTGTGGGTTTGTAACCGCTTGGCGCTTAGCAGGTTGACCTACAAGCGTTTCACCTTCTGCAGTAAATGCAATAATAGAAGGGGTTGTACGATCGCCCTCTGCGTTTTCGATAACGCGTGCTTTTTCACCATCAAGTACTGCTACACAAGAGTTAGTAGTACCTAAATCGATTCCAATAATTTTACCCATGAATCTTCTCCGACTTCAAAATTCGTTGTTCTGTTTAGATGACTTGTAAATAGGGGCGAGAAAATCGAATTCAACCGTAAAAACAAAAAAAAATGCACTTTTTTGAAATTTTTTTTCAATATCTGCTTTTTTAGTCAAAAAAACACCAGCATTAACGGTTTATTAAACAGGTATGACCAGATATGCTATCCATAATTATAAAAAAATGAATGATAAATAGGATGCATAATGACATTTGATGAACTATTAAGTAATCCCACCTTGCTAAAAACGCCTTGCGAATTGGTATTTCCTCAGAGTTGGTGCCAAGGGCGCACTGCTTTTGGCGGTTTATCTGCTGCGATGATGCTACAAAATATGAAGCATCAACTACCCGACAACCGCAGAGTGCTGTCTATGAGTGTTAATTTTGTTGGCCCTCTTTTTTCTGAACACCCTTTTATAATAGAAACACACATACTCCGCAGTGGTAAAAATGCGACACAAATGCTGTCTACTATCAAACAAGATGAGAAGGTATGCCTTGTTGCACAAGGGTGTTTTGCAAAAGAACGTGAATCCAAAGCGATAGTACCTATTACCCAAAACCACCAGTTATCGCCTGCCAATAGTGAACGTATTTTACCATATCAAAAAAATGTTATGCCTGAATTCTTTCAACATGTTGCTCTGAACCTTCAAGACGGTGATATGCCATTTAGTGGTTCAAACAACTCCACGTTAGGCGGTTGGATGAAATTCAAACAAGCGCCTACCGATACCTTACAAGACGTGCACCTACTCGCATTAGCTGATGCTTGGCCTCCCACATTATTACAAATGGCTGACACCCCTTCCCCTGCAAGCAGTATGTCATGGTACATAGAGTTTGTAGAAGATATAACCTTATCAAACAACGCATGGCTTGGGTTTGAAGCACATACACATCACAGCGCAAACGGGTATGGGTTAGAAGATGCAAAAATATATGCTGACGATGGCCGTTTACTGGCTTTGAGCCGTCAAACCGTTGCTATTTTTGATATGTGAATCTTATAAACGTGATAGGGATTGCACTCACTCGAACGATGTATCACACTGTGAACATGGGTAAAGTAGATTTGGTTTTCTCGTGATATTGGCGTGCAAACAATGCGATAGGTTAGTTAATGTAGCACAGTTAGGGGCGCAGCAACGTGCAAATTGCCCCAACTGCAATGCACATTTGATCACCTGTAGACAAAATTTATCACAGTGGAATATGGCGTTTGCCGTTACCTCATTACTCTTTTTATTCACCAGTTTATACCCAAGCTTTATTTCCTTTAGTCAACATGGTCTGGTTCAAGAAATCAGCCTTTGGCAAGCCTGTGTCCTATTAAGCGAAAAGTACAACGCCATACTTGCTGGTTTATTTCTATTTACTATTTTAATTATGCCGGTGTATGTATGTACATTAACTTTGATCTCGCATAGTAAGATTTGGTCAACACTTTCGTTAAGTCTTGCACGAAAGCTTACCAAAAGTTTTAGCTATATTACCCCGCTCAATTTGGCCGATATATTTCTCGTCGCCGTTCTGGTCAGTGCATTTAAACTGATGTCACTTGCAGAGTTATCACTTGGCTATGGGTTTTGGGCTTACGTTTTGTTTGTAATTTGCTTTATCGAATTATTAACATTGATTGATGAAAGTGAGCTTTGGGAGCGTCAACAGTGCCAATTTGAACCGGTCCCACATGTGTGTGGACAAACCGCAATGCTAAACAAACTTAGGCAATGCCATATATGTAACCAACTCTCGCGCAGCGAGACTTGTCCACGATGTGAAGCAAAAACCTATTTTAGAAAACCGAAATCTATCGAACGCGCGTCAGTATGGATGCTCACTGCACTCGTACTATTAATACCGGCTAATTTTCTGCCTATTATGGACACCATCAATTTAGGCCAGCATACTCCTGCAACCATATTTTCAGGTATCATTATAATGTGGGAATCTGGGTCATATCCCATTGCAACCATTATCTTTGTTGCCAGTATTTGCATTCCTATCGTAAAAGCTATTTTACTTTTTTACTTAATAGTACAAACAAACAAATGTCGTTCTCCACAACGAGCAAGCCAACTTTACCGATTGTTGGAAGTTATTGGGAAATGGTCCATGATTGACGTCTTCGTAGTAATTGTATTAGTGTCTTTAGTCCAGCTAGGAAATGTTTTAACGGTCGAACCCCAATTAGGCATCGTATTTTTTACCGCTATGGTTTTATGCCAAATGATAGCCGTACACAGTTTTGACCCTCGTATATTATGGGATAAATATCACGCTTATGAATGAACACGCACATATAGAAAGCAAACCTAAGTTTTCATTTATCTGGTTTATTCCAGTCATTGCACTATTAATTACAGGATGGATGCTCTATCAACATCAAATAAATCAGGGGTATACCATTTTTGTTAAAATGGCCAGTGCCGAGGGCATTGTCGCAGGAAAAACGCAAGTAAAAGTGCGTAATGTTAAAATTGGGACTGTTGAAACATTAAGGCTGCAATTGGAGCAAAATGCCGTTATAGCGCGCGTTCAAATAGACAGTCACTATGACCACCTCTTAACCGAAGATGCAAAACTATGGGTGGTGAAACCTAGAATTGATGAATCAGGTATATCAGGTATGAATACTTTATTATCTGGGGTTTATTTGGAGTTAGAGCCCGGTCAAAGTGAAGCACGCTCAACGCTTTTCACGTTGCAAGAAGAACCGGCATTAATAAGCCAAGATGTGTCAGGAAAACGATTTCAATTGAAAGCTAAACAAGCCGAAGTGCTCGATATTGGTTCCGGCATCTACTTTCGTAACTATAAAATAGGGCAAATTGAATCGGCTAAATTCAATGTCGATGACCTTATTATGGAATATGGGATATTTATTTTCTCTCCTTACGATAAACTGATCACGACCAACGCGATTTTCTGGGTAAGCTCAGGGATTGACGTCAACCTGTCGACAGAAGGGATCCAAGTCTCTACGGGGAGCTTATCAAAGTTGATTAAGGGAGGCATATCTGTCGATTATCCACCCAATAGCACCGCATCAGACATTGCCAGTGCACTCAGACAATATAAACTCCATGAAAATTTTGCTGCAGCTTTAGAAAAACGTTTTGATAACTTTGATTTTTTCCTAGTTGAATTTGAACAATCAATTAGAGGATTAACGGTCGGTGCACCTGTTGAGTACCGTGGCATGCGCATTGGCACAGTTGAACAAGCCCCCGCACAAATTGAAAGAGATGGTCAGCCTTTATACTTTCAACAAGACACAACATCTGTGCCTGTACTTATAAAAATTGAATATGGGAGAATTTACGAACAAAGTGACTTAGCTGAAAGTTACTGGCAAAATAATATAGAAAAATGGATTAGAAATGGACTAAGGGCATCGCTAAAAAGTGGTAATATCTTAACGGGTGCTGTATACATAGAATTAGATTTTTATAGCAAAGCACCTAAAGCTGTACTAGCAAACTCTTCGGTTTACCCGGTATTGCCCAGTGTTTCTAGTGGTTTCACTGCTATATCAGAACAAGTTACAGATTTACTTAACAAATTAAATAATCTTCCACTGTCACAAACAATGACAACATTTGACAGCACATTACAGGAATATAGGTTACTTGCAATGGAAATGAATAAACTAATTAGTGAATTTAATCAGCAAGATTTAGCTGGTGACACAAAAGGCAGTTTAGGCCAAATCAACACCACTTTGAGTCAATTAACCTCTAGCTTAAAACAGTTTGAGAAAACGTTGACGAATTATCAACAAGGCTCAGGAATGGTTGACCAACTCACTGATACTCTTGAGGAGTTAGAAAGCCTGTCCAATACTTTAAAACCTATATCAAAAGGCTTAACTGAGCAACCAAGTATGCTCATTTTCGACAAACAAAGCCCAGAAGATAAGCAACCAAGGAAGAAATAATGAAGGGTTTGTTAATAATAATATGGGTCATTTTGTTTATTAGTGGGTGCAGCGGTAATTCACAAAATGCGGTCAATTATTATCAATTTAATACGACCCCAGCTGTAACGAGTGCCGCAATACCGAGCGGCACTTTACTCCTAAAACCGGTCAAGCTTATTGGTGTATCTGATCAACAAGCAATCGTACAAGTTCACACAAATCATAGTGTTTCCATTGCAAATTTTAATTATTGGTCAGAGCACCCAAAGCACATGCTTTATAAGTCTGCTCAGCAAATGCTGTCTTCACAGTTACATGGATGGCAAATTATCAATGCCAGAGTCTCTACGACATTTTCAGACTATTTTGAGGTCGAAATACATGTTAATGATTTTGCCGGTCATGATGATCATGGCGGAATAATATCTGGAAATTGGTATATATTCTCTTCTAAAGAGGGCAAGAAAAACTTAGTAAAATCAAGTTACTTCTTCAAATCCAATGCGCTTAAAGCCGACGGCTACCAAGCACTCATCAGTGCACTTGAAGCGAATTGGGCCGCATTAAACTCAGATATTGCAACCGAACTTGAAGCGCTATACGGCGATAAATAAAATCATTATTTTTATCAGTAATCGTAACTTACATTTTGGTTTCAGCAGTCACTATTTGTTCATCATAGAGCTTAGCGCATGATAATTAAACGACATTAATGTGTTTCGATGTTCGTGATTAGACTGAAGTGTAAATTGTGTCGGCTAAAGTAAGGGTGAACACACCTGCGTTCACCCCACTGTATTGGACTATTTCATTTTTATTTGCTTATAAAGCTCCTCTAAAGAGTGCACAACCGTTTGGTTTGGCAATTGCGCAAATGGTTCATCCGCAAACTTCTTGCCTCTCATTTGAACGTTGATTCTAGGCGCTGTGTTATTCAGCATTGTTTGTTGATAATACGATTTGATGTCACTCAATGACAATTGCGCCACCGCATTAATTAACTTGTCCATTGAGTCATAGTCATAACGTTCTCTATACCAATCAGCGATTAAAGGTCGTAATTCATCCCCTAAATTCTTAGGTTCTTCTTTCAAAGACACTAACAATGCATTTTTCAGATCAGTAAACGTTGCATCATCCAAATCATTCAGCGTTTTGCTATATTGCGTTTTAAATAGGTCAAAACGTGCCTGCATTTTTTCTACATCATTCACCGGAGTTTGAATATACAACCCTATCGCGGAATAGTCATCAATGCTTTGTGCTGTTACGCCAACCGCATAGGCTAATTGCTCTTCTGTTCTTAGGGTTTCAAATGCATGCTGACTAAAATGTGATTTAAGTAATAAGCCAGCCGCTTTTTGTGTGTACCCTGGCGTTGGATGAACATACATATCGACGATAGCCACATCTGCAACATCTATATCCTGCTGCCATACTAACGTCTGCCCTACTTTTGGCACTAGGTGTTTAGATTTTGTGTATTGGGTGATCAATTTCGCTGCTGGCAGTACTTCATTTATTTTAGCTGCAATGACAGCCAATTCTGCTTGATCATAATTTCCATAACTAAACACTCGAATATTATTTTCGGTTAACGTTTGTTGCTGTAATGCATTAAACTCGGCGACAGTGATACTGTCTAGCACCTCTAATTGAGCGCCCAAGTCATAATTTCCGGACCGTATAAGCTTTGAATATTGGCCAAACGCTTGACGGAATGGGAATTGCTTTTTAGCGTTTAGTAACCCGCGGCGATATCTATCCACCGCCTGAGAAAATGTTACCTCATCTACACTTAGCTCAACACTTTTTAGTGCTTGACTTACAAGCGTTGGTTGCTTGTCAGTAAAGCCTGAAACCGATAAAATTAAACCATTGCTCGGTGCCAAATTAACCGACATACCAGCGACACTCGCTTCTGTGATCAAACGACTTTGTTGTAAGCCAAACAGATCTGCCCACAAATGCATTGCCACATCGTGTTTGATACTCGTATTAGGTGTTGCAGTATTGATAAAAATATCCATTGATCCTTTCGGTTGGTGAGAAAACCGCTCACTCGCTGAATGCCATATGGTGATCCGCTCATCATTGTATACCTCAGAAACACCTGCTTTTGCCTGTTTAGCTGTGGTTTTAATATCGAACTTCTGTGGTAGTAAGCGGTTGATAGATGGCAACTCTAAGTTAAGATCTGTCGCTTTATTCCAATTTGCAACTTCTTCATCACTGATCTTTGCGATTTGATACTTACCATCATAAAAGTGCAGTTGGCTATCCGCAGGCTCTTGTTGACTGATATACCATACTCGCAACCGCTCAGGCGTTAATTGCTCGAGCACATTATTAACCGCTTTTTTATCAAACTGTGCGTAATGATAACCTGAATTCAACACGTGATTTAGCGGATATTTTTGCATATTATCGGCTAAGTTACTGACGTAACTAAATTCATCTCCCTTTTCTAAAAACTGGAACTCATTACTAAGAGACGTGTTGATCTCATTGAAGTATTTACTATCTACACCTTGCTTTTTAATTAACGAAATATATTGCATAACAGCCGCGACAATATCTGAACGCTTTGCCATACCCGCATCCGTTAAATTGATGTCAACCGTTAACGAACCATAGTTGCCATACATGGCGGGACTTGCATAGGCTGTTAAACTAGAAATCCACCCTTTGTCTTTGAGCACTTGTGCTGGCCCACCGGTCATTTCATTACTCAATAAATACGTGACAAAATAGTTGGGTTTTACTGCGAAATCAGCGCTATTGTTCTCGATGGTAAAGTCAATTTTTAGCTGCTTTACATCTTCATTGGGTACATAGTGAATCCGTTTTTTGCCCACTGTTGAAAAGTCGATGGCTTTGACGACTTCTGGCTTCTCGATATTTTTATTTTTAATTGTGGAAAAGTATTTTTTCGCTTTTAACGCCATTTCCTGAGTCGGTAAATTGGAGATCATGGCGACTTTCATTATATTCGACGAATAATATTGATTGTAAAATGCCACCGTTTCTTGGTGCAAGTTGCTGTCTTTTTTATCACCCAATGTTTCTAAATTACCGATTAAAAATCGGTTGGCTGCATGATCACCCAGCATATTTCTAGAGAGTTTGAATTGACCAAAAAAATCCATTTCTCTGCGCATTGACCATTCTGCATTTACGGCATTTTTTTCTTTATCTGTGTATTCAGGGTAAAGCTTCGGCGCTTTAAAAAAATCAGAAAATCTATCAAGTCCTTCGTCATAGGCATCATTATTCACTTTAAACATATAATTGGTGATATCAAGCCAAGTATAAGCGTTATGAACGCCCCCATTTTGCGTCATAAAATTCGTATACCCTTTTGAATCAGGGTAACGCTCAGTCCCCAGAAAAAGCATATGCTCAAGGTAATGTGCCATACCTTGTTGACTCATAGGGTCATGAAGTAACCCGACCCCCACACTTAATGCAGCTGCCGACTTTTCTACTTTTGGATCTGAGATCAATAACACATCGATACCATTTTCAAGTGTCATTGTTTCATATTGTCGAGTATCATTTGGACTGACAATTAAAGAGTCTGAAATCAAGGGAGCTGAAACGCTATTATTGACCGTTGATGTCGTAGAGCAGCCCGTAATGACGAACAGCGACAGTGCACTTAATGCGAATAATCTTTTCATATACTTTCCATAATAAATTTACTATTTAATATAGTCATAATTTCCTTGCCAATTTGCAATCATAAACGTACTTTGTTTGTAACACTCTGTAAAAAGGCACCTTAATATGCAGCACACCCCGTTACTTTTAGTCATATTCGCTATGTTTGGCCAAACTCTACTCACACTATTGGTGATGTTTATTATGGGTAAACGCCGGTTCAAAGCGGCCAAGAATAAGTTAGTCGATAAAAATGCATTTAAAACGATGGATCTGACGACCGCGCCTGAAGATGTCATCGTTGCGGGAAGAAATTTCAGTAATCAATTTGAAATTCCTATGCTATTTTTCGTTGTATGTGTGTTGGCTATTGCCTTGAATAAAGTGTCATGGGTCTTTGCTCTGAGTACGGTGCTTTTCGTGATTTCTAGACTAGTCCATAGTTACATACACCTCAGTACCAATCATGTACTCATGCGATATCGCACATTTCTTATCGGCTGTGTCTTCCTTATTATTCAATGGGCAGCAATAATATTCACACTTTTATAACAAAAGGTTATAAAAAAGCATCACCTTGTAACGTATTGTTCTTTTCCTCTTGAAATATTTTGATAGGATAAGCCCCGAAAAATAAAAACAATCGGGGCTGTCTAGGATGAATAACGAAAAAGAAATCTGTGATTTTGGGTTGCATAGTGGTGAATCATACCGAGCTTTGCCTGTGACATTTTTAAATTGGATGGTTGAAACCGATCATTTAAAGTCTCACATTGCCAAGAATGAACTGCAACGAAGAAGCATCGCTGTACAATCTGCGAATGAGGTATCAAAAAACTCCTAATATTTGCATTTATTCTTAGAGCTTTTAGTTTAAACTAGGGCCTAACTATTTTATTCCACAAAATTATATTATGCGCATAACTTTGTTCGCGAGTTGCTTGCTTTTATCGGCATGTAATTTATTACCGACGTCTTCTGATAATACCTCGGAATCTAAAGCCAAATACTTAACTGTTTTGCATACCAATGATCATCATGGCCGCTTTTGGCATAACGAAGATGGTGAGTATGGCATGGCAGCTCGAAAAACACTCATAGATGAATTACGACTTACAGCAGCCAATAAAGGTCATCGTGTTTTACTGCTCTCTGGTGGTGATATCAATACAGGGATCCCTGAGTCTGATTTGCAAAAAGCCGAGCCTGACTTTAAAGGGATGAGCCTAATCGGTTATGATGCAATGGCGATAGGTAATCACGAATTCGATAATCCCTTATCTATTTTAGACAAGCAAATTGCTTGGTCTAACTTTCCTTTGTTATCAGCCAATATTTTGAACAAAGACGATCACTCTCACGCCTATCAACCTTATACCATTATAAATAAAGGTGGCTTAACCATAGGTATTGTCGGTCTAACAACGGTAGATACTGCAAAAATTGCTAACCCTACTTATATTGGGGAACTAGATTTTGTGGAGCCATCAGCTATTACCAAACAGGTCGTTGATCAAATTCGTGCAAAACAAAACATCGATGTCATGATTGCAGTAACTCACATGGGCCATTATCACGATGGTAAATACGGAATAAATGCGCCTGGTGACGTAACGTTAGCACGTGCACTAGCACCGGGGACATTAGACATTATTATTGGTGGCCATTCTCAAGAACCCATTTGTGTAACTGATACAGGTGCTGAAGACCCGCATTTTGCGCCTGGTAAATCATGTCAGCCAGACCAACAAAATGGCACTTGGATTATGCAGGCACACGAGTGGGGTAAGTACGTCGGCAAAGCAGAGTTTAAAATTGAAAATGGCCAGAAATCACTACTAAGCTATGAACTCATCCCGGTCAACCTTAAAAAAGCCGATGGCAATTATGTTCAATCGCATATAAAACCTGACAAAAAGCTACAAGACTTCCTACAACCTTATCAATCTATCGGTGAAAAGCAATTAGCTAAAACGGTCGGGTCAATCGACAAATACTTAGATGGAGGCCGAAATACCGTTCGGTTTAAGCAAAGTAAACTGGCTGACTTGATCATAAAGGCACAAATGGCTGCGGTGAACGCTGATTTTGGCCTTATCAGTGGTGGCGGTATACGTCATAGTATTAAAGCGGGTGATGTCAGTTATAAGGACGTACTAAAAGTACACCCATTTAAAAACAGGATCACAAAAATTACCTTTACAGGTGAGCAACTATATCAATACCTGAATGTTGTTACTCAATTTCCTGCAGATTCAGGTGCTTACTTACAGTACTATGGTATAACATTTGATATTGAATCTGGAAAATTAGTCAACTTAAAAATAAAGGGTGAGGCATTTCAAGCAGATAGCACTTATACCATGAGTATTAACAGCTATAATGCCGCAGGTGGAGATGGCTACCCACTGCTTAATAAACACTCAGGATTTGCTTCGAGTGATTTAACTGACTCTGAAGTATTGATCAATTACCTCCAAAACCACTCTCCAATTAAAGTCGACCAGCTATAAACTAGACTTTAAAAGGCATAGCGCCTACATGGGCTATGCCTTAAGTTCAATAACAGACATTTACACATGTACCAGTTAGTTGCTGCGTTTAATTGTCACGTTGTAAACTTTGTTACTTCCCGATCACTTCAATATCTGCGAGCAAAACGTCAGATAAGCCATAACTATGTAATTTAGAACGGGAGCCCTCACCATGTGCTTTTGGTGGGTAATACTTCATTTTAAGCTCGCTATGCTCAGCCATAATCTCATCTAATGCCGCTCTTATCTCACTTAATGTTTTTTCCAAACTCGAAGAAAAATTAGGGCGCTTACGAATGGTGTGTCCTAATGTAATTAACCTGTCAAAATACTTGTCAGCGATTACCATTAATTCATCGGGCACATCTTTATTCTGATTTAGTATTACGTCAGGTTGAGCTTCGCAGAATTCGACCAACGCTAAATAAAAACACAGTGGTTTATTGGCAAGCTTAACCGCATCTTCCTTCGCACAATTGAGCATAATTGTTTTAGTATATAGGTCAACAACCAATCTTTTTGGTATTCTTGACTCAACATTTGTGTTGGTAGTACGCACTTTATCTCGTACAACCCCAGTACTCACCCAGCCAAAAAAAGCTGAATTTAATAACGCGAGCACAAATGGCAAGATATAGGCTGATTTGTTGTGCTGGGTATCAACATTAAAAGACACGTATATAGTACGATGTGCAGCAGCAAGCGGTTTTACCACTGTACTATCATGCTCTGGTAATTTAGAAATACTAATTTCTTTTAGTGATACCCTCGCTGCTTGGCTCCCAAGCCTGCTGTTTATTTTCTCGATATAAGATGCGACAACGTTTGGGTTGCCAGAATAGCTAAAAAACGGATCCGCAATGGGCAATGCATTTATGTCCAACGCAACGCGAGTAATAATTTGTGATGCTTGTTGATTTATGTCTTGTTCAATTTGTATAGTTTGTGCGCGATAAAATATTCCTGTGAAAATACCTGATATAACAATGAATAAAGTAATATTTTTCCAATGCGGCATCACACTTGCTCCCCTAAAAAGTGATAAGGTGATTTCTCGCATTGCCAATACTGTTGTAATGACTTGAAATAAGAAGAACTTTGCGAACGGGCAAGCGCGCTAATCACTGATTGTAACTCGCATGCTAAGTCTATATTCTCGTCATTCATTTTTAAAAACCATCGGCTGCCGACGATTTCGCCGCCAATTGGGACTATATAATTATTAGAAAAACGCACTTGGTCGTCTTTTCTCCAATATGACGAAATAATATCAACCTCGCCTTTTGCCAGTTTATCTCGTAATGACGTATGAGTACTCGCATAAACAATATCTAACGCGTCTAAATCAATATCTAACTGCTTAAACGCCTGTTTTGGTAATATATGGCCTGAACGACTGGTTGGGTAGTCAAGTAAGCCAATTCGTTTATCTAAAAAATAGGCTTTATTTAACTTAGGTTTCTCTTTATTTGAAATAAAAAACGCAGTGTAATTTTGATAACCAATAATAGGTCGGTAGTTGTGCGTTGATTCAGCCATGAGTGCTTGCATAACATTCTCTTTGCTTAATATCACATCCGCAACACCTTTGGCTAAAAACTCTATTTGCTCAGCTAAGTTGCCCCCCCAATATATTTCAACGTGCCCATACTGCTTGGCAACAACCTTACTCTCACAAAGCCCTTCTTTTATGTCTATGGCTAATCGCTCGATAGGAACATGCACCCGTAATACTGATTTATTTGCAATAGAAGAGGTCGTGCATTGGTAAGAATGTGTCAACACATGGGCTACATCATCTATGTTTGATTTACTAAAAGCCTGACCTAAAACCCAGCAGGCCCACATAGATAGAAACAATAATGTAACAATAGAGGGTTTATTGATTAGAATGTTATGATATCTCAAGGGTAATTTATTCTTATAGTGCCGACTTAGCCATTAGACCAGTAATCCTTACTTATTACAATAAGTAATTTTACTTAAACTCTATAAACCCTTGAATCACATACTTTATTAACAAGAAATTATGAATCCCGTTAAGTCCTTTTTATTTCTTGAAAAATACGGACAATTGACCTTATCGAATAGTCGTCATTGGCGACTTTTTAACAATGAAGAAAATGCATATGTTAGTTAAAAAGCTCTCTGTAATTGCACTTGTGGGTGTGTTGTCTAGTTCATTTAATGCCGTAGCATGGGGCCAAAATGGTCACCGCATTATTGGTAAAGTTGCTGAAGATCATCTAACAGAAACAACCACGAAAGCTCTGACCCCTCTTTTAGAAGAAAGTTCACTGGCGCAAATATCAACTTGGGCAGACGAAATGCGCTCTGACAGCAGTGACTTCTGGCGTAAAAAGTCCACAAAATGGCACTACATCAACATTAAAGACGCGAGCAAAATGCATAACCATGTTGACCATACGATTTCTTCAAAAGATCAAGTAAAGCACATCCTAGATGGTATTTACTACGCAAAAAACACCCTTCAATCTAATGATAAATCAATAGATGAGAAACGCTTTGCCCTGCGTTTTTTAGTGCACCTTGTGGGTGATAGCCACCAACCATTTCATGCAGGACGTGGCGAAGACCGTGGCGGAAACCTAATCAAAGTGACATTTTTTGGTGATAAAACAAACCTACATTCAACGTGGGACACTCGCTTAATTGAAAATGAGAGTCTATCTTACAGTGAGTTTGCAGAATTCATAAAAACGTCAAATAAAACCATTATAAGTGATTACCTTGATAGTGAGCCTGCAGACTGGTTATTAGAAAGCCATTATATTTCGGATAAAGTCTATAACTTAAATGAAACTGAAATAAGTTATGGGTACATTTATAAATATATGCCGACTGTAAGAACACGCCTACAACAAGGTGGTATTCGTTTAGCTGGCTTATTGAATCAAATTTTTGACAAAAATGCAGCGCCTTTAAAAGAAGCACTCAAGACTTCAAAAGTAACCGCTGTTAAATAAACTATTCAAAACACGGGAAACGACATAATGAAAACTCTATTGCGCAAAACAGCCCTATCACTTGCTATTGCAGCAAGCATCGGTGCAAGTGGAGCTGCATTTGCTAACGACACAGCTTCTAGTATGAAAGGTCAAGTTGTTGGTCCTCAAGGGAACCCCGCTGCTGGCACGAAAGTGACGATTATCCACACTCCGTCAGGCTCAGTGAAAACCACAGTGGTAAATGAAAATGGCACGTTTTCAGCAAAAGGGCTACGCGTAGGCGGCCCTTATCAAGTTATTATCGATTCGAACAAATTTGAAGATACATTGGTTGAAGACATTTATTTGTCTTTAGGTAAAACGTATCCCGTGACTGTTCAACTAAATTCTCAGCAAAACATGGAGCAGATTGTTGTTACCGGTCGCCCTATGACCATGCAATCTGGTGGTACAGGCCCCGCAACTCATTTCTCACTCGCAGACCTGCAAGAAAAACCTGCAATAAACCGTGATATCAAAGATATTGTACGTACTGATCCACGTATTTATGTAGATGAAAGCAGCTCTGGTGCCATTCAATGTGCTGGCGGTAACCCGCGTTTTAACAGTTTAACTGTTGATGGTATGCGCATGAACGATAACTTTGGCCTCAACCGCAATGGTTACCCAACTGAGCGTATGCCTTTCTCATTCGATTCAATTGCCCAAGTTGCTGTTGAGTTAGCACCATTTGATGTGCAATATGGTGGTTTCACATCATGTAATATCAATGCAGTAACAAAATCAGGTACCAATACCCTATCTGGTGGTGTGTTCTTTGATTACACCAATGACTCACTGTCAGGTGACAAAATTGATGGCAAAGAGCAAGCCATCGGCGACTACAATGAAAAGCGTTATGGCTTTAATGTAGGCATGCCATTAGTAGAAGATACGCTGTTCTTATTCACCAGTTATGAAAAGCTAGAAGGTGCACAAGTTTTTGAATATGCTCCGCTTGCAAACGGTAAAATAAGCCAAGCGACGATTGATAACATTGCGGCAATATCACTCGACAAATATGGCTATGATGCAGGTTCGCTTGTTCCTAGCATGCCAGTTGAAGATGAAAAGCTATTGGTAAAACTTGACTGGAACATCAACGATGACCACCGTGCAAGTTTTGTATACAACTACAACGATGGCTTCACGTTATCTCAGTCTGATAGCGGTTCTGATAGAATCTCATTGTCTAACCACTTCTATGAGCGTGGTGCAGAACTTCAATCATTTGTGACCTCTCTTTATTCAGATTGGAATGACGTATTTTCAACAGAAGTACGCATCGGCTACTCTGAACTAGACAACCGCCAACTTTCATTAGACCAAACATCTGGTTTTGGTGAATTCCAAATTAGAAACAACGACGTTACTGTTTATTTGGGGCCAGATGACTCTCGTCAAGCAAATAAATTAAAATACGACAACCTATCGTTAAAGTTTGCCGGTACATACTACCTAGACGATCACGAGCTATCATTTGGTTATGAGCGTGAAGAACTCGATGTATTCAACATGTTCGTACAGCACAATGAAGGTGAGCACCGTTTTGGTAGTATCGAAGACTTTGAAAACGGGGTTGCCCGTGTTTACTACGGTAATGCGTCATCGCATAACCCAGTCGATGCTGCGGGGGAATTTAAGTACGCATTAAATACCCTTTACGCGCAAGATAAATTCGACCTAATTGATTACGACATTACCCTAACAGCCGGTTTACGCTACGACTGGTATACCAGTGACGATGTACCTGCACATAACCCGAACTTCCAAGAACGTTTTGGTTTTTCTAATCAGCAAAACCTAGATGGCGTTGACCTCATTCAACCACGTTTTGGCTTTAACTGGATTTACGACGACCAACTAGAAATTCGGGGTGGCTTTGGCTTATATTCTGGTGGTAACCCGAATGTTTGGATCTCAAATAGCTACTCGAACGATGGCGTACGTAATATTCAAGAAAATGAACGTGGTGTTCAACTACTAGGCCCAGATGCGGTTGCCTTTGTTGATGGCGGAAAAGCAGGATTTGCAATCCCACAAGAATTATACAATGCGGTAGGCTCAGGCAGCGCAGATGACAGCACTAACGTCACTGACCCTAACTTTGAACTCCCATCAGAGTGGAAATATTCACTCGGTGCCACCTACGTCACTGAGTCTGACTATGTCTTTACGGTTGATTACTTATATACCGACAAACAAGACTCTGCGATTGTACGCAACTTAACCCTTGCGAGTACCGAAACTGCTCCAGATGGTCGTCCTATTTATAACGACGACCTTCATTCTCGTAAGTCAGACCTGCTATTAACCAATGTCACGGGTGATGATGGATATACCCATGTTTTATCATTTGGCATGAATAAGTCATTTGATAACGGCATCGATGTGGCGCTGTCTTATGCGTATACCATGTCGAACGATGTTCACCCAATGACAAGTTCTGTGGCGTTTTCAAACTTCCATGGTATTGCCGCTCATGACCCGCAAAACCCTGGCGTGTCAACGTCAAACTATGAAATTCCGCACCGCGCCACCATGTCTTTATCGTACAAGCATGAGTTCATTGATGGGCTAGCAACTAAGTTCAGCGTATTTGGTCAAGCAAGTATGACTAACCCATACTCTTATACTTTCGATGATACCCATATGTTTGGCTTTGCCGACAGTAAGCGAGACTTGTTATATGTACCACGTGTTGATGATGGTCACGTAGTTTATGGTGCAAATGACAAAGGTGAAGCATTTGACAAAGCCGCATTTGATAAGTGGGTTGAGCGTGAAGGTTTAACACGTGGTGAAATTCAAGGCCGTAACTCGCAAGATGGCGATTGGTGGGTCACATTTGATTTGAAAATTGAGCAAGAATTTGCCGGTTTCTCTGATAACCACAAAGGCTCGGCGTTCTTCGTAATCAAAAACGTAGGCAACTTACTCAATGACAATTGGGGCACCCTCAACACCGGTAGCTTTATGCAAAATGCCGTGACTGCATCAATAAATGACAATGGCCAATATGTTTTTGAAGAATTTAACAACCCATCAGGTACTGACTTTGAAATTAAACCTTCATTATACGAAATTCGCCTAGGGGTAAAATACGACTTTTAAGTTTTAACGGGTTCAAGGAGTTAACCCACCTGTAAAATATAATATTTATAAGCGGCTAAGGTGCTTAAATTGCAAATTAGCCGTTATTTATCAAATACGAAGTAACCAATAAATAAGCTTAAATATTGTACTTTACAAATTAAACCGTTGCAGATTAAAACAACTGCTTTACTGCAACATACTATAAAAATACTGGTAATACTGAAAAGTTACAGCTTTTTGGCTATTCGCACAGTAGTAGTAATTTAAATAACCTTACACGGGAAACAACACAATGAAAAACGTTCGCTTGACTCAAGTAGCCGGCGCGTTAGCGCTCGCTTTGGGCGTATCTGTAAGTGCATTTGCATCTGATACGTCATCAGCCATGCGCGGTAAAATCACCACACCTGCTGGTGACGCTGCTGCCAACGTTAAAGTTACAGTTATTCACGAGCCAACAGGCACAACGAGCACATTCACAACCAACGATTCTGGTGCATTTATTGCCAAAGGTTTACGCGTTGGTGGTCCTTACCGCGTGGTGCTTGATTCTGATATTTACTCAGACACTGAATTAGATAGCATCTTTCTTGAGCTAGGTGACACGCATCGTCTTGTATCTCAACTTCAGCCTCTACAAAAAGTAGAGAAAATTGAAGTAACGGGTTACCGTATCGTACAACAAGCAGGCGGTTCAAACAGTGTGTTCGGCGCCGATACCATTGAAAATGCACCGAGTTTTAACAACGATATTAAAGATATCGCACGTTTAAACCCACTGGCCAGCATCAACGGTTCAGGTGAGTTAACGATTGCAGGTAATAACCCACGCAGTAACAGCTTAACCATTGACGGCATCGGCCAAAATGATGACTTTGGTCTAGCTAAAAATGGTTACCCTACTGCACAGCCACCGGTTGCGCTTGACGCCATTGAGCAAATTTCGGTTGACGCTTCACCATTTTCTGCAAAAAAAGGTAACTTTGGTGGTGGTACCATCAATGCGGTCACTAAGTCTGGCTCAAACGAATACACGTTTACGGGTTTTTATGAGCAAAGCTCGCCTAGCCTTGCGGGTAAAGTAGACAACGTCGAACAAGTATTCGATGGCCGTGACCCTGTATTAGATGCTGATGGTCATAGAACTTATTCATCAAACCGCGCCGACACAACCATTACAGAAAGCCGTATGGGCTTCAGTACTGGTGGTGCTATTATTGAAGATGAGCTTTTCTACTTCGTAAACTACAACGGTTGGAAGCAAGAAAAAGACTTAGACTATGGTTTTGCAGGCTCTGGTGCAGGCAGTGAATTTGTTGTTAGTGAAACAGATTACAACCAATTCTTATCAACATTAAACAGTGTATATGGTGTTGAAGATAGCTTAGGTGGCAATCCAGAAGATAACAGCGACAGTGTACTTGTAAAGCTTAGCTGGAACATCAGTGATGCGCACCGTGCCGACTTCACATACCAATGGCAAAATGAAGAACAAGCGAAAGACTACCCTGAAGGTGGCAGCACAGTTCAATTAAACTCTAGCCGCTATGCACTCACCACTAAGTTTAATAACTTCGCAACGAAAATTTACTCTGATTGGTCAGATGATTTCTCAACCGAATTTGGTATCGCATACAAAGACGTAAGCAACAGCAGTATCGTTAATTCTCCGCTAGGTGCAGTGAAAGTATACCTTGAAAATGGTCGAGGCCCAGGCTTTGAGTTTGGTGCAACTGAGTTCCGCCACAACAATGTATCTGAAACTGAAACTTTAGAGATGACATTCGACGCAACTTACCTATTGGGTGACCATGAAATTGGGTTTGGTGCACAGTATAAAAACTTGCGTCTTTACAACTTATTCGCTGAAAACTCTCGAGGCTCTTGGACCTTTGGCAGCTTAGAAGACTTTGCCAATAAAAAATTGCACATTAGCCGTGATAACTACCAGTTCACTTACGGTAATGCCTACACCAATGACGCAAACGATATGGCATACGACGCAACCCGTAGCCAGTTAGCGTTATATGTTGAAGATAAGTTTTACCCTACTGATGACTTAGAAGTCACAGCCGGTTTACGTTACGAGCGTTTGTCAACCAGTGATAAACCGACGTTAAACCAAAACTTCTTAAATACTTATGGCTATACTAACCAAGAGAATTTAGACGGTGTTGATATTATCTTACCTCGTGTAGGATTCAAATATTACGCGACTGAATCTCTGACAATTAACGGCGGTATTGGCCGTTTCCAAGGCGGTATACCAAACGTTTGGTATAACGCACCATTCCAAAACGATGGCTTAACTTACGTATCTGCACCAGCAAACGCTATCAACGATTACTTTGCAACGGTAGATCAAGTTGACATTACCCGTGTACCAGATGCAGTTAAAAATTCGCTTCAAAAAGGTGCCGGTAGCACAAACTACACGGACCCTAACTTTGAGCTGCCTTCAAGCATTCGTGCACAAGTTGGCTTTGAATATGACTTTGATTCAGAACTCTTAGGTGATGGCTTCAAATGGACAGCGGAACTTGCCTATCATAAAAAAGAAAACGAAGCAGTTTGGCGCAATACTGCTCTGAAAGCGGTGGGTACATCAGCCACTGGCCGTACCATTTATGACAGCATTTACGAAGGTGACTTAAAAGACAACTTCGATATTATGATGACCAACGCGGAAGAAAATGGCCGTTCAATCATTTTCAGTACAGCCCTTGCAAAACAGTGGGATAACGGCCTGTACGTTTCAGCCAGCTACGCACACCAAGATATTGAAGATGTAAACCCTGGTAGTTCGTCGCGTGCACAAAGTAACTACCAATACGCAACTGTACACAGTCGCAATGTAGATTTAGTGGGCCGTGGTCACTACGAAGTGGAACATAGCTTCAAGGTTAGCCTAGCGTATAGCACTGAGTTCTTCGACGGCTATGCTTCTAAGTTTAACGTGTTCTTTGAACGCCGTTCTGGTCGCCCACACGGTTATACGATGGGTTCGTATAACGACGGTGACTTAGGAGATCGTCCAGGGTTCGACCGGACATCAGCCTACCTTGCGTATATTCCAACTGGACCTGATGATGCAAACGTAAACTGGGTAAAATCAGCGGAAGATGGTAAGTACCACGATCCAATGACATGGGCTCAGCTTGAGCAACTATTAAATAGAGCGGGTATTTCTGAACGTGGTCAACTTTTAGACCGTAACACTGCGACACAGCCTTGGGTAACAACCATGGATGTGAGCTTCAAGCAAGAAATCCCGGGGTTCTACCCTGAACACAAAGGTCAGATTTATTTCATGATCGAGAACTTCGCGAACTTGTTAAACAGCGATTGGGGCATTGAGAAAAAACTGCGCTTCTCAGATCAGAAAATTTATGACTTCGGTGGTTTAGATGACTCAAATCGCTTGATCATTCACGCGGCTCACAACGGCGCTGATGTACGTAACTACACAGAGGTTGATGAATCTTCAGCGTGGCGCGCTAAAATTGGTATTCGTTACACATTCTAATATGAATTGGTGCACTTAAATACACTATTTAAGTGCACTTTTGTAACAATACACTGTATAGAGTATCTAACACGCAAATTAGATAAACTCTAAAGGCCAGTGAACACTGGCCTTTTTTATGTGTACTTTATTTAATCTCGATATTTCATCCATCTTCAAAACTATATGATTCACATTTAAAATTGGAAAACCTAACGATAAAAAACTGTAAGCTTGCATTTCAAAGGATTTTGAAACATGAACATTGAAAAAAAGTATCAAAACGCAACAACGTTGACACTTGTGAGTACCCTACCCATTAGCGCACCCGTATTTTTCATTTTGAGCTCCTTAATTCGGGGAACAAGCGAGTTTTATTTTAGCACTCTACTGTTTCCGTTATTCATAGACTTGTATATTAAAGCAATTCCGGCTGCCATCATTTATCTAGTCATTAAATATACAAGAAGTCAGGCCGGCTACCTGTTTTTAACTGTTTTTGTATCGGTTACTACCCTAATTATTGCATTTTCATACTATGTGCTTATTTTTGGCAGCACGCTATTTCCCACATCCGCACTGAGTGGAGTAATACTTTTTACACCGTATGTTATGTTGGCATCAGTACCTGGCTTGGTAACTGGTACCATAATTTTATTTTTATCTAAAATTCAAAATAAACAAAAATCTCTATAATAAATTTTAATAGCCAGTATCATCATATCTGAGAGCCCACACGTACCAAACTTATAATTAGTTACAACACGACATTAGGAAAATAAAGTATCTCAGAGCATCAGAACCAGAAACTGTGGCGCTCTACGATTTATAATTAGTGTTACTTAAATTAATATCGATAATTCAATTCATATGAGTACTGTAGAAATTGCTCATTTTAGTAAAGGACAACTATGAAGTATTTATTATTAACCTTGTTATTAGTTCCTCTATTAGCTATTTCATCTAATAAATGTGATGACGTTTTGTATATTGGCTATGGATTTAACAGCCCCTTAAATAAAAACAATCCTGTTTATCCGATTTCTCTTAAAGATTTGGCGAACCCTGTCATTATAGATAACGCCGATTCAGATAAGACTGCTTTAAACGTACTAAAAGAACAAGGCATAGAAGAGTATGTTCGTCAGTCCTTAACGGGCACTATTTCTAATAATATGGACTATTTTGGTCAACCCGTAAGCCTACTTGATATTGCACTGGCGAATAGTGCAAAGTGGGAAACCATCAAGAAAATTATAAAACATGGCATTGAGCCGACCGGTTTAGGCTGGAAAATGGCGGCTATGGGATTAACTGATAAACAACTCATTGAACTCACATCTTTATTCCCAAACCAAACTTCCGAGCTAAATACCAACGAAGAGCAAGGTTATACATTTAACAACTTACTAATTAAAGAAGGTCGTTTTGATGTGTTAACAGAACTACAAAAATTGGGACTAATTAATGACTCTAACTTTTATTATGGAAAAATGGTGGATATCTCACATTATAGTCTCATGGAGCGTAGTCTATTTTCAAAATTTTTAGACATTAATAAGTATCAAAAAAGCTTCGACAAAAAAATATCGCTAGAGACTGTCAAGCAGGAAAATAAAGACAAGTTCTTATCTAAACTACAGCCCTTTGAACTAGTTTCGCTATGTAAAACCAACACTAATGACAGTATTAACCTTGATTCTGTATTTATACTCACACCGGAACAGTTCCAGAATAAACTAGACAGTCTAGACATAAATATAACTACAAAGACAGGCATGGATGCATTCTCTGAAATTATTGACGAACCATTGTATCAAGATTACTTTTCCCACTTAAAATCTAATAACACTATTAAAAATTACACGATGAAGTACATTAACGCTCCTTTTGACGTGAATGAATTAGCTACTCTATATAAAAACATTGATAAGAACGAAATACTTGTTGATCTCTATGGGTTAACCCACCAAGAATACGCCTATTTTCATGGGTTAGAATGGGCAGATGTAAATTCTGATAAATTTAGACTCGATGTATTCACAAAAAACTTCATGAAGTTTTATTCTGTTGGATTAAAATCTCGGTTAGAGAAAGACAGTGCTTTGAAGAAATTAAGATTTCATGGAAAGAACTTATCTTATTATGCAACAATTAATATTGAGGATAAAAATGTATTGAAATGGATATTAGCTGAATTTGGCCAGCCATCTTCTTTATATGGTTTTAATATAGAGGAGCAACTAGCCAATATTGCATGTTACTCTCAGATAAAGAAACACGACATAAAATTAATAAACTCACTACTTGATATCGGAGTAAAACTTGATTTAAAAAAAATCCGCCCAAGTGTACGCACTGAAGTAAATAAGTGTTACCACTTTAAAAACCCTGTGAATATAATAAGGAAAAGTGATGACATACTACTTAAATAAAACTATATGCTGGTCTTTACTATTTTCTTTAACTTTCATCATTTTTTTAGACTTTGTTTTAACACCTTTGTTTGGGATAGGTATCAATTATCACCGCTACTCTGAACTATTCACGATAAGTACTCCTTTTATATTTAATTGCTTAGGCGCATCAGCTCTCGCGATGTTTTTAGCCGGTAGGTTAAAAACACTAAATAAAGCATACCAGCAATATATAAACATTTGTGCTTATATCATATTCATATATGCGTCAGCCCTATCGTTTTTTATATTATTGGGAGTACGTAAAATAGTCTTTGAATTTACCATTGATGAGTTTTTTCATACATACACGCCGATGAACTCTTTGTATATTAACTTCTTGATATTCTCTTTGTTGTACCTTTTCTTCAGAGTAAAGAAAAGCCAAGTTCAATAAAATACTCAGTAGTTTAATTTAGCGAGTGGTGCACTTCGGACTTAAATCCACGCGTCCTATAATAAAATGAGTTACTAAATCGACCAGTTTACAACTGTGATAAAGCAACTCTTTTTCTAAACTAGAAAATATTACACTACTGATATTCACTACCCTTTATCAACTCGTTGCTCTACCTTACTTATCACGCTGAGTAAGGTATCTCTTTCACTGTGCGATAAACTGGCCAATACATCACTTTCCCACTGCTGAGCTTTTTCAGATAACTGGTTGAATAACGCTTTTCCCTCACTCGTTAAACTCAGCAGTTTTGCTCTTTTATCATTCGCATCTGTACACAACTCAATGATGCCTTTATCAGTGAGCTGTTTGACTGCACGAGACATGGTGGACTTATCTATTTCGGTTAAATCACATAACGTTTTAGCAGAACATGTTTCTCGTTGTGCCAAATGTGCAACTGCGCGCCATTGCGGCATGCTTAACCCAGCCTCTTCAAAATAAACTTCAGAGAATGCATGGCTTACCTTGTTCGCTAATTTTACCAATCTATAGGGTAAAAACTCTTCTATTTTTAATGACATCTAACTCAACTTTGAATACAGCAATTTACGTAAACAATTATATACAAAAAGAATTGCTATAGACACTTGATATTACTCTCACGTGAGAGTATCTTACATGAAAACCTACTGGAGTCGAACGAATGAATCACGAGTATCAATACTTAACCGGTTTTGGCAATCAATTTGAGTCTGAAGCTTTACCGGGTGCTTTACCAATTGGTCAGTTTTCGCCACAAAAAATAAAATACGATCTATACGCTGAGCAATATAACACCACCGCTTTTACCGCCCCTCGTGCCGACAACCGTAGAAATTGGTTCTACCGTATTCGCCCTTCTGTTGTACAAGGTGATTACCAGCCGCTCGATAACGGATTATTGCGCACAGCACCGATCACAGAAATCCCGACGCCGCCAACTATGTTACGGTGGAACCCAGTCGATATTCCAAAAGAACAAACAGACTTTGTTGATGGCTTAGTCACTATGGCCGCCAATGGCAGTGCGAACGGCCAAACCGGCATTGGCATTCACGTATACGTGATTAACAAATCGATGACAGACCGGTATTTTTATAATGCAGACGGCGAAATGCTTTTTGTACCGCAGCAAGGCGAGTTACTGCTTCACACTGAGTGCGGCAAGTTAACCATTAAGCCTGGTGAAATTGCGGTTATTCCACGCGGCATTAAATTTAACGTTGAGTTATTAAACGATGAAGCACGTGGTTTCATCTGCGAAAATTACGGTCATCCAATGGTGTTGCCTGAACGTGGTCCTGTTGGCGCTAATGGCTATACCAACGAGCGAGATTTTCAGTATCCCGTTGCTGCCTTTGAAGATAAGGAAGGCGACTTTGAATTAGTCGCTAAATTTAACGGTAACCTGTTCCGTTGTGATATTGGCCATTCGCCATTTGATGTGGTTGCTTGGACCGGTAACAGTGCCCCATACAAATATGACTTATCGCGCTTTAATGTGATGAATACAGTTAGCTTTGATCACCCTGATCCGTCAATATTCACCGTACTTACCTCGCCATCAGGCACTGAAGGTGTTGCCAACGTCGACTTTGTTATTTTTCCACCTCGTTGGATGGTGGCAGAAAATACGTTCCGTCCACCGTATTATCACCGCAATATTATGAGTGAATTCATGGGCCTCATTGAGGGGGTTTATGACGCGAAAGAACACGGTTTTGTACCAGGCGGTATGAGTTTGCATAACTGTATGTCTCCACATGGGCCTGAAGCTGAGGTATTTGAGAAAGCCTCAAATGCTGATCTTAAGCCACAGCGTTATGACAATACCTTGGCATTTATGTTTGAATCTCGATATATCATATCGCCAACAAAATATGCACTGGAAGGAAAAGAGCGCCAGCCTAATTATGCAGAATGTTGGAAAAACATCAAAAAATACTACAAAGGCGAATAACCAGCCGATACACTAATACTTAACAAGGCACTGATATAGTGCCTTTGTCGTGATTAAGGAACAACTATGAAACTCTATACTTACTTCCGCTCGTCAGCGGCATATCGAGTGCGTATTGCACTGAATTTAAAAAATATTTCACATGAATTGGTTGGTGTTAATTTATTAAAGTCAGAGCAACAAGCTGCGCCATATACCGAGAAAAACCCCCAAGGATTGCTGCCAGCTCTGGAAACTGAACACGGTGTATTAGCACAATCTTTGGCAATTTTAGAATGGCTAGAAGAAACACACCCTGATACCCCGCTATTACCAGCTGATAGCTGGGAAAAAGCCCAAGTACGTAGTTTTTGTTATGCCATCGCAAGCGATATACACCCAATCGATAACTTAAGGGTATTGAAATATTTAAGTGGTGAACTAAATGTGAATGATGAGCAAAAAAACACCTGGTATCGTCATTGGGTAATCGAAGGGTTTAACCGTCTGGAATCGCTATTGGGTGATCACGATTATTGTTTTGGATCTGAGCCATCACTGGCAGACATCTGCCTAGTGCCACAAGTGTTCAATGCATTGCGTTTTAAAGTAGATATGTCGCAATACCCAAAAATCTCAGCGATTTATGCGCGTTGCAACACATTACCTGCCTTTATCGATGCAGCGCCAGAGAATCAACCTGACGCGCAATAATGAATGGTACTAATGCTTAAGTTTACTCCTAAGTAATGACTTATTGTAGTGCACAGTGCACCTGATCAAGGTGCACTACTAAGTCTAATCCCAAATCTGTCAAATACCCGCCATCAGGGCTATCAATCACCCCTTTATTAAATAGTCGTTCTGCCGCATCTTTAAGACTGGGCTCGGCCGACTTATGGAGCTTAATACCTTGATGCATACTGTTTCTCGGAAATTTAGCTAATAAGGTCAGCTCTGCCATCATATTTTGATCAAAAGCCATTGTGATTCCCTCTTATTTTGTTTTTAATCTTATCTGAAAGGTGATTAATCGTTGTAATATTACTCACACAATTAAGATCTTATCTACAATCATAGTAAGATTAGACAAATCTGGGAGTTATGCCATGAGAATTTTAACTTTAACCACCAACTTATGCTTCATACTAACCACAACCCACAGTATGGCATTTGATAAAAATCATAAAAATACCGTTTTTATAGATGAACCCTTAAATGTGTGTTGGTATCAAGGCCAAAAATACAGTGAAGGGGCGCTTATCAAACAGTTTGATATGCTATTTGCCTGCAGCAATAAACATCCAAAGCAAACCAATAGTCGAGTCGTATGGGTAAAAGCCGATGCATCGGGTGTACCAATAAAGCTAGACCCTGAACGTACTATTCGCGTAAAATAACTGATTTGAAAATTAGGGTAATCATGAGCCAAGAGCAGCCAAAAAATCCACTTCATGGCATTAAACTAGAAGATATATTAATCAAACTCGAAGATCAGTTGGGTTGGCGCGCTATGGGTGAAGCGGTTGACATTCGATGCTTCACACATGATCCAAGTATTAAATCGAGCCTTAAGTTTTTAAGAAAAACACCGTGGGCCAGAGACAAAGTTGAGCAACTATACTTAGATACGTTTCACAGCTTCACATGGCCATCAATTAAAAAGTGATGAATCGTGAAGCAATGCTTCATAAGCACTACTCATTTTATTGATAAGTGGCTTGGGCACCTGTTTATTACATGCAAAATATAACTGTGCCCCACTATTTTCTAGTGTATACACCTTTTCAAGCTGCACCGTAAATGGGTCGGTTAATGCGCGGTAGTCAAATTGTGCGTCATTTAAGATAACCAAGTCAAGGAGCCCTCGCCGCGCTTCAAGCAGTTCAAACACCCGGTCAAAACTTGATAACATCATAAGCTGCTGATCTTCTTTAAAGCCTCTCATTTTAAGGTATTGGTGACTATAATTATTGCGGATCACACCTGTTTTATACTGCTTTGCATCACCCAGTGTCTGAATTTTAATATTCTCTGACTTCAGCCCATAAAATGACGTAGTAAATTTCGAAATAGGAAACACCCAGGTAAACAGTTTTTCACGAGTATGTGACCGACCCATTGAAAATATACAGGTATTCGCATCGCGCAGCGCAGCGGTGTATGACACTGACCATCGATTCACATGGATTGTATAATCCACTTCGGCTTGTCTAAGCACGGCTTGAACTTTATCAACGGCTTCCCCAACTAGCTGGCCATTTTTATAATACTGAAATAGAGGAAAATCTTCCGTTACAATACTCAATTTTTGTGCAAAAGCGCTCCCTGTAAACACGCTCAGTAGCAGTACAAATCCTATATACATGTATTGTGCTTCTTTGTTAACTTACAGAAAAATATAGCGTATAAGCTAAAAATGATAAAGCCTGTTACAATTGTTATGCACATTGTTTGAAATAAAAGCACAGATAAATCGGCAAGAAAACAGCGTCGTACAGAGGCAAGAATTTCAGAATGTCGTTATTTTATATACATTATTTTGACGCAATTAATTCCGCTATTTAACGCGTTAGAATGGTCAATGTTTTACTTAACATTGCTATTTAAATACAATTAGGTAGGAGTAGTGCATGAAAAGACGGAGCAGGCACTCCGTCTGATTATAATTTTAGCTATTATTCATTGCATCAATTAAAAATGCTGAAATCTTCGCACCTTCTCGTAACGTGGTTTCTGAACTTGTTTGGCCAACCAACGAACTGTCGGTAAATGGCGCGATTTCCATCATATCGGCACCTGTTATTGGAAACTCAGCGCGTAACGCAGCTAAAATTTCAAGTGCTTCATCTGGGGTCATCCCATTCCCTTCAGGAGTACCAGTCGCTGATGCAAACTCTTCATCTAATGCGTCAATATCAAAACTAACATATAGCTCATCGACATTATCTGCTTTTAGCTGTGCAATAACTTGTGCAACTATCGCGGCAGGACCTTGTTCACGAATTTCATGTGCCCAATGTTGTTTAACACCAAATGTATTTTCCCAATGAGATTTATCTTTACCACTGGAGCGAATACCGAATTGGATTAAATGGTGTGGTGCAGGTAAATACTCAAGTACATGTGTGCACCACGAGCCAAAGCACAAATCAATACCTAAACGCTCCACTAGCAAGTCTGTATGGGCATCAAAATGGATGATCGCCGTACGCTTTCCTGCATCACGCTTAGCTTTTAAGTACGACTTAGTTAATGGGTAACTGATTGAGTGGTCGCCGCCAATACCAAATATCCCTTTATCTGGATGCTGCTGATAAAAACCATCGCACACATCTTCTGTAATTGACAAAGGTGACACGTAATAGTCACTGTTTGGGTTTTGATAAAGCGCTTTCTGGCAGTTGCTGATAGTCGCTTCATTTAAATACTTATCGTGTAATAAGTGCGGGATCACCCGTACGTCACCTAGATCGAACGCGCTAATATGGGGGTGCTGCTCAATTAAGGTTGAACGTAAAAATAAAGGCCCCCAATTTGCACCGCGCAGTATGCCGCCGCCACAATCTGATGCAATACCTAAAATTGCCGCTTTGTGCACAGAAGAATCAATGGTCTTTAATGATTGTTTCCAAATTTCATCTACACCGTCAGTTTGCCCATATAACTTAGTTCGTAGCGCGTCTTTGCGTTCCTTAGCTGTATTAACGGTAAATACTCCGTCTCCTGGTGGGCACAAACAATGCTCTAGTTTTTCTTGAAGTTGTTGTTTTGGGTTAGTCATATTGTCCTCCGGGTAGCTTATTTTTGCATATTCATGCGAATAGCCATATATTTCACTATTTACGCATGTGCATATTGTTACGGCTGTATGAGTCGATCACACCCAAATTACTTTCTAGTAATATCAATTTAAATCAAAGGATTACTTAAATTAAGTGATCGCTAATTGGTGCCACAATCTTGCTATTTATGCTTTAGTCGAGAGATATAACATGCCAATAAGGAAAGTCAACCATAGCGCAACTCGCTTCTGTACGCGCTATGGTTTTATATGCATTGAGGGTGCATAGTTACGTGTTATTCGTACCCTCGCGCTTTTTTGGTTTTAATAATGGCGATATAGCCATGCCAGCTTGCATAACTCAATAGTGGCATAATCACAATAAACCCAGCAGTACCGGTTGCAAAGCCAAGCAATACTAAGGTGACTATCAACGCGCCCCAAACAAACATTGCGGGCGCATTCATTTTTACCGCGTGAATCGAGGAGATCACCGCTGTCATGATATCAACTCGGCGCTCCATCATTATTTGGGGGGTAAATGCGGAGATTGCAAAAACCGCCGCCATTAACAAACCACCCACAATACTTCCCAGAGTAAGAAATGCCGACAATTGCTCAAAGGTCGGATTAGGTACGTTGGGATACAACGCATGTATTAACGCGGCCAAACGCATCCAAACAATCATTATCACCATTAGAAGAACCGCAAACCCCCATTCTCCTGCTGGGTTTCTAAACATAGAATGTAAACTATGTCCTAATGTTGGTTTGTGCCCTTTCTCAAGCTCCCATGCCACGTCGTATAAACCCGAAGCAAACGCTGGGCCAATAAGTGCAAACGCAACCGCTGCTGGAAGTATGACTAAATGTGTACCAGCTTCATACACTAGGTACATGATACTTGCTGGGATAATTGTGAAGACCAGTCCATAAATGAGACTTAAAATGGGTGCCCGAGAAATATCTTTAAACGCCAAAGCCAGCCAATGAAAAGGCGCTAATGCAGCGATTTTATTGCTTTCAAGACAACGAGCAAATTCGGTGTTTTTATCTAGTGACGGTGATGCAGGCATAACTCTTCCTCATAGTTGCATTACTTAAGGTTTAGAAGAACAACTTTAAAGTTGCAAGCCAATACCCTATTCTGAATAAAACATTCGGACATCTGTCCTGTACTTTTAACTCATAACTATTAAGTATTACGCTTTACACAAAAATAAGGTTTACTATGGACAAGGTATTTCATTTAGGACTAGACAAAGCCGCTTTAGAAGGTGCTACGTTAGCAATAGTCCCGGGCGATCCAGAACGCGCTAAGCGCATCGCAGAAAAAATGGAGTCTCCAAAATGTCTAGCGCAGACTCGCGAGTTTCATGTCTATTCAGCAAAACTAAAAGATAAAACCGTCATTGTTTGTTCAACTGGTATTGGCGGCCCTTCAACGTCAATTGCTGTTGAGGAACTTGCTCAGCTAGGCATCACTACTTTCTTACGCATCGGGACAACTGGCGCAATTCAGCCGCATATCAATGAAGGTGATTTACTGGTCAGTACCGCATCTGTGCGTTTAGATGGTGCAAGCCAGCATTTTGCACCACTTAGCTATCCTGCTGTGTCTGATTTTCATTGTACACAAGCAATGGTTAAAGCCTGTGAGTCTTTAGGCGTAATGCACCATGTTGGTATCACCGCTTCTAGTGATACGTTTTACCCAGGACAAGAGCGATATGATACTTACTCAGGTTATGTTGCCAAAGACTTCCAAGGCACTTTTGAGCAATGGCAAAAGCTCAACGTCATGAACTATGAAATGGAGTCAGCCACATTATTCACTATGTGTGCTGCGCTTGGACTCAAGGCTGCCTGTGTTGCTGGTGTACTTGTGAATCGTACACGTCAAGAGATCCCTAACGTTGATCATGGGGAAATTGAAAAAAATGCCGTTGCAGTGGTCATTTCAGCAGCTGCAAGTTTATTGTAATTAGTACAGTCATTCATAGATTCAGGGGCAATATTGCCCCTTTTTTGTTGTTTAATATGACGCGGTTTTCTACCTCAGCCCTAAACTAAAACATGCTGAAGTGTTATGTCTGCCACATAACTATCAAGTACTGCTTGTGCCACTGCCTTTTGATTAAAGCCATTTTTTGACTCTACTAACGTCACAGACTCCAATTCAACATCATCAATAGTTAAACCGGCTAATGCAAGTTGGCTTAACGCACTTTGCATTGGCGATAAACTTGGATTATAGGCCGCATTCTCTGCGTATCTGCCATAAAAAGTGCCATGTGCAACTGTGACTACTTCGACCGCGGCGGCATTTTTTGAATAAGGTGCGTATGCCAACGAAAGTTGCTCTCTCAGCATTAAACTCAGCGCCTCTGACGTTGAAGTAGCATTTCCGGTATTGCTATCCAGCAAGCGACAACTATTACCCAAATCTAAGGGGCCAAAAGAGCTTGGTAACAGTGCTTTTAAATCAGTCTCTTGTGTTGGTAACAGAACCCTAAGAGACTCGGCACCCGCTATTTCATTCATGAATTGGCGACAATGACCACACGGTGCATCGGTAATCGCAATCAAGGAGACTGAACGAGCCCCATTTAACCATGCATTATTAATGGCTGCCTGTTCTGCATGAACAGCTTGATTTAACGCCTGATGAGTAAATTCTAGGTTAGCGCCTAAATACGCGCTCCCGGTTTTCTCATCATACGCTATCGCTCCCACGTTAAACTGAGATATGGGTGCTTGAGAAAAAGATGCGGCAACAGGTAATAGTGTTTTCAATAACGTTTCAATATCGCAATGAAATGTCGTGAGCAGGTCAGAGATAATTAAATGTGATAAGTGACCGCGCGATTGTTTCGCTTGTTCTTGTAAGTTTTCTATTTGATGCGGAGTTAATACTGCCATTATGTATTCATCGTAAACCAATGGCAGCATAGTTTAAGCACTAATTAAGTATTACACAACCACTGCTTTGCAGATTTAAAACATTCGAAATTTTCTGCACGTACATTAAAGCGCTTTGCTTTAAGTAAAAACAAATCATGCATATACCCTTCGAACCCGACCACTCGCGCAATATGTAAATCGGTAAGATAGTGTGCTATTTTTGGCATGATATTAACAATATCAATCGCGGCAAAACGATGTTCTAGCTCACTGACATCAACCAAGATTTTTGAACTGTTATGCGTTTTGGCGTATCCATTCGCTATTTGATAAACATCAACCACATCCTGTGCACTTGCTATACCTCTGAGTGTCATCATTACCAAAGATGTCGTTTCATCATAAGTAATGCTTGTGGAAAGTGTAGACATTGGACCTCAATATACAAAAGTTCATATAAACACCACCATTGGTTTTATACAAAAAATAGACAACTGGTTTAACCAGAAAGGAATTCTTATGAAAATGAGAAGTAATGTCAATAAATTTAGTATAAATAAACTAAATAAAAAACAAAAACCAACCCTTTCGGGTTGGTTTTTAGTCAAAGTAGGAACAATTTGTTAAAATATACTTAGCTGCTTTTTATCTCAGATCTAACCTGTATTTCGCATGCCGGCTGCTATCCCTGTCATGGTGATCATCAGCGCATTATCAATATCTTCACTTTGATTTGAGCGCGCCCTATTAAGCAACTCTACCTGCAACACATTCAATGGATCCGTATAAGGGTTACGCAATGCGATTGACTCTTTGATCCAAGGCTGTGCAGACAGCAGCGTCGACTTAGGGGCAAGACGTTCGACCAAAGACTTAACCTGCATTAGCTCCGTTCTTAATTGTTTGCCAAGGTCATGATACTCAGGCGATACTAAACCTTGTTCGTAATGCTCACTTAACCAGCTATCTGCTTTACAAAAAACCATTTCCAGCATTTCTAATCGAGTTCTAAAAAATGGCCATTGTTCACTCATAGTATGAAGTTCACTTTCACCAAACTGGTCAAGTGCCGCACCCAACCCCTGCAGTGCACCAAGCCATGCTGGCAACATCAGACGATTTTGACTCCACGCGAAAATCCATGGGATCGCACGTAAACTCTCGACTCCGCCTTGCGGATTGCGTTTTGCAGGTCTAGAACCAAGCGGTAATTTGGCGAGTTCTACCTCCGGTGTGGCCATTCTAAAATACGGTACAAATTGCGGATTTTCTCTCACTATCGCCCGATAATGCTGACACGAATTAACGGAAATAGTCTCCATAACTTCTCGCCAATGCGCCTGTGGTGCAGGAGGTGGTAATAAATTACTCTCAATAATTGCTGAGCTGTATAGCGCGAAACTTTGCAATGCAACCTTAGGTAAACCAAATTTAAAGCGGATCATTTCACCTTGTTCTGTCACCCGTAAACCATTCTTAAGTGAACCTGGGGGTTGAGATCGAAGTGCTTGAGCCGCAGGTGCGCCGCCTCGGCCAATCGTGCCTCCGCGACCATGGAACAAGATTAACTCAATATCTTGATCTGCACATAAAGAAACCAATTGCTCCATGGCGCTATACTGAGCCCAGCCCGCGGCCATCATTCCTGCATCTTTCGCAGAATCAGAATAGCCAATCATTACGTGTTGTGACCGGTCAATATGTTGTCGATACCAAGAGTGACTAAATAACTCTGACATCACCTGAGCACCATTATTAAGGTCATTTAAAGTCTCAAATAAAGGCGCAACAGGAAGCTTAAAGCGGCAACCCGCTTCTTGTAAAAGTAGCTCTACAGCTAACACATCTGATGCAGCGCGCGCCATAGAAATAATATAAATACCTAATGATTGCAGGTCTTGCTTAGCTATCACGTCGAAAGTATCCAAGACTTCTTGCACATTTGAGCTAGGCTGCCAATGTTTGGGGATCAAAGGCCGCCGCGAATGTAGCTCCGCTAACAAAAATGCTTGCTTATCTTGCTCACTCCAATCACCGTATTGACCTAGGCCTAAATACCCCGTTAACTCACTCAAAACCTCAGTGTGACGCGCTGAGTCTTGTCTGATATCGAGCTTACATAAATTAATACCAAAACACTCTAGGCGCCTTAATACATCAAGCAATAGTCCATCCGCTATTACTGTCATATCGCATGCAACCAGCGACCGGTATATCAACTCCAATGGGGTTTTTAATTGAGACAAGTCAACCACTATATCTTGGCACTTGCTGGGTTGCTGTTTTATTCGGCTCTCTAACGCATTAATGGTTTCAGCAATGTCTGCCTTTAATCCTTTGAGTAAATAGCGGTAGGGTTCTGGCTCATTTCCTACAATATTTAAAAGCGCATCACTGGCCTGGTACATTGACAGCTCAGCACTGAGTTTATCAAGGTCACGACGGTACAAATCTAATGCCATCCATCGGCCATGATCCAAAACGGTTGCTGTCACTTGCGCCGTGACAAATGGGTTTCCATCTCTATCTCCGCCCATCCATGATGTAAAGTTAATTGGCGCAAACGAATTTGGTAACTCTAAAGCAAGCAGCGACTTAGTTTGTGCATGAAACTCCCTAATAAAATCTGGTACAGCTTGCCATAAACTGTTTTCAATTACTGCAAACCCCCACTTAGCCTCATCTAATGGGGTTGGTCTTTTTTGGCGAATATCATTTGTGTGCCAAGCTTGGCAAATCAATTGTTCAATCCGGTTACCTAAATAGCTTTGTTCATCGGGTGCCAAACAATGTAAATCCATAGCTGCAAGACAATCGCTGAGCTCAACATGTTTATTAATGATTGTTCGTCGAGTTACTTCGGTTGGGTGCGCAGTTAATACCAAATCCATTTTTAAATTTGCGATGGTATCTGCGACCGTGTTTAAATTTAACGTCCCTGCTTTTATATCGTCGGCAAGTGTAGCCAAGGTTTTTTTGAGCGGCTGAAGCACCCCTTCTGGCGCGCCGCTTTTTGAGGTTGTGTGGTATTGATCGGCAACATTCGCCAAATTAAGAAAATGATTAAACGCACGTGCAACAGGCAGGAGTTCATCGTCTTTTAAAGAGTGGAGTGTGTCGATTAACTTTGCTCTATCTTGCTCATTACCACCTCGTGATGATTTAGATAGCTGCCTAATTTGTTCAACCTTATCCAGCATTGCAGGACCTTGGGCCTGCTTTATTGTTTGCCCTAGTAGCTCACCCAACATACTTACGTTAGCGCGAAGTGTTTGATATTGCTCAGTCATCATACATCCTTTGTCTACATTTCATACTTTTCACTATACAGAGATTTAAGATAAATACGATCGATCGATTATGTCCTTCACTGCGTATTACCTCATGTAAAAATGACAAAAGGTCGATTATGATAATATTCTACGATGGACAATGCGCATTGTGCTCACGGGAAATGAACAGCCTTAAAAAGCACGATACGAACAATAGAATCACACTTGTTGACGTTCACAGCGATTTTTTTGAACGACACTATGGCCACTTAAATAAACAAAGCACGTTAGATATACTGCATGGTATCGACAACGACGGTACACTCTTGCTGGGGCTTGATGTAACTTGTCGCGTTTGGCATCTAGTCGGTAAATTCAAATGGCTACAATATCTACGCAAGCCGCCCATAAAATGGGTTGCAGACAAAGCTTATCTGCTGTTCGCCAAGCATAGAGTCCGTCTTTCCACATGGTTATTCCCAAACCAATGTGATCACCCTGGGTGTAAGGGGCAATGATGCAAGATACCCACATAGTTATTGGCGCTTCTGCCGCCATTGCACAGGCTTTTATAAAACTCCAACGGCACAGAGACCCTAATTCATCGCTTTATTCGTTAAGTCAAAAAAGCCTAGTGAAACAGGATGAAAATCACCACCACATCACGTGCGACTACAATGAACAGAGTATTGAGGCTACAGTGCAGCAACTCTCAGAGATATTAAAGTCTGTGAAAAGCATCACTATCTTTACTGGGCAGCTCCACAACAGCGAGTTTTCTCCGGAAAAAAAACTTGAAGACTTCTCACTGGCCTATTTCGATTGGCTGTTCAGAGCAAATGCCGCAACACCATTGTTATGGCTCAAATATCTCGCCCCCCATTTAAGCAAAATTAACCACCCATGCATTGTTACTTGCTTAAGTGCACGCGTTGCCAGTATCACCGAAAATGAACTTGGTGGATGGTATAGCTATCGCGCATCAAAGGCCGCTCTCAATATGATGGTTAAAACAGCCGCTATTGAACTCAAACGTAGAGCAAAAACAACCAAGTTAGTGTTATTTCACCCAGGTACTACTGATACTCCCCTATCAGCACCATTTCAAAAAAATGTACCAAAAGGAAAGTTATTTACACCCATGTTTGTGGCACAGCAATTATCTCACGTTATCGATACTCGTGTTATAGATGGCGATGTTGATTATATAGATTGGCAAGGGCATACAATTAGCTGGTAGCTATACCCATTAAACCTTAAAAGAGCACATACTATGTATTTTTCCCAACATGATATCCAACAATTCGATGATCGTTATCGAGCGCTAATGATCAATTCACTGTCAGGTTTCAAAAGTGCCAACCTCATTGGCACCGCTGACGAAGACGGGAATGAGAACCTCGCAATTGTCAGCTCAGTATTTCATTTGGGTGCAAACCCACCTTTAATGGGTATGATAATACGGCCCAATTCAGTACCTCGCCACACACTTGAGAATATCCTACAAACCCAATTTTACACAATCAATCATGTCAATACTGATATTGTTGTTTCAGCACACCAGACATCTGCTCGCTACGATAAAACCCAATCTGAATTCGACGCAGTTAAGCTTACCTCACAATATTTAAACGACTTTTCCGCCCCATATGTACAACAAAGCCGTGTAAAAATTGGGCTGGCATTACGCTGTGTGCAAACACTGGAGATAAACAAAACAGAGCTTGTGGTCGGTGAAATCATAGACGTACATATTGAATGTGATTCAATCTGTGCCGATGGGTTTGTCGACCTGGAGAAGATGGGCACCGTCGCGGTTTCTGGGCTCGACAGCTATCACTCAACAAAACCCTTAGGCCGCCTTAAATATGCAAAGCCTTTCGAGCCACCACAGTTTATTGACTTGGAAAATCAACAACCCTCTGATTAACTTAATTTAAAGTGGAGCATGTCTCATCACACACGGCTCCTTGATGGGCCTTCTATTTAGCGTGACGCACAGTCGATTTGTATTACTTGTAGGTAATGATTGTATTTCTTAATCAGTGATTTAAACTGTACAAAATGGTTATTAAGGAACAACGTTATGTGGCACGCTAAAATCAAGTCTGTAATGTTCGTCGCACTATTTAGTTGGACTCACACTTCAATCGCAGGATTAGAAGAAGGTATTGAAGCTGCTAATTCAGGGCAGTTTGACATCGCACTTAAAGAATTTCGTTACCTCACAGATATGAACTACGCGCCTGGTATCTACGAGTTAGCTAAAATGTATCAAGGTGGGTTTGGCGTAAACAAAGACCTACGTAAAGCTGCTTCACTCTTTAATGATGCAATTGAACTTGGCAGTGCCGATGCCATGTTTGCACTGGCTGTGATGTACGATGATGGAAAAGGAGTTAAACAAGACAAGCACAAAGCCATTACGCTATTTACACAAGCTGCAAATAAAAACCTATCAGCTGCACAGTTTAACCTAGGTGTAATGTATGCCAATGGAGATGGTGTTGTACAAAGCTATTATACAGCGATGGACTGGTATGAAAGAGCGGCCTCTAACAACTATACCTTAGCACAATTCAATCTTGCGTTACTCTATTATCAAGGCCTTGGTACTGATAAAAATATTGAAAGATCATATATCTGGAATTTAATAGCCGAATATAACGGCAGTAGAGACGCGAGTAAAAGCCGAGATTTAGATGAGCAACAGATGTCTCCATCACAAATTGAAAAGGCCACTGAAATAGCAGACGATATATACCAAAGAATACAACAGGGTACTTACGCACCCGAGATAAGACCAAAGCAAAAATCTTATACATTCTAAACGCGTTATGACAATGTTGAATATTCACTGGCTGGTTCACACTGTTTAGTGAATATTCAATAGATCATAGACGCAATACTTATTTCAGGAAAAGTGCCTTAATCGGCTCTAACAAAAGCTTAGATTGCTTAAGTAACAAAGCCGTTCTAAAGCGTAACTTTTTGTCACTGGCGAGTATGCTTTTACCATGACTGAAGGTCAGAAAGCCTTCTTTAGCATGATACTGCCCCATTCCAGAATGGCCTATCCCACCAAATGGCATATCTTCAATCGTCACTTGCAAAATAGTTTCATTGATTGCCAACGTTCCTGTGCGCAGACGTTTACATACTAAGTCTTGCAGCGTTTTATTCTCGGTAAATAAATAACTCGCCAAAGGACGCTCAGACAGTTCTATGTATTGTAATGCTGCATCAATACTATCAACTTCGATGATGGGTAAAATTGGCCCGAATATTTCGTCTTGCAACACACGCATATCTTCAGTTGGCTCGGTAACAATATGCAACCCCATACGAAATGGTGCGGTTTGGTCAGTATCATTTTTGACTTCAGGCCAAACTGTTGCCCCTTTGTTTATTGCATCATCTAAAACACCGCACAAACGTTGAAACTGCCTTTTAGTAATAATGCTCGATAGTTTTTTATCGTGCTTACCGTCGCTAAAGTGTAATAAATATTGCTCTTTTAATGCTTCAATGAGTGCACTCTTGTTCTTTTTAGTCACTAGCACATAATCAGGCGCAACGCATATTTGCCCTGCATTTGTCAGTTTCCCCAACAAAATACTCTTGGCGGTGTGTATCATATCTGCATCATCGGCAACAATAACCGGCGATTTCCCCCCAAGTTCAAGTGTCACGGGCACTAAGTTTTCTGCTGCCGACATCATTACTTTTTTACCAATGTTGGTTGCGCCGGTAAAAAACAAATGATCAAAATTCAAACTCGAAAACTCAGATGCAACAGTATGATCCCCTTCAATAATCATACAATGCTCCGTGAGGTCTGCAAATAACATGATAATTTCTTGATTCACATGTGGCGTAAATTCGCTGAGCTTTAGCATCACTCTATTACCTGCTGCAAGTGCTGTGAACACCGGTAAAAGTGACAACTGAATGGGATAATTCCAAGGAGCTATCACACCCACAACTCCCTTGGGCACTTGTTGTACCCACACCTTTGAAGGCCACATAGCTAACCCAGAGCGGCGTCTATCTGGTTTCATCCATTTCGATAAATGCTTAATTTGATATTTTAAGCCATTGATGGTTGGCATTATATCGCCAATTTTCGAGTCAAATTCGGTTCGACCATTAAAATCAAGGTCAGCTGCATTCACAAACGCCTCTTGTGCTTTAACCAACCGTGATAATAATGTTTGAAGTAACGCAACCCTGTCATTCAAATCAGCAAATGGGGCTGCCGAGTATGCAGCTTTCATCCTTAAAAGCTCTTGATTTAATTGTGATATTTCTTGTACATGCACGATTTTATGACCACATTAGTTACTGATATGACCACTATAACCAAGCAAGGTGATATACGCAAAATTAATGCTTAGTATTTACAAAATGTAAGTATTCAGTTATACATTCGACTTTAATGAATATGTCCTTAAAAGCCAAACACCAATGACCCTACACTCATGGTCATCACTGTTATAATCGCAATGGCGATAACATTCATCGCAAAGCCTGCTTTTATCATCTCTTTTATTTTTACTTCACCAGAGCCAAATATAATTGCATTGGGCGGTGTTGCAACTGGCATCATAAATGCGCAACTTGCGGCAATCGCAGCCGGAATAACCCATATAAGCGGCGTGCCTGCAACTTGTTCAGCAACAGGCCCAAGCAAGGGTAAAAACCCAGCAGCCGTCGCCGTATTGCTGGTCATTTCGGTTAAGAAACAAATTAAAGCAGTAACAACTAAAACCCCAATAACAATCGGCATTGCTGATGCTCCCGCTAAAGAGTTCGCAATGTACACGGCTAAACCTGAAGATTTAATTTGAGCAGCAAGCGTTAAGCCGCCACCAAACAGCAATAAAATTCCCCATGGCAACTGATTGGCCGACTGCCAATCGAGTACTCGTTCATCTGTTTTCTTTTTCGCGGGCAAAATAAACAGCATAATTGCTGCTATCATTGCAATACCTGTATCGGTGATATTTAATCCTGTAAATTGTGCTATATATGGTCTCAAAATCCAGCTGACCGCAGCAAAAACGAATACTGCCAGCACGTTTTTTTCTGCTAAAGTCATAGACCCAAGTTCGCTTAACTGTTGTCTAAATAAAGTAGATAAATTAACTGTGTTACCCTGCTTATCGTCTTGTAGCTTAAATGCAAAACGAGTCAACCAGTACCAACAAATTATGATCATAATAAAACTAAATGGCACAGCCAGTGCCATCCATTGTGCAAAGCCTATTTTAATTTGATAACTTTCCCATAAATATGCCACCATTAACGCATTCGGGGCCGTCCCAATAATTGTTCCAATCCCACCTAAACTGGCGCTGTAGGCAATAGCCAGTAAAAGCGCTTTCCCATAATTATCGTCACCTTGACTGTTTTCTTTTAAAACGTGAATAACAGACAATGCAATCGGCAACATCATCAGGGTTGTTGCGGTGTTGTTGATCCACATCGACAAAAAGCCACTGACCAACATCATAGCCAAAATTTGGCGCTTCGGATTATTGCCGCTTCGCAGCATAGTATGAAGTGCAATTCGTCGGTGTAGCTGCCACCTTTCCATAGCAATTGAGATTAAAAAACCACCTAGGAAAAGAAAAATCAATGGATGTGCATACAAACTTGCCGCTGTTTTAATGTCGTTAATACCCGCAAGTGGCACTGCGATCAGAGGGACCAATGACGTCGCAGGTATTGGAACAACCTCACTAACCCACCAAATAGCTAGCCAAAGAGCCAGCCCAGCAGTTCTCCATGCATTCACCTCCATACCAACCGGTGCATTTGTAAGGCAAGTTAATAAAAAAATACTTGGCCCAAGTAACAGCATTAACTGGTTAAACCTATTTTTGTTCTTTGAATTCACAGTCATAATATCTTGAATAAATTTACACAATAGTAATAATTAATTGAGGACAGAGTATGGAGCAGCTGAATGCATAGCTCAAGTGAGGAATTATATTTAACCTCAGTTCTGGATAAGCGAATTTGCCAATAAAACTATTTTTCTCACTCTCGGCGTTGCTTTCATTTGTAATAGCCCGCTATTACTGCATAAAAGCGCCTTGATATTGAACAAAATATCATTATTGGATTGTACGTAAGTTTGTTTACAACAATATTTCCTATTTCAAAACCTTTATCCAAACCTGAAGTTATTTAATATAATGAAGGTGATACTAAGTCGTATCACCTAACTTTAATGTCACACTAATTCGCAGTGACCGAAAGTGTTATACCGCTGGCTGCACTATATCCTTTCATACCGATGAACCATTGCCCAGATGCTGGCGAATCAAATGTACAACTCTCTTGGTTGCCGTTTTTGTAAGGTCTACAATCATATACTGACTCTGATACATCGCTTGCATGTTTAACGTAAAGATCAGCGTCTCCTGTACCACCGGAAACCGTAACCGTTAAATTTTGATAGCCAGAATCTAGCATCTGATTAAAACGAACCCAGCCACCTCGCGTTACTGACAAATTACTTTCAGTACGATTGATGGGAGTAGGTCCACCATTTTGGACTTGATAGCTGCCTACTAAACTGACATCTGTAATGGCGTTCCACGCTTCAACCATGACATGATATTTACCAACTTGTGCAGTTGTAATGTTACATGTTTCATTGCTATTCGAGTTGGTACTTTTACAATCATAAGATTGTAGCGATGGTTTAGCGCCAAACTTAACGTAAAGGTCGGCATCGCCTGTTCCACCTGATGTATTAAATTTTAAATTGGCGCTGTCAGCGGGGACATCAAGTGTGTAAAATAACTGTGCTTTTGCAGCCCCAGTTATCCCTGTTTTTGTAACGCCATTTTCCAAACTGTTATCAACTGGTGGTGGATCTATTGTTCCAGCAGACTTACCTAACTCAGCCAAATAGGTGACCGCCAATTTAGCAAACTTGCTTGCATGGTCTGCGTCAAATTCAGCATCATTTACTGTGTGGATCTTACGATTAATGTCAGCCATTTTAGACTCAAAAGGCATTGAAGCGGCATAACCCTGTTGATGCCATGACGCGTGGTCTGAACATCCATAACCACATTGATCAAAGCCATAACTCATTGCCGGTAAGTAAGCGTCTATTAGTTGACCTAAAAATGTATTCTGTGCGGCATTGGTATAATCAGTCATCATCACAATGTCTTGAGTGCTACCATTACGACCAGTCATATCAAACTGTACCATTCCCACAACATTTTTGCCTTGTGACTTGTATGATTGAGCTATAGCCTTAGAACCTCTTAATCCAACTTCTTCAGCAGCAAAACCCATGATTTTTATCGTTCTTTTTGGCTTAAAATCACTTGCAACCACTGCCCGCAGAGCTTCAGTTAACACGGAAATTCCCGATGCATTGTCATCTGCACCAGGGGCTCTTCCACCACTGGCATTCGCGCTGTTAATTGAATCCAAATGGCCTCCAATAACAACTATTTCATCTGCTTTTTCGCTACCAGCAATGGTCACAACCACCGAGGACTGTGCCCAACTATGCGAAAAATATTCTACGCTAATATCACTGCGAGACTGAGCAATTTGTTGCCAATGACCTTTTAACCACTCAGAAGCATCTATGCCCGTTTGCTGTGTATAATAACGGTTGTGAAATGCCGACATTGTATTCACTGTATTCGTTAAATTACTCGCCGATATTTTCCCTATCAGGGCATTCACCGTATCTGGGTTATCTATTGTATAATTTACCACCAGCGGCTGAATTTGTTGCTGCTCAACCAAAGCCAGTTGAGCCAAATACGTGTGCGCTTCCTCTAGTGAATCATGTGCAACGAACCCACCACAACGATGGTAATTATCGTGCATAAATTCACTTAGTTCATTCACTTGATTTACATTGATATTTAATAACTGGGCATGTTGATGAAGACTGGGTTTTGATTGTAGCTGTTCACCCAGCAAGCTTTTTTTCAATTTATAGTGGTGAGCAGCGTCAGGCCCAACTGTGACCCAAACATGCTCATTTGATACTTCAGAAGCCGACAGCCCCATGGGTAAAAAAAAGCAGCTCAGTAAGTACTTTACATGATGTTTCATAACTAAATTCCATTGTCTGATAAACAAAAAAGGGAGCATGAAGCTCCCTTGCTTAGTCCTAGGTATTAATTCGCTTTTATGCTTAAAGTGACACCGCTTGCTGCGCTATAACCGCGAACATCTACATGCCATGTACCCGCCTGTGGGTTGGCGATCGTACATGTTTCTGAGTTGCCATTTTTATATGGGCGACATTCATAAGACGTTGTTGTAGACTGTGAACCGAAATTCACATATAAATCCGCATCCCCTGTACCACCTGAGATTGTGACATCTAATGACGAATAACCTGCGCTCAAATCTTGCGTGAAACGTGTCCAGCCATTGCGACTTACACTCACGTTACTTTCTGTTCTGTCAATTGGTTGAGTTGAACCACCTGTTGAATAGCTTCCAGTTAAAGACACCCCTGAAATTGCATTCCATGCTTCTACCATCACATAATAAGCACCGGCTTGAGATGTTGCGATAGGGCATGTTTCATTGCTACTAGACGTCGTACTTTTACAATCTGAAACTGACAATGATGGGCGAGAACCAAATTTAACGTATAGGTCAGCATCCCCTGAATTACCTGTTGTTTCAAACTTTAAGTTTGATGCGCCAGCAGGCACGTTAAGCACAAAGAACTTTTGCTCTTTTGCCGCACCACTAATTCCAGTACGCGCAACACCATTGCTTATCTCTTCATCACCAATGGGTGGCTCACCACCGCCACATGAACTACCCGAACTCAAGTTAGATACAACACCAACCGCAGCAAGCGCCGCTTTTACATCGTCGGTGTTGTAGTTAAGATCACATGCTGCATCCATCACACCATTACCCGCTAAGTCCCAGTTAGTACTTGCAGTCCAGTATTGTTGGTTTGCTTTAGCCATCACTTTAAATGCTTTTTGAGTATCCCAACCCGCCGTTGTGGCTAAGTTATAGAAAGCTTTATTGAACACTCCTGAACTATGGTGAACATCCATACCTGACGTATAGCTAGATTGTTGATCAATTGAACGTCCATCTTGTGTTGGATTATTCATATAACGTAGTGCGCCAGTCCCTTTGAATATCTCTTGTCCTACTAACCAGTCATTAGAACCCTTCATATAGAATTCAGCTGCTTCACCCGCCATATCAGAAAACGCTTCATTCAAGCCACCTGATTTGCCACTATATATTAGGCCTGAGTTTTGCTCAGTAAAACCATGACTCACTTCATGTGCTGACACATCAAGACTTACGAGCGGGTAAAATGTGCTTTGCCCGTCACCAAAAGTCATTGCACTGCCATCCCAAAACGCATTTTCATAGTTATTGCTATAATGAACTCGCATTTTTAATTGGAAGGTTAATGGGGCTGTTCCTATCCAATCGTTATACATGTTGAAAACAACATTTCCGAAATAATGCGCATCGTTAAGTGGCGAAAATGCGCCATTAATCTCTTTTACCGTATTTTCTGGGCACGTAAAGCTATGTGCTGAACTGCCACTTGTACCGTGATTTAAGTTAATTGTCTTAACATTGGCATTTGTCATCGTACAAGTATTGCCTGACTGTGCGACGTCAAGATGACCAAAGTCTGTGCCGTATACATACTTGCCTGTTTTAGCATTTCCACCAGGGCCTGTTGCGTTTGCATGCTGTAGATTATCAAAGCTGTGGATCATTTCACCCGAATGCGCATCAATGATCTGATACGGTCGAGAAGGCGTTTTGCCATAGGTAACATATGTCACTTCGTACGCAAGTCGTGCTGTCGAGTTTTCGTCTAGCCAAATAACTAAACGAGACGTTTTATTATGCTGAGTTAGTTCCTCTGACATACCTGATAACGCTTGATGCTGCGTTATCGCTTTTTTAACCGCCACAGCTTCCGTTAATGATGGTTTTACCGTTTTAACATCACTTGCAAGATCATATACAGCGGCACCATGCGCTCTTTGCACCTGGCCATGCTTATCAAACGTTAAAATCGCATGATCTCCGACAACCGGTACACCCTGATAAACTTGTTGATATCGGCGAGTAACTTCGCCATTTTTTCCTGCAAATTCTTTAACTAAGACCAGATCGTTCCCTGCACCTAAACCGACAACTTGCCTCGCAGTTGCCGACAACAACGTTGTAGAATTAGACTGTAATAAGCTATTCATACTCCCTTGTACGTTCAAGTACTGCTTATTCGCAGCAGCTGCATTGCCTGCGTAGCTTAATGCCATCGCTGTAATTGTGGCTAAAGTGATTTGTGATAGTTTCACGTTTACGCTCCAAAATGTTGTTTAGTATTATCAGCCATTTAGATTGGCTTTTTATAAATTGAATTTTGCAACAGTAATAACCGTTACATCACCCAGCCTAGACATCATTGGAAATAAATAAACCCAAACTTAACATTTAATACATATTTCATTTACCAAAAAATAAAACTTTAAACATCAATAAATTGTAACTGTTCAAATAAGCATCAAACCTAAGTGTATAGTTTTAATGTAAACTTTTACTTACAAATGTTAATAATATAAATATGGAACGCTTCTTTAAAAAACAATAAAGATATGTTATATCAAATCAATACATTGAAAAATATACACAACTAAGCATATTTCAAAACTCACGATGATGAGAATAAATGCTAGGACCATGCTATAAATGAAAATATCTAAACAGTAACTACCAAAAAATAAGGTTGTCATATATATGAACGACAAAAAATTTCAGCTTTACCAACTTAGCGTTATCTTTAGTATGATTTTTGCGCTAGTTGGATTTTCATATAATATATGGCGTCTAGAATCAACCGAGACCAATAACAATATCCGAGTCGCCTGTTTTGAAACATTAAAAGAGCTCGCGTCACTAGAGCAAATTATTTATTACGCTTATTACGACCAAGATAAAGTCGAAGGTAACCCAAGAAAAGGCTGGATAAAAGTGGGACTTATTAACGACTTCAGTGCATTAACCTCTACTGACATAGAAAAAAGTGCTGCCAATTTAGAGCAGGTCTGGCGTGACAATTGGCCACAGCTTCATGAAGATAAAATAGCGGTTGATAAGATTGTGTTGAATATTGATAAAGTCAGAGATGAAATAAAAGTCGTGCTATCCAAGCTTAACTAAATAATTATTAATAAACCATATAAATAATACAATATTCTGAATATTAACTCTGTTATTTCCGAAGGAATATCCTGGGCGCTGCTAAAAGTAAGCCACAAACGCTTAAAATCACTCACATCCGCGCCCCTACTTTATACCATATGTATCATATGGTTATCCCATTTAAGTTGATGTTTCTTTAATCTCACGTTTCGCTGATCTTGCAGTATGAGATCACCTCGCCCCGTACTTCCCATAAATTGCCCATTACTACTGGCTATACCAGCGCAATCTCGCTGTTTAGTTACCTCAAGTAAGCTATCTGTTTGAATATCCCAATAGCTTATTACTCCGCCTCGTGGCGACGTAACAGCAAGGCGCTTATTCATAGGGTCTATGGCCAGACTTGCCGTGTATTGATTAAACACTCGCCATGTATTTAATTCTGTATTGAGCGCTTCTAGTTCAGACTCGTCACTTAACTTATGTGAAAAGATAAGTGGCTGAATATGGTGTTTAGCCCCCTGATATTGGCACCCTATATACACTTTATCATCATTAGACACGCATAAGTGACGTGTGCTTAGCTGATTATTCGGTGGAGAAAATGATCCCATTAACTTACCCGACACAGTATCTAAGTAACTGATGTTGGGCTTCATTGATTCAATATTAAGTTTGGTCCTTGGACTTGCAGGATGAGTATGGATCCCTCCATTGGCAACCACAATTGTATTACCTTGATTCATCAATGCCAGTTGGTGGGGGCCTACTCCACCACTTAAAAATTCGGCTTCAATTGCATAGGTAGTCGTGTTACGAACCACGATCACTCCCTCATATGCTTGATAACTCTTGTCAAACCGATTCTCGGTGGTATACAAAAAGTCCCCGCTCTCAGTCAAGACACCATGTCCATAGAAGTGCTGCCCAACAGAAGATAATAGCTGTTTTTTTATTGCACCGGCATTAATATCAATAACGTATAATTTGTTACCTGGTCGCCGTGAAAACGCAAAGAGCGTTTTATTTTTACCACAATAAGTTAAGTCATGCGCGCGCTCTGGTATTTCAACTCGGCCAAGCATATTACCATTATGGTCGAACCACCCAATAAAATGCCTTCCTGACAGGTCGGTGAATGCACTGGCAAACTGTGACGTTTCCGAAAATGCACAACCGCTTATTAGCACAGCAGCCGACGCTGCTGCACCAATTGAGAGCATGTTCTTGCAAAACTTTCGCCTACCATCAAGCTGTATTGTATTGCCTGCCAAGTTTAATCTCCGTCGTTAGTATTAAACCCTGGAGCAAGATCTGTCACTTGTACAAAATCAGTACTCATAATGGTACGTAGCTCTGTGATAGCTTTGCGGAGTTCTTGTAATTTGACCCGACCCTCATCTGTTTTAATTAAATCAGTTAACGTGTCACTTTTAAGTCCATTTACCTTTGCCAATAAAGTATCAAACGCCGTCATAAGTGCAGTATTGACATCTTCCCGGCCTTTGACTTGAGTTAGGTAGTCGTTAAAACCAAATTCATTGCCCCCTTTATACTGAGAGAATAAGGTATTGATGTTAACCACTATATTGTCGAATGAACTTAAACTTATGGCACTTTCGAGTAAATCAGGCTTACCTGGGATGCCAACACCTAACGGCGCTTTCAACTTGTCGTCATTGATGATCTCTAGATATTCAAACCATATAGTAAGAAACTTCTCTAATGCATGTTTTTTACTATCGAAATCGCCATTCCCATCTTTAAAACTCTGCGCGTACCCTGAGTTCCACTGTAATAAAGTATCTTCCATAATATCACTTACATTACGTGTAATAGCCTTAACATAGCCACACCTATTCTCCTTATCTTGCGCGCCGACTAGCGATGTTGCAGGATCACTGTTAAACAACACGTACTCCATTGCTGGCAAGCCCTGAATTTGGTGTTTTTGACTACCAAACCCTTCCGAAAAATCACTTTTTTCTGCCAGTGCAGCCTCTACATCTAAGGCTAATTTACTGGCCGATATCGGCCAAAATTGCACTCGTGAGTAGTAGAATGTCTCAGCAATCGGCCCGAATTTCAAAGTTCTTGCAGCCTGCCAAGCCAGATTTGTCTCACGCCAAGTTTGTTTTAGCTTTTCTAAGTCAGTATTTGAAGGCGTAGTTAACGCACAAAATTCTGTGCTATTACTTTCTAACTTTTTAGCCGCTGAGTACATATTTTGGTACGCTGGCAATATTGTATTATCAACTAAGCTTGCTGCTAGCTTCGTTAAACCATCATTCACGCTTAATGAACCGACAGTCGGAGTCGTTGGTACTGTAGGTGTCGTTGGGGTTGTCGGGGTTGTATCCGTCCCACCAGATGAACCACCACATCCTGACAAGAAAGAAAAACCAAATACGCCTGCTAATATTAAAGCAATAGGTCTTAATGTGTGTAACGCCATTCTAGGCTCCGAAAATAAGTTCATTGCAGATCCAGCCTCGGTTAAATTTGATTAATAAAGTGAAGTAATGCTTCACGTTCTGTTATTTTTAGATCAATAAATTTTTGTTGATGTGACTTTGCTTCACCACCATGCCATAACACCGCTTCTTCTATGGTTCTGGCTCGACCATCATGCAAATACGCAGCGAAGCCTTGTACGCGTTTTTGTAGACCAATCCCCCATAGCGGCGGGGTTCTCCATTCAATACCAGTTGCTGAATTTTCTATGCCTTCATCTGCCAGTCCTTCTCCCATATCATGCAAAGCCAAATCGGTATAAGGCCAAATTTTTTGACCTGCGATTGCCGCAATAGCATAATCAGGATCCGTTATATAGCTCGGGGTATGGCATGTATTACACCCAATTTGATAAAAAAGTTTTCGCCCCTGTATCGCTTGATCACTGGTTAAATCCCGAGCAGGTGGCACGGCTATGGTTTGACCCATAAAGACAGTGAGGTCATGTAGCTTTTTTGGTATATCTAGTGTGCCATTAGGATCAACATCAGCGGCTTGTTGACATCGAACTTGATGAGGTAAACATTGTTCTTGCTCAAATATTGGATTAGTAATACCAATATCATTTACAAAGGCTCCCGCAATTTGTTGCTCTAATGTGCTATGCAGTCCTTTAAAGCCAAAGCGGCCAATCTGTCGAGTCTGGTCAATCGCATCTACAACAAAGTTGTATTTCCCACTGACTCCATCACCGTCGAGATCGTCGATATCTTCTTGTACTAGCAAGTCTTCTGCTTTAATTGCATCCAATAGCCCCATACCATAAACTGCAGGTGCATAACGTGCTGATAGCCTAGAGTCACTATCCATTTGACCATAATGATAATTCTCAAATTGGTATCGAGGTTTTCGTAAGGTATATTCAGTGCCGTCGGCATATGTTCCGACTATCTGGTCATAAAACACGCGAACTTGACCCTCGCCTTTCACTGGCCCGTCCAAGTTAGCATGAGACAAACGCACATTAAGAGGTTGTAGTTGTCCGCCATATCGACTGTCTGCCATGTAACTCTTTATATTCAAAAACCGAAACAACAACGCTGGTGGCGCAAGCTCCCCATGCTTCGGTGGCTTTCCACGGCCACCATCTACATGGCATGTTTTACATGACCGAGCATTAAACAGCGGCCCTAATCCATCCCGATCCTTGGTAATAGCCGGTGATGCAACCCATGGATCTCTAAAAAAAGAAAACCCATCCCAAAAATCTAACTGGGTCATAATTGGCACATTCTCTGCTGGATACACAAATGTGCGGTGAGACACTGATTTACGGGTTGTCTCGCCTCCAGGTTTGAACTCACTCGCGCTAAATTGCGGCGTATCATCAAAGGATTCCGCTACTTTATATAAAGCAGCACCAACGAACAGTATGACGCCGATAATAATCCGCATATTTAGTCGATAGTTACGTCTTATTATCATAACGAGTTCAAAAATGCCTGTAAGTTTGAGCGCTCTGCTTTAGTCATGTTGATATAGCTTTTTTGAGCCGCAAGCGCTTCACCGCCGTGCCATAAAATCGCTTCTTCAATTGTCAATGCCCGACCATCATGTAAAAAAGTCGCTTTAGGGTTAACCGTCTTCACTAAACCGATCCCCCATAAAGGCGGGGTTTTCCATTCTACTCCTGTTGCATCTCCCTCCGGACGTCCATCGGCTAACCCGTCACATCGCTGGACATACACACACTGCTCACCACTTGTGCAACTTTCACCCGACGCCAATTCTCGAGTAACATCACAGGACCCCCCCATATCATGCAATAACAAATCTGTGTAAGGATAAATCACTAAGTCCTCAAGTGCGGTAATATTGGTTTTAGTTTCTTTGATTTGTAGCAAGTCAACATCTCCTAAAACACTACCGAGCGCCTTACCGGTTTTATGGCGTGGTACATGACAACTATGGCAATTAGCTTTATAGAACAAACCTCTTCCTGCTAATACGTCTGAGTTCCATGTATTACTCGCTTCGTCGAACCCTCTACGCTTAGGCACAGCTAGCGTTCGGTTATAAAATTCAACTTGTGCTAAGTCAATATTATTTAGATCTACACCATTGTGGTGCCTGTTATTTTCTCGCAATGCTTGCTGATCACACGCTGGTTGCAAATTCGTACACGGCTCTTCAGGATTTAGGCTACTGGTCACCCCCATATCTCCGCGATACGCACCTGATATTTGCTGTAATATCGACCCTGTAACAGCCTTCTGTCCGAACCTTGCTAACTGGCGAGCGCCAGTGATAGGTTGCGATGTATATGCAGCGCGACCCGATATACCATCGTTGTTACTGTCATTTGGATCTGCGTAGACCAGAATTGACGATTCAGGAATGCTTTCTATAAGGCCTGAGCCATATACATGTGGCGTCACTCGAGCCGAAAACCTGACATCTTCATTAAAATCCCCATATGCCAAATCTTTCACTTTATAGATGGGTTTTCTAAGTGTGTAACTCTCCCCATCTGAAAATTCACCCTGTTGTGTTTCATATTCAACCCAAGTATATGCTTCACCGTAGGATAAGCCTTCGTTAATCGCGCCTTGATATTTGGCTAATATAGGCCCTGATTTACCTTCAATTACGCCAAACACTTGGATCTGGTCGCCATAAATTGGATCGATACGACCTTTAGAATCCCCCACCCTTAAAAACATGCTCATCATTGGCTCGTCACTCGATGACGGCACCTCGCCTCTGCCATCTTTGATATGGCAACCTTGACAGCTCGTATTATTAAACAATGGACCTTCGCCATCATGATTACTTCTAAATGTATGATCTCCAGCTTTAAAAACAGCATCACGCTCTGGCTGTTGCACAATTGCAGGAATAGCATGGCTATAAGCATCATTGTTTTGGATTGTTGTCGTTGCAACACCCGCCGATAAATGCTCATTCTTATCTGCTTTATCTGTTAATAATGGTGGTAACCCATCATTTACGATAATTGAAAATGCGTGATTTGACGTATCTGGAACGGGATCTGGTGGTGTACTGGTATCTGGCGGTGTGCCTGTGGTTGGATTACTTGATTCACTCGAACCGCCGCCACACGCCGACAGCAAAATAGTGACTAACAATGCCGCTATATAGTTATATTTATTTAAAAAATTCATCTTCAGTGCCCCTACTTCTCCAATGCAAAATTGCAATGCAGAAAACTGAAAAAGGCTGACGTTGCATCAGCCACTATAGAAATTAAAGGATATGTATTAGATATCTTCTTCCGTATCACCTTTAAGTGAGTTATCAATTTCTAAGCCAAGCGCATCAACCGCTTTTTGTATCAATTCTGTTTGCTTTACAAGCGCTTGAATCGTCGCATAGACATCTTGCTTATTTTGTTCATTTTGTATTTGAACATCAAAAGACATGCCGAGCTTAGCTGTGTTATCAATCACCGAAGCCGTCGCCATCGTTGCTTCAAAAGCTGCACGAAGCTCATTTGCTAGTTCATGATGCCCTTTTACAACAAGCAGATCATGAATACTGGCACCTATAAGTGCTTCACCATCGATTTTGGTGTAAGAACCTGAATAATGATTTTGAACACCTTTTGCATTTAACCAAATATCTCTATGTGTATTATCAGAAAAACACGAATGTTCATCTTCTTGACTATCAGTTCGAACCGCAATGCTCATACGCTCACCCGCTAACTCACCGAAGCTCAAGCGACCCATACTTTCAAACATCGATGCTAGACTCTTATCAACATTTTCTGCTTTTGTATATTCACTATAGTGAAAGCCAGGCCCTGGTTTCCATGCGTTAACAACGTTTTGCAAATCATCCACCAGCAAATCAGCTGCTGCAATTAGAAATTGTGCTCTGCGCTCACATACAGCATCTTGTGCACCTTGTTCACCAGATGTACATGTTCTGCCATTTGCTTCATCAGCTGGGATGGTTGCGGCGGTATAAAAATCAGTAACAGGGCGGTGACCAGCTGTGTAATCTCGGTTTGCGGTGTAAGTAAGGTCAGCGTTTAAATCTTGCCCCCAAAGTAAGAACTCAACTGCATGGTAACCTGAAGTGACATTAGCTTCTTCCCCATCTAATTCAAATTTTTCTTGTAGAAGTGCTTTGGTGATAACAGGGAATGACGTTACGTCATGAATAATATTTCCACCATTTTGATAGACAGCAGCGTTGCCACGACCTTCGTTACCATCCATATCAATCGTATAATCAATCAAAGCTTCAGCTAAAGGCCACGCATTAATTGCACCTTCTGGACCTTCACCATCGACAAGCACCCATTCACCTGCTTCATTTTTTGTTAACGCATCGATAGGGCCTTCACGGAATCGATATACCTCAGTTTGACCATAAGGTTCTCTCGCTGCTAACCATGCTGATTTCGCCGCAGTAAAATTAGCCTCGGTAGGGTTTTGAACTAATTCATTAACTTTTTCTTGTAAAAATTTAGCGGCGATCAGTGAATCGGCAAATGCGGCATATGCATGTTGCGCATTTGTGTTAACAACATCTTGTGCTGTCACGAAATTACTGACACCGGCAACGCCTTGTTCACCCTGAACACCAGCGGTTCCAACTGTGCCATCTTTTCCATCATCACCACTACATGCAGCTAGTACCGCAGTACAAACTAAAGTTAACGCAATATTTTTAATATTTTTCACAATTATCCCATCTTTTTTTATTAGATTGTTTCACCGTGCGAAATACTAACCAATAAAGAAGGTGCATTCAATAATTATTTTCATTTAGATTTGCATTATAGATATAATTATTCTTTCTTTGTTTTAGATCAAAGTTTTCTTATAAGTTGCGGCACAACACTGGGGAAATTGATATCAATAGGTATCTAGATTGGCAGGTTTATGTATGAATTAAAACTGAATATTCGCTTTAAAATCAAAATGTATAGCTGTATTGTAAACGCAAGTTCCGTCCTTTTGCAGGAAGCTGTCCATCAAGCATTCTAGGGTCAAATACAACATAGCCTTTATCAAATAGATTTTGTGCCTTTAGCTGCAACGACTGGACAGGTGATAATTGCCAAGTAACACTTGAACCAAAAACAAAATAGGCCGATTGATTAAAATGTGGAGAAACGCTCAGATCAAGCGATTCAACAAAAACGCTATCACGCCAAACTGCATTAAGACTCAATTGAAAATCTAAGAACTGATGTGTTAATGCCAATGCACCAAAGCGTTTAAAACTGGCATTAAACGGTTCATCGAATAATTGTGTATAGCCTAGTTCAAACCATGTGTTGTTCGACAAATTGAAGTTACCGTTGAGCTCCACACCCTGCATACTTGTTTCAAACACATTATCGAAAGTAAAACGACCTTGCTCTGCATCAATCGGTACTAGGTTGATAAAGTCTTCTAGTTCATTGTCAAATACAACCACGTCAGCCTGCCACGAATCATACTGGGCATGCCAAACCAGCTCCGTTGTTTTAACATATTCAGATTTTAAGTTTGGATTGCCAATGGTGACATCGTCATTTGAATTCAACTCGTTACTCACAGGCGTTCTAAATGACTCCCCATATTGAAGCTTTACGGTATGGTGCTCATAAATATTATAAATAATCGCTAACCGAGGTGAGAGCTTATTATCAATGTGTTTCACCTCATCAAATCGAGCCCCTAAAAATAACGTCGTATGAGGGGTAATACCATACTTAACTTGACCATAAACCGCATATGAATCAAATGATTGTAACAGACCACTAAAAGCATCGTAATCGTAGACCGTCGTTAATCCATTTTGATCATACGGTTTATCAACGTAAACATCGCCACGTTCAAAATCGAAATAGCTTGTCCTGATCCCTGCTTTCGATTGCTCTTCTTCCGAATATTCAGCGCCAAAGTTCAATACAAGTTCAGCATCAAATGTGTAAGAAGCATCTAACTTAATGGTGGCATCTTGTGTTTGCCAAGCTGGACCTACAAAAAAGTCACTCTCTAAACCCAATAACTCGGCGGGTGCAATTAAGCCATTGCTTATTATTTCATGCTCAATAAATTGAACATCACTGGTTACCTGCCACTTTTCATTGCTTAACCATTGATGTGTCAAATTAAACGCAATATTTTCGCTATTGTGTTCATTCCCTACCGACCAGCCAGCTAAATTTACAAACTCCCGAAGTTTAGTTCGATTATGATGTATGGAAAGCCGTCCATTTTGCCATTTCATCCCCAACTCAACAAAATGTGTTTCTATAGGATCACGCACATTAAAAGGCATGTAACGCTCACCATTGCGTGTTTGCCATGATAAATTGGCATATACATCAATCTCTTCATTCAGTTGCTTAAACAGATTAACACTCCCTTCTACATGTCCTTGCTCTCCCAGCGCAACCGAGATTTGATTCGCATCTTGTTTTGTAACAACATTCATGACGCCTAGAAATGCATTACTACCATACAAAGCCGAACCAGGGCCGCGTATAAACTCAACGCGTTCAATAATTTCAACTGGAATAAAAGGCATGTACACAGAGGCTTTACCAAACGATGATTCATTTAGCCGAAGGCCGTTAATCATCACTAATACATTGCCACTGTCTAAATAAACACCGCGTGTGTGTTCTTTTGGAACTGCACCAACCCAATCACCCCGAGTAGATTGAAAGCCTGGCACAAAATTCATTAATTCATAGGCGCTATTTACACCTAATAAAGAAATATGCTGTTGATTGAAAACAGTGATACTCGAGGGGACGCTTGCGCGTGTTTCTGCCGTTTTGGTAGCTAAACTAATGTTTACATCAAGCAATTCTTCAAAAGATAATTCAAATAACCCCTCGTCAGAGTCCGTCTGAGCAAAGCTTGAAAGTGAAAAAACACACCCAGTTATAAACAATACTAATTTATTTTTCATCACATTCTCTATATTGCAAGAATGTTGCTCGCAATATAGAGAAACCACCGCACAGCAACCAATTCTACTTTAATAATACAAGCGATGGCTAACTGTGCAAGCTTTTAGCGGAGTTTATTGATATTTAAGCTGTTGCTGTAGACTGTTTGGCTTTAAAGTACTTATATAAGCCTATCAAAGAAGCCGCAATCCAGAATATCTCAATGACGAAGCTGGCCAAATTAAAGTTGTAACATAAGCTAATAAGTAAAAGAATGGCGCCTGATAAATTCATCAGATTATAAGTGAGGCTTTCTGGGTTTGCTTTCCCTAATTGCAACATAAAGAATGCGCCAACTACTAACCCAGTACCACTCATACCAATAACATCAAACAATAAATCGATCATGTCTTTTCCATCTGTGCAGCCGATACAATAATATCGGCAATAAAAGTCACCCAAACTGACTGGCCCGGTCCATGGGAAGGGTTATTTTCAATCGTTGAAACAGCACAAAACCGAGCAATCCTACCATTTAAGCATGTTAAATACAGGGCATTTGTCCGCTTCACTTAAACGTCACTTTACCCCCAATAATTTTTAATGCGGGTGTGCCACGGATCAAAGTTTGCCGAGAAAAAAGAGTATCACATTCAGGACAGTGCACTTGATCATGTGTAAAGTCTTTTGATATTCGCTCAATAAAGCACTTTACCAATGCCCCCTTCCCTCCTTTACGATATTTAAACAGAGTGGCTTTACATTTTGCACAAAAGATATCAACCGTTCGTGTCGGTCCTGATTTATTCGGTTTTGCCATTAATTTTATCCAGTAAGGCTTAACACAACAGCATTGAGTATAAACTGAACCGTGTGAAAGCCGCCATTAACCAACAAAAGTTTGAGTGGTCTTTGCTCGAAAATATAGCTAATTCCAAACGCCGCAGTAACAAAGCCAAGCCCTGTCAATAAGCCGAATACAACCGCACTCCAAAATGTCGGATCTTTACCTAGAAGCAGTGCCATCGAAAAAGATACGACCAGTGATAAACACATTGCAACGCCGTATATCAGTTTGGGGTCGCTATTTTTTAGGTCTAGTTCCGTTAAGCCACACCCCTCCATCCACATTTGTCCAAAAAGCCAAGATGAATACCATATCCCACCCAACATAAATGTAGATAAAGCAGCAAGTAATACCGCCCAATAATTAAGTTCAAGTATCTCCATGTCTCGTATCTCTTACGCACTATTATTTTAATTTAGTTAATAAACAGACCGTGATCAACCCAACATTCTCTCACTTTAATTTGATTTATCTTGGTGCAGGCTTCTTTTGTAGTTTCCGTTGCAACGTACGTCGATGCATATTCAATTGCCGCGCGGTATGTGAAATATTTCCTTCATTATTTTTGAGGACCTGCTGAATATGTTCCCACTCCAACCTCTCTGGCGACATAATCACTTCTTCGGTGTTCGTATTTCCTTTGGGGATCTGACCTGTTAACGCTTGTAATATAACTTGTGTATCTGCTGGCTTCGTCAAATAATCATCGGCCCCCAATTTTACTGCTTCAACTGCGGTGGCAATACTGGCAAACCCAGTCAAAAGAACCAGTTTACAATTCGGTAATCGTGCTTTAATTGGTTCAATAAAGTGCAAACCTGATTGCGTTGTCAATTTCATATCTAACAATACATAATCAGGCATAAACTCATCACAGGTAAGTAAAACCTTGCACTCCTCATTCACAATTGCACATTCAAAGCCATATTTACTTAATCTACGGGCTAACGTATTTGAAAAGGCGATATCATCTTCAATAATTATTAGTTTTTTCATTATTTGGCTAATTTTGCAGGGAGTAAGAGGCGTGTTTGAGCCCCTAAACTCATATGGTTTTCAATTGTTAGGCTTCCATTTAACCGTTCAAATGTAGCGTGAGAAAGTAACAACGCAATCCCCATTCCATCATCACTTTGTACAATTTCGTGACCCAACTCACTGAGTTTTTGCGGATCAATGCCTTTGCCATTGTCCACAATGGTCAATTGCCAACGGCTTTGCTGTATTTTACTCGATAATACAATGGTGCTATGAGCATTATGCTGATTAGCACGGGCCGCATTGCTCAAAATATTCAGTATTGCGGGGATCAACATCGGGTCAGAACTGACCATTAACCTACCAGTTTCATCAGAGCATTCAAGTTTTTGCTCTGGGTACTGAAGCGCCATTAACGTCACAAGCTCCGCCAAGACTTCCGAAACCAATTTAGCTTTATCAGAAGTACCTTCTTTAAAATTCTCCGTCTGTCGTCTAAAACTATTTAGTTGAGTTTTACATTGCGTAAGAGCGACTTGAATATCTGCAATAGCGGGATGCTCAGGCATATCCTCCTGAACCTCCTCAAACAAGAGATTTAAATTCGCGATGGGTGTTGCCAATTGATGTGTTGCTTGAGCTGCTGCACTGCCCAATGCCATAATTTGCTCACTTTTTAGTTGTTGTTCTCGTGCTTTTGCAAGTTTATGTTCTTTGTTTTGAATTTGATTTACTAACGCCATTACGACTGCAACAATCACAATAACGCTGAAAACAAAATTGACCAACATGCCTGTTAAATGTTGATGCATGTCCATATGATGTAAATGATGACTTGGCATAGTGACAAATAAATAGCCATAACTTGCTAATGCTAAACCTGCGACAATAACGACATAGTTTTTAGGTACGGTGACGGCAGCAATAACAATTGGCAACAGTAATAAAGACACAAAGGCATTACTCGCGCCACCAGACAGCGATAATAAGACGGTTAAGAACAACAGGTCAGCCAGTAATTGAAATAACATACCTGTAGGTGCCGCTTCACTGGTATTGCGATAGGCATAGACACTGACTAATTGGAATAAAGATTCAATACCAATGACCATAAACGCAGGTAGCAAAGTAATTTCTTTGTTAAAAAAGTAAGCCCCGCTTAACACCATTATTAGTTGTAGCGCAATCGCGATTGTTCTCAGTAAAAGTAATCGACCGATTGAAGAGTTAGGTGAAAATACTATCATGCCTATTTGCAAAACCAGATAACGAATTAAGCTCGTCACTTTAACTAACTCATGACAAATAACAAGCGATAGTCTATGAATGGTATGTGTTAGATCAAATAAAGTACTATTCGTATTGTAGTGCAAACTCTGGGCAAGGAGTTCCTTGGTGATAAATAAGTTGCCACTGCTCAGCGACCTTTTTCCATATCGACATTCTAATCGAATAATGCAAGGGTGCTCTAGCACTGTGCCGATATGCCGCGTGATAAGTGAGCTGCGCTATATCAGCACTCAACATTTGACCTATAAATGACTGATTATAAAACTGTGGCACTTTCTCACTGGGTAGCCTAGACATTATATGCGCTTTATTAAACATTAACCCATTGGCTGATATTTCGTGAAAATTAGGGCTAAGTAGCTGATCTAACCTATTCACTGACTGCCTTACACTTGGTTCTAATAAGATGCGTTCAAGTTCAACCAAATGTTCAAGTAAAGACTCAGATATTTTTGTCGTCATAACAAATAAGCGGGACAGTTTAACTAAAGTATTGAAAGTTTAGTTCACAGTTATATGCTTAACAATATCAACTGGCTTTGAAAAGCAATGTTTGCTATAAATGCGGGTTAGCCCGACTGGTCAGACAAGAATAGAGAACAATTATGATTTATGCCAAAATTACGGGCTGGGGGAAATGCATTCCTCCAGCAACCATTACTAATGACGAAATCAGTCAGATAGTCGAGACTAATGACGAGTGGATAACAACTCGAACGGGCATTAAAGAACGTCGCGTCAGTCATGTAAGCACCGCTGAATTGGCAACGGTAGCCAGTCAACATGCGCTAGCCTGTGCTGGTATCGATGGCTCAGATATCGACCTGGTATTACTGGCCACTTGCACACCATCTACGATGGTTGCTAATACCGCATCTTTGGTACAAAAAAACATTGGGGCACAAGGCGCAGCAGCATGCGATACCAATGCCGCATGCTCTGGATTTTTGTATGCCATACAAAATGCGACGGCGCAAATTCAAGCTGGTATGATTAAACGCGCGGTCGTTGTTGCAGCAGAGCGCATGACTTGGTATGTCAATTGGGCAAAACGTGATAGTGCGGTCCTTTTTGGCGATGGTGCAGGCGCTGTTGTGCTTGAAGCAAGCGAAACACCTAGCGGTCTGTTAGGGTCTAAAACCGGATGCGATAGCACTGATCGCAATATTCTTCACATCGAGAATTATGGTACCGATATGAATAAATATAATCCAACAGGCCCTTCTGAATTACTTTTTGAAGGTCGTGAAATCTTTAAACGCGCTGTAAAAGGCATGAGTGAAGCATGTGATGACGTGCTAAATCAAGCTCAATTAACCTTATCTGATATAGATGTTCTGGTTCCGCATCAAGCAAACTTACGAATTATCCAGGCAATGCAACAACGCCTTGATATAAACGATGACAAAGTCATGGTTAACATCGATAAATACGGTAATACCTCAGCTGCGACGATTGCCATTGCATTATGTGAAGCTGTAGAACAGGGGTTGATAAAGCCACATAGCAATATTATGTCTGCAGCATTTGGCGCAGGCTTAACATGGGCGGCAAGCTACATTAAGTGGGGTGAGCGCACAACCCCTATTAATATAAGTGACGCCAAACTGCCTGATACCGATAAAACGGGCCTACAGCTGATAGAGCATGCTGTAAAGGCATGTCAATAAAGTTATTCCTTTGTCCCCTAATCCAGTGGTAAAATAATAAAAACTTTACTCACTTAAGGGGACAACCTTGTTCACCCAACACACTGAAATCGCTCAACTTGAACCAAAGGCCATTTGGCAGTTCTTCGATCAAATTTGCGCTATTCCACATCCATCAAAATATGAAGAAGCGCTTGCACAATTCATTATTAATTGGGCAAATGAGCAAGGTCTGGACGTTCGAAGAGACCCTACTGGTAATGTTTTCATCAGAAAAGCAGCTACATCTGGCATGGAAAATATCACACCAGTTGTTTTACAAGCACATATTGATATGGTTCCACAAAAGAACGACGATGTTGATCATGACTTCACAACAGACCCGATCCGTCCATATGTTGATGGAGAATGGGTTACTGCAACTGGCACAACCCTAGGCGCAGACAATGGTATGGGAATGGCATCTTGCCTAGCTGTACTTGCTGCAAATGACATAAATCATGGCCCTCTTGAAGTGCTGCTGACGATCGACGAAGAAGCAGGTATGACGGGTGCCTTTGGCTTAGAAGCTGGCTATCTAGAAGGCGAAATATTATTAAATACCGATTCAGAACAAGAAGGTGAAATCTACATGGGCTGTGCCGGTGGCGTAGATGCTACGATCACCTTACCAATTGACAGAGTACAGGCTAGTGAACACCAAACCATTGTTACACTCACTTTAAAAGGACTCAAAGGAGGCCATTCAGGTGTCGATATTCATACTGGTCGTGCCAATGCTAATAAGTTGCTTTCACGTTTTTTAAAGAACCATGTTCAGAGCACCCCATTTCAGCTCATTAGCTTTAAAGGTGGTTCATTAAGAAATGCAATTCCACGAGAAGCTTATGCTGAAATATCGATCGCGACCTCTCAACTTACTGCTTTTGAAACTTCCGTCGATGAATACCTTCAACTTATCTCGCAAGAACTTGCCTCTATCGAAACAACTTTAACGTTCGACTGCACACCTTCATCCTCCACTGAATTACCAATGAGCGACGAAACTAAGCAGCGAGTTTTAGCGCTGATGAATGCATGTCCTAATGGCGTGATCAGAATGAGTGACGATATTGCTGGTGTCGTTGAGACATCACTTAACATGGGTGTGATCAATACACGTACCGACGAATTCGAAGTGCTGTGCTTAATTCGCTCTTTAATCGACTCAGGTCGCTCTGACGTTGAAGGGCACCTAAATTCATTGGCAGAGTTAGCTGGCGCCAACATCGTATTTTCAGGCGCATATCCGGGTTGGAAACCTGAGCCTGACTCGAAAATACTGCATATTTTCCGCGATGTGTATGAAGGTATTTACGGAAGAAAACCACATATCATGGTGATCCATGCCGGCCTTGAGTGTGGATTATTCAAAAAGCCTTATCCCGAAATGGATATGATATCTTTTGGTCCAACTATCAAGTTCCCCCATTCACCTGACGAAAAGGTGAAAATTGATACCGTTGGCCTATATTGGCAGCAAATGAAAGCGATATTAGAAAATATTCCAGCGAAATAACTGAAAGTTAGGTATACCCTTTACCAATATTTACTCATTATTGGTAAAGGCTCTGCTTACAATAGTCTTGGAATTTTTATTTAAACTGTTCGCTCTACAAAGCAAATGGTCCCTTTAGCCTTTGGTGTCCCTATTCTCTTCGAATCATGTATACTTGATGGTAATGTACAGACTTAAGTTAGGCTGACCTAGCAGAGCTGGTTAACGCGACTATTTATTTGGATCCGAAAACATAGACAACAAGACTATGTTTACCGCTTTGAATTATACCTTGAGCACAAGATATAGAAGCGCAAGAGTGCGATGTGTGGATCACCACACTCTTGCAATATTATGCCGAATAACGTTTTTCTAAATAAGAAAAGGTTGCACGTAAGCCTAACCCTTCCCCACCTGCTGGACGACCCGGTAATGAACGAACATTCCAAGCCATCACATCAAAATGTACCCAAGGTGTTTGTGCAGGTTCAACAAACTCTTTTAAGTACAGTGCAGCCGTGATAGCGCCACCAAATGGGGTTGAACCACAGTTAGAAATATCAGCTATTTCACTTTTAAATAATCCTTTGTATTGATCAAACAAAGGCAGCTGCCAAACGGGATCTTGATTAAGTAATCCCTGTTCAACAAGCCCACTTGCTACAGTGTGATCTGTACTAAAAAAGCCTGGTAACTCTGTACCTAACGCAACTCTGCACGCGCCCGTCAGTGTCGCAAAATCCATTAACAAGTCAGGTTTGTCATTTTGCGCTTCTGCGAGTGCATCACACAAGATCAAACGCCCTTCAGCATCTGTGTTATCAATTTCTACAGTAATACCTTTACGCGTTTTAATAACATCGCCTGGTCTAAATGCATTGCGTGACACCGCGTTTTCAACCGCAGGTACTAACACTCTTAGGCGTACCGGTAAATTAGCAGCCATAATCATTTGTGCTAAACCGATAACATGAGCAGCTCCGCCCATATCTTTTTTCATATTGCGCATACCAGCAGCTGGTTTTAAGTCCAAGCCACCCGAGTCAAAACAAACGCCTTTGCCCACTAGGGTGAGTTTTGCATGCGACTCATTCCCCCAAACCAAATCTAGCAACCGTGGTTTGTTATCACTTGCACGTCCAACCATATGCACTGTCGGATAATTATGTTCGAGTAACTCATCACCAATCAGTTCGTTAAACTGCCCATCAAAGCGCTCTGCTAGCTCAATCATTGTCTCAGCAAGATGCTGAGGCATCATATCTGCCGCTGGTGTATTCACTAAATCTCGAACTAAGTAAATTGACTCAGCTTGTTGATATACTTTCTTAAATATTGCCGCATCGCTGACTGCTAAGCACGCCTCTATTTTAGGTAACGATTTATAAGCTGAGAACTGATAAGCACCGAGAATAAAGCTAAGCGCCTGTTGCTCTACAAACTCATGTGCTCCTTGAATTTGATACTGACCTTTCGGTAATTGCTTAGCAAGATCTCCAGCTAACCACATGCTTTCCAGTTCATCCACTACACACAGGACCAACTGCAATTCGCTGCTATTCGCATCTGTAATGGTAAATACTGGTGATGATTGACTGCGACATGCATTAACTACATTCGCAACATATTGAGTTTGGTTGTTTAGCCAATTGTCTAATTGGGCTTTCTCAACAAAGTGTAAGGGTGTTCCTTGATCAGAGTGGACAAGTAATCCGCGCATAATACTCTCTATCTGGTAAATTCTAAATTTAGAATACCAAGTTACGCGTTCGAGATCACTTATTTACGGTTATGATTTGACTTGTTATTGACGGAAAAAGAACTCGGTAATACATCAACACCAACCCATTGTCCTAATTTTACGATCAATGGAATCGTAATAGGCGCAAACGGTAAAACAGCAAACACACCAAGACCAAGCCCTTTCAAAATATCGACGAGCTGCTTATTCGCCACCTTTAAGTCTGATTTATTTCCTTCCCCCATCGTATAGCGTTTATAGATTGTGAGCATCTCTTTTGTCTCTTGCTTTTCTTGAGCTAAAGCACCTTTAAGAGCCAACATTGTACGCCTCAAACGCACTTGTTGTTTTCGCTTTGTTATTTTTGCAACTCTCAACGGAGCCTTATGAACTACTCTAATTAGGCGCATTATCACTTATAAACACGTATGTATAATGAAGACAGTGTAGCAAAAGAAAGACCTATGTTACTATGTGATTTTAGTCTTAATTACTGCACGCATTATGTCTGAGCTTAATAATCAAAATACTGATACTCCCCTTCCAGAACCAACCAAGCCACGTTCTGATGATTGCTGTGGGGGCGGCAGTTGCTGTCCTTGTGTATGGGATGAGTACCGTGTCGCTCGAAAAGCATGGATAATAAGCGTTCAAAAGAGTGAAATATTGGAGAAATCTAACTAAACCTTTAGAAAAATACTGATTCCCCTCGATGAAAAGTTCAAAAAACAACCAAAAACCTCATTTAATTACATAAACTTATCAAAATATTTGCCTTTATTAAAAACACTGCTAAGTTTGAAAAGATGCAAATTTAATTTGCATCCTAAGTTAATGATATGTATATATTCAGAAGCTCAAATAATAATACCGAGCTCTATTTAACTTATGACAACAATAGAACAACTGGGGAAACAGGATGAAATTACAATTAAATAAGGTAAGCCGTGCTTTAACGTACGCGCTCGCTTCAACTGCCACAATGGGCATTATGTCAACGTCGGCTATCGCTGCGGAGGGGGATGAAGCAACCGACAAGAAAATAGAAAAAATTGCCGTCGTTGGCTCTCGGGCTGCGCCTCGTTCGGTTGGTGACTCACCAGTTCCAATCGACATCATCGGTGGCGAGGAACTATCGAAAGGTGGTGGCGATGATATGCTTGAGTTACTAAAAGGCTCCGTGCCATCGCTAAATGTTCACCAAAATCCAATTAGTGATGCCGCTTCTTTAGTACGTCCGGCGAACTTGCGTGGCTTACCAGCCGATAGCACGCTCATTTTATTGAATGGTAAACGTCGTCACCGTTCATCTGTTATTGCATTTTTGGGCGGTGGCATCAATGATGGAGCCCAAGGACCAGATATTTCAACGATACCCAGTATTGCACTGAAACAAGTTGAGGTTCTGCGTGACGGTGCAGCTGCACAATATGGTTCTGATGCAATTGCAGGTGTAATTAACTTTGTTTTAAAAGATGCATCTGAAGGCGGCAGTTTCTCAGTTAAAAAAGGTCAATACTTCGAAGGAGACGGTGACGCAACAACGTACGAAGGTAACGTTGGTTTACCCTTTTCTGATGACGGTTTCGCGAACTTAAGCTTCCAATACAAAGAAGCTGATCCAACGAGTCGCAGCGTCCAACGTCCTGATGCGGCAGCATTTGCTTCGGCAGGCTTAGAGGGTGTTCGAGACCCAGCCCAAGTTTGGGGTGCACCTGAAATTAATGATGATATCTCCTTATTTGCTAACGTCGGTTTAGACATATCAAATAATGACCAATTTTATATGTTTGGTAACTACTCTGAACGAGATGTACGTGGTGGATTTTACTATCGTAACCCAACAACTCGTCCAGGTGTATACGGAGGTGTGATACGGAATGTAAATGGCACACCGTCACGCCGCGATCCTAATGATGTTGAACAACAAAAGTTATGGGATGCCGCAATGCCTACCATACTCGTTGGCTCACTTGATGGCTATGATCAACAATTAAACTGCCCGGTTGTCGAAATTGGCAGCAATGGTTTACCTGATCAAGCTGCGTTAGATTCACTGACTGCTGCCAATTGTTTTGCATTTAACCAAGTATTACCGGCTGGTTTCACGCCGTTTTTTGGTGGTAACATAACAGATACCTCTTTCACTGTTGGTACAAAAGGTGAAATTGATGAGGGTTACTTTGAAGGTGCATATTTCGACTTAAGCGGCTCTGTGGGACGCAATGAATCACGGTATTTTATTACTAACACAGTGAATGCATCTTTAGGCCCAGATAGCCCACAAGATTTCAGCCCAGGTAAATATATTCAACTAGAAAAGAATTTTAATGCAGATATTTCAAAAGGCTACGATTTCGATTTAGCCTATGAAGTCAACGTTGCAGCTGGTCTTGAGTGGCATGAAGAGTCGTTCGAAGTCGTTTCAGGTGATGAAGCCTCATTCTTACCAGGCCCATTAACACAACAAGGTTTTGGTATTGGGTCTAATGGCTTCCCTGGGTTCCAGCCTTCAGCAGCAGGTGTGTTTACCCGTCGTAACTACGGCGCGTATATCGATATTGAAACACCTTTTACTGACGAGTTTTTAATGGGTTGGGCACTGCGCTATGAAGATTACGATTCATTTGGCTCTACAACAAACTACAAAGTAACTGCACAATATCAAGCAACCGACGACTTATCTCTGCGAGGTTCAATCAGTACTGGTTTTAGAGCACCCACAGTTGGCCAAGCAAATGTAAGTAACGTACAAACCAACTTAAGCAGTGGTGTTTTAGTTGATTCGGCTTTATTGCCACCTACAAACCCTATCGCAGTGCAACTTGGCGGTAGTGAACTACAACCAGAAGAATCGCAAAGCTATACGTTTGGTGCCGTTTACCAATCTGGTGATTTATTCTTAACAGTAGATTACTACAACATCGAAGTAACTGACCGTATTAGTCAATCAGAAAAGATTGAGCTGACACAGGCAGACAAAACAGCACTTAAAGCGGCTGGCGTACCAAATGTTGATGGATTAGCCCAAGTAAGCTTTTTCACCAATGACTTTGATACCACGACGCAGGGTGTAGACGTTGTTGCAAACTACTCTATGGATTTATTAGATGGTTACTCAACATTTGCATTTGCTTACAACTGGAATGAGACTACGGTAGATAAGTTTTCTGCAATTACCGGTGACTTCAAAGTAAAACGCTTAGAAGAAGACTTACCTAAACACCGCTCATCATTTACGTGGTCTTCGCAGTGGGAAACCGTGTCTTCATTCGTACGTGCTAACTACTTTGGTGAGTATCAAGGCGTACACGTTGATTTCGACCAAACTGCAAAAATTGCTGATGCTTCTGTAACTATCGATGCTGAAGTCACCTATTTTGCAACTGAATCAGTGAGTATCAGTGTCGGCGCAAACAACCTATTTGACCAAGAACCTGAAAAGTTAGATTTTGTGGGTGCAACAGGCATTCCAAATAATAACTGGGGTGGAAAGTATTATGAAACCTCTCCGTACGGGATTAATGGTGGCTTCTATTACGTTAAAGCAACATATACGTTCTAATTTACTGTAACCCAGCAGCAAAGGCGAAATGGCAATAGCTATTTCGCCTTTTTATTTTTATTATCTAACTATTGAATATCCGTTTATAAAAAATACATGCTACTACTTAAAAGAGCCAACGAGTTATTGGCCGATAACCAACTTCGAGAAGCCGAATTTATGTTTAAGGCGGTCTTGAAAGAGAACCAAAAGAATGGGCCTGCTTTGTTTGGGTTGGGCCGGATTTGTATGCGCTTGGAAGAATACGATAGCGCGATTTATTATTTAAAACGAGCTTGTGAATACCTCCCTAAAATGCTCGATCCATTGTTTGCCCTTGCTGACGCATTTATTGAAGCAGGTTCACCTGTTGATGCCAAAACAGTGCTTGAATATACACTAACCGTCGCACAGCATAATTCACAAGCACATTATCAGCTTGGTCAATTTTATTTGGATCATGGTTTCATCGACAACGCTAGACGTACATTTGAAAAAGGTATCACCTGCCCAAAAGGCGCAGTCACCGCTTTTATGCTCTATGAACTCGTGCAGATAGCGCCCAAAGCAAATCTTGATGGCTATTTAACGCCTTTACACGAATTGCTGAATGAATATGATAACAACCGCTTAAAAGTGGTGGTCTATTATGCGCTAGCTAAATGTTGTCACAGGCTAGATGATTTCAACCAAGCGTTTGATTACTTTAAGCTGGCAAATAGTACGCAATTAGAATACTGTGATTTTCGCACCGAATATATGCAACCCTTTTTTGACAGTATCAAAGCTCATTGTAACAGTGACTTTTTTGAATCCCCTAATGACAAAGTCAAAACCACATTTGTACCCACCTTTATTCTAGGACTACCAAGAACTGGTTCAACGCTATTAGAGCAGATGCTTATTCAACATAGCAATATCGGGAGCATGGGAGAGAGTACAGTTATTAGTGATAAACTAGTTCCTTTTTTAATGCATCGCTCAGAATCAGCTTTTCCTGAATGTTTACAAAATTTGACTACTTCAGTGTTGGACCACTGCCGCGCACTCTATATTGATGAAGTCAAAAAGCATCGTGTCGGTGAACAAACTGTAATAAACAAGCTCCCTGCGAATTTTCAGAATATTGGGCTAATCTATAAATTGTTTCCTGAGGCCCGTATCATTCACCTAACTCGTAGCTTCAATGCCACTGCTTGGTCAGTATTTAGCAATCACTTTGCTGAGAACGAGCCCTATTTTTGTTCTCTCAGTGAATTCCAATTGTATGCCCAATACCACGACGACACCATGCATCATTTTAAAGCCATGGTGCCTCGAAGCATCTATAGCTTAAGTTACGAAGATCTATTAGACGATCCAACTATGCAAATACGGAAAGTTTTGAATTTTATGTATCAAGATTTTCAACCTCAGTGTTTAGAGTTTCATAAAGCTCGACATAAAGTGCACACTTTGAGTAAATCTCAAGTTCGCCAACCTATAAACCAAGCCCCAAGGTCAAACTGGCGTCATTATGAAAAACTTATGTCACAATTACTTCCGGCTCAGAATACTGAGTAAACCATGATATGAGGTCTTTAAACTGATCTTGATGGGCGAGCGTATGTGTAAGCATATCAATATGACCATAATCAAAGCTATACCCATATTTTCGCCCGTATATCGTCATTTTTTGAATACCGCAACCCGACTCATCAATAAATTTTTCAATATCAACAGGTTGAGCTAGGGCTTTGTCATTAACACCAGCTACATGCAGTACCGGTGGAAGCGCTTTATTTTTGAGTACTTTTGCGTAATCAAATCCATCATCACTATCAACCCATGGGGCTCGTTTTGCCCATAGAGCACTTTGTCGATGCGATTTACGCGTTTCATTGTCACTGCCCCACTTCAACTTTTTCGCTGGTAAAAAGCCGTACTTTTTTGTGTATAAATGCGCGAGGCCAAACCACAATAAATTGGCCTGGAAATATTTACTAATATGATGGTTATATAAACTCCGCTTTGACCCAAAATAAACACATGATGCGACCTTGTTTATTACCTCAGGAAAGCGTGCAAAATAACTATTCATTAATACGCCGCCCCATGAATGTGCAACCCAGTATTTAGGAAAACTGCCATGATGACTTTCAATAAACGCAAGCATTGCTGGGAAATCTTCTAAGATCGCTTCTGTCTGACCATACATCGATGTCTTAGAGATTGCAGGCAGGCTTTTACCTCGCCCTCTTAAGTCAGCAACATAGCAATGAAACCCTTGCTCTGCTAAGTAAGGAGCCAACCCCTTATTCTTTTCTGAATAAAAGATTTTGCCGTTCTCAACTGCACCATGCATAAAAAAAATGCAAGGCCCGTTTACGCCTTCTTTATAAATATGTCTTAAATGCAGTGTTTGTTGGTTTGTTAACTCGCAGTATAAAGAGGTTTGTTTTATCATCATTTCATCATTATTATTATCAACCCTTCTCATCGTACCAGTTGAATTCACTTCCATCAATTGCATAACGACACATAAAGAAAATTCAGTGCTAGTCGAGATGTCTATGACTTCGCTATAATGTAAAAATCAAACACAGCTAGAATTTATATGCATTCAAGAAACCAACATAAACAGGGCTATGACTTTAAAGCTTTGATCACCACACTGCCTGCGTTATCCCAGTTCACCATAATGACACCCCGAGGGGAAACCAGCATTGATTTTGCGAATAAAACTGCAGTGAAGACCCTAAACAAAGCACTGCTACAACACCATTACGGCGTTAAGTATTGGGATATAGCAGACGAATTTTTATGTCCACCAGTACCAGGAAGAGCCGATTACATTCACGGTATTGCTGACCTGTTAGAGTGTGACATGACCTGCAAACAAGACAACCTTTGTCAAATATATGGGCTTGATATTGGCACCGGAGCAAATGTGATTTACCCGCTCATTGGAAATGCGCAATACAAGTGGCAATTTATTGGCTCTGATATTAATTTAAAAGCAGTGAAAAGTGCTCAAACAATTTGTACAGCAAACAAATTACCTATTAAAGTCATTCATCAACCTAACGCAGAGTTTATTTTCAAAAATGTCATTATGCCAAATCAAACGCTGCATTTCTCCATGTGTAATCCCCCGTTCCATAGCAGCGAACAAGCAGCAAGCGCAGGCACTCAGCGTAAATGGAAAAACTTAGGAAAGACCCCTCCAAAAACACTTAATTTTGGCGGGCACGCACCTGAGCTATGGTGTACGGGTGGTGAACTGCGATTTATTAAAACAATGATCAATGAAAGTAGGCTTTTTTCACAGCAATGCGTGTGGTTTACGTCATTAGTCTCTAACAAAGACAATTTACAGCCACTCAAAAAAGTACTAAATAAATTGCAACCTGTTGAGGTTAAAGTGATAAAAATGGCTCAAGGACAAAAACAAAGTCGATTTATAGCTTGGACATTTATGAATCGAGAGCAACGTAAAACATTGCTCTGCCAATAACATATGGGTACATCACAAACTGAGGTTGTGATGTACATTATTATATCACTATATAATTAAAAGAATAAATGAGCTACATACCTACCGCCCAACAATGGCCCACTTAGCCGACAACATTTCGAGATTCATTTCAGGCAAATGCAAAAATTAGCAACCCCCTCTTCAATATCACCTATTCTTCAACCCACTTTAGATTTAAGTAATTGAAGCGAAGCTTGTACCTTTTCTAACGGAGATGCAAAGTTCATACGATAAAAATTTTCATCCTCCTCACCAAACCATGTGCCTGGTGTTAACGCTATTTTAGCTTCTAGAGTTAACAACGCCTTTAATTGTTTTGGTTTCAAACCCAACCCAGAAAAATCAAACCAAATTTGATTTGTACCTTGTGGTGAAAATGTTTTAACTTGGGGAAGCTGCTTGGCCATAAAATCAACAATCCAGTTACGGGTTGTTTGTGTATAATTCAAAAATCCATCAAACCACTCTTGACCATGTTGATATGCTGCAATCGTGGCATACATAGTTACTGCATTTGCATGGTCTAGCGACATAGAACTCGACGTTGCTCTAATTTTTTCTCGTAGCATCTGATTATCACTGTAAATGTAACCATTTGAGATACTATTTAATCCAAAGTTTTTTGCAGGTGAACCGATAATTGTTAAGCTATTGTTATAATCTAACGATGCAATACTTGTGAATCTCGCGCCGTCAAAAATAATATCACCATGCACCTCGTCACTAATTATTGTTGTATTATACTTTTTTGCAATCGAAACAAGCTTCTGTAATTCCGATTTAGTCCATACCCTACCAACTGGATTATGTGGATTACACAACAGTATCATTGCTATATTTCCACTTTTCAGCTGTTCTTCGTAATCTTCGAAATCAATAACATACTGGTCACCCTCAATTTTTAAAGGGTTATTTATTACCTGCCGCCCTGCTGATTCAATCAATCTACGAAATTGGTGGTATACGGGTGTTTGGATTAAAATACCATCCCCTTCATGAGTGAAATCACGTATCAACATTGCAATGGCACTTAGTACTCCTGGAACTTGTACAAAATGCTCTGGCTTCAAATCAAGATTATGCCGTTCTTTATTCCATGTTGAAATAGCCTCAAAAACAGTTTGAGAATCGAATTCATAAGAATACAGCTCACGGTTAACTAATTGCTGCATTACATTCGTTATTGGAGAAGCTATAGGGAAATCCATATCAGCTATCCAATAAGGTGTAACATCATCTGTACCATAAATTTGCTGTAGCATCTTGCTATCGCTCTTTATGAATTTATGACGAGTATTGGTATGTTTTGGGGTAGTTTGAAACATATATCCTCTCTTTACACTTATAATTAACAACAATAAGACGTCGCTATTATGATAAAGACGTAAAACAACTTTCAGTTTCGCTGTATACGTCACATGCAACAAACGCCTATTGTCTCTACTTTATGCATACCAGCTTCAATTCACTGATATGACTATTTTGAATATTCTAAACCTGTTGTAGATATCACGATTAAAAAAGATATGAGTATAAGTAGCCTGCACTCACAGCCATTGACAAAATCACGACTAAAAATGCAACTATCATCTGATTTTTAAAAATAGATTTTAATAACACGACTTCAGTAAGGCTTGCTCCAGCACTACCTATCACCAACGCCATGACCGCCCCTAATCCCATACCTTTGGCTGCTAATGCTGCGCTTAATGGGATCACTGCTTCAGCACGTATATACAATGGGATCCCAATTATCGCAGCAAACGGTATTGCCAATGGGTTGTCATCACTGGCGACTCTTGCTACAAATTCAGTAGGCATAAAGCCATAGATCAATGAACCAACCGCAATGCCTCCTACTAAAAAAGGCAGTACTTTTTTGAAATCAGCCCATGTCACAATCCATATTTCAAACCACTTGTTTACTGGTTTACTTTCCTTACGACCACTCGCAGAACAACAACTAATCTTAGGCTCGACGTAAGCTTCAGGACGGATATACTTCTCAAAGCCTAGCTTTTCTAACAAAAACCCTGCGACCACAGACACGCCCATAGCCATGACAAAATAAAAAACAGTGACTTTCCATCCAAATGTTACTGCAAATAACCCGATAATAATTGGATTAAGTAAGGGGCTGGCAAATAGAAATACCATCATAGTGCCAAAGCCTGCTTTAGCTCTTAACAACCCTTTTAAAAATGGGATAGTTGAGCATGAACAAAAAGGCGTAATAGCGCCAAGAAACCCTGCAATAATGTACCCCTTACCATTTTTACTACTTAATATGTCCCGTATTTTATCTGGCGGGATATACGCTTGAAGTACCCCAACAAGATAGCTAATCAGTAAAAATAGTACGGTTAACTCAATAGCCAGAAAAACGAACATGTGCAGTGCTTCAAACACCATATTTTCTGTGATATTCATGATTAAAAATAATTCCACAATTCTAGTTATATCGAAATATATAGGAAACAGTATCATTGTCAACACATTTCTAGTAATATCGAAATATAAAGAATTTTTGAGGTGTTATTTTGGAAATAGAAACGATTGCTAAAGCACTTAAGGAGCTTGGCCACCCAACACGGTTAACTATTTTTAAGCGGCTAGTAAAAGCGGGTGAACAAGGTATTGCTGTTGGAGTTGTTCAAGAAGAGTTACAAATTCCTGGCTCTACATTGTCACACCATATTTCAAGTTTAGCTTCTGCTGGGTTAATTAAACAAAGACGTGAGGGTAGAACACTTTACTGTGTTGTTGAGTATGAAAAATTACTGTCTGTTATCGCATTTTTACAAGACGAATGCTGTGCTGATGAGAGTTAGCCGTGATAGATAAGTGGCCTTACCTATGCGTCTCGAGGCGTAAACAATTAGCATAAAGTAAACGAATAGTGCGATTCACAAAATGCGCTTAACAGGATGAGCATTTTTTATCTCTCTTATCAAAATCGATTAATTCCCCTTTTGAATTTATCGATAATTCACAACACTGATTAAATAATTCGCTCAGATTTTGCCGACTTTTTTTTACCCGTGACTTTAATGTTGAGTATTTCATCCCGTTTAAGGCTGCATAATCCTTCTGTGAAATGCCATCAATATCAATTGCGGTAAGTAGCTTTGCTTCACTGTCAGGTAACCCGTTAATAAATGCAGTGACACAGTGAGAAAGTTGACTATAGATATCTTCCTCAGCTAACTCATACCAAAGCACCTGTCCATTTATTTTAGAGATAGTCGCTCGTTTACGGTAAAAGTCTATAATTGCATGATTCGCGATTTGGAATACCCAGGATTTAACTTTTTTCGTATCTTTCACTGTATCTAGGTTTTGATAAGTCTTGATCAGAATGTCTTGTAATAAGTCTTCGACATCACTCGGGTTTGAAATATGCTTGTACAAAAACGCCTTAACGCTACTTTGATAATCAGCCCAAATAGCTTCTAAGTTCATAAAGTATTCCTTGTGCTCCAATCACGTAAAATATCGGTGAGCAGAAGTGCCGCACGGCACTCCTCTTATAACAATTAACAACAAGCACTTAAATTGCTGCTACTCGGTTGATTTACGTGACTGTTGTTTGCTAAATAAGTATTTGTCAGATAAAAGTCTTTAAATTGTAATTCAAAGTCGTCTGAGACCGTATTATCCATAATCGTGGTCGCCAGCACTGCACTTTGCCATGCCTGAGCTTTTGGTAAATCACATAAAAAGTCATGACCTGTATATTTTTTAACAATGGCGGCTCGGTGTAAAAGCGGTAACCATGCGATATCTACATTACTTAGACTGTCTGATTTAAAAAATTGTGTTTTACCTGACAACTGAGCTTCTATTTTATTAAATATTTCATTTAACTTGCCAGCACGCATTGTGAAGGTTTCTTCATTTTTACTGCTCATGGTGCCACATTGTGCTAAGTAGTTTTTAGTACCTAAATAACTCCATGCCCTATCCAGAGCGCGTTGCTCGTTACTTACGTTCGTTTCCAATGGGCCATATTCATCTTCAATATATTCAACGATAGCATCCGATTCAAATATCGTGATTCCATTTTCACTTATCATGACCGGAACTTGTCCATTAGGCGAAATATTCAAAAACCAGTCTGGCTTATCTTGAAGGTTTATATATTGGATCTCATAAGGAACATTTTTGGCCTCTAACGCCGCAGTGACTCTTTGAACAAAAGGACATATTTTAAAACTCACTAATTTAATCATGCTTTACCTCTAAAGTAATTTCAGTGTCTTTACATCTTTAAGACGGAGGCGTATAAAAAAAGACGACACTTTTTGAAAAAATATAGCGAGATAAGCGAGCGCTGAGCTGCATTTACCAAAACGGTAATGTGACAATAAACGTACTACCAAAGCCAACTTCACTTTCAACATGAATTGTGCCATTGTGACTTTTAACTATTGAATTTGCGATAGTTAACCCCAAACCAGTCGCTGAACCAATTGGCTTTGATGTATAAAACGGGTCGAATATTTGGTGAATATGCTCAGTACTAATACCGCATCCTGAATCTATCACTGTTATCTCTAAAAAGGCATCTCGGCGTATCGCTTTAACATGAACGGTATGATTCATATCACACTGTGCTTCCAAAGCATTTATCAATATACAGCCAATGGCTTGGCCTAATAAATCAGCAGCGGCACTAAACGAATCTTTGCACTCTACCATCAACTCAAAAGAGGATGAAGGTTCTAAATTTAAGTTAATAATGACAGTATCAAGAATATCTTGGATACAATTACCTGAGCTCACTTGTTGGCTTGAATTGGTAAAAACACTCAAATCTCTAACTATATGTGCAATACGCGTTAAACCTTGCTTTGTTTCATTAACCAAATCCTTACTTTCAGTTTGAATCCAAGGTAAATCAAATTGCCCTTCTATTTCCTTAACAAGTTCTGCCAATTCATTATGCTCACTCGTCGCCATACATAATCGCGCCCAAGCATCATTTAACTTAGTAAAATGTTCAGAGATAAATTCGTTATTACTACTAATGGCACTCAAAGGATTGTTAATTTCATGGGCAATGCCGGCAGCGAGTTGCCCGACGGATGCCAGTTTTTCTTGTTGCACTAACACTTGTTGTTGCGCATCTATTTTTTGTTTTGCCAATTCAAGCGCTATGTTTCGTTGCTCAAGTTCATAAGTGCGCTCGGCTACACATTGCTCTAGTTCTTCATTAAACGACGATAGCCTCTTGGCCATATTCGCGAGTTTAATTAGGTGTTCATATGATCTTAAAGACGCGGTAATAACAGTATAAAGTCGTTCTTTTGTTAACTCAGTCTTCGTTTTATAATCATTGATATCATATTTCAGCATCAATTCATGTTCAGGAATAGAACCTGGTTGCCCAGTCCTAAGTACAATCCTGACAGTCTCGTTATGTAACACTTGCCTAATTTCTTGCGCACATTCAAGCCCTGCTTCATCACTTTCCATAATGACATCTAACAAAACCAGCGCAATATCTGGTGAATCTTTTAAAATAGTAAGTGCTTCGATTTTACTATAAGCATGCACCAATTGAAGGGAGCGCTGCTCAAATTTATAGCTTCTTAATACTAACTTAGAGAGCTGATGAACGGACTCATCATCATCCACAATTAAAACATACCAAGGATCATGGTTGCTCATTTGGGGTTGGCTTGCTTGTGGCTTTGCCTGCTCAGGCTCACTGGAAAACAACGCAAGAGGTTTATTTCTATCTGTCATAACTGCCCAAGGAGTTTTAACACTAAGCTTGGGCGCTATAAGGTGATTTTTCAAGTTTTAAACTTGATTTAACTCCGCTTTATAGTGATGTCTACAAACTGAAACATAGCGGTCATTTCCACCAATTTCAACTTGCGCCCCATCTGCAATCGCTTTGCCATGCTCATCAGTACGCAGCACCCTGTTCGCTTTGCGTCCACAATGACAAATCGTTTTCAGTTCAATTAATTTATCGGCCCAAGCTAACAAATATTGTGACCCTTCAAACAACTCGCTTCTAAAATCAGTTCTTAACCCGTAACATAAAACGGGAATATCCAATTGGTCAACCACGTCAGTTAATTCATCAACTTGCTTTTTGGTTAAAAATTGGCATTCATCAACTAAAATACAGTCCAATTTAGTTTCATTATGATGATTTTTGATTAATTGTTTAAGACCTGTGTCATTTGCATAAATATGCGCATCGGCTTGTAGTCCAATTCGAGAAGCGACTTTACCCACTTGAGCGCGATTATCTATCGCCGCCGTCAAAATAAAAGGATTCATCCCTCTTTCACGATAGTTAAATGCTGATTGTAATAAAGTGGTAGATTTACCCGCATTCATTGCTGAATAATAAAAATAAAGTTGAGCCATTCTTAATCGTTCTACACTAGAAATTTAGCCGTAGTCTACCCAACCAAATACAAATTTGCTATGTTGACTTTACCGTCACTTAGAGTTAACCATATTACTCAATACCGTCATCATCCATTTCAAGATACTCCATATAGAACTCGGCGACAGGCATAGTACCTAATAAAGACCAAATCAAATTAATTTCATGGCTGTTGTGTGTAAAAAACTCTTTTGAAAATGTTAAAAACCCATAGCTCATGTCAAAAGGCGGGTAAACTGATACCAACTCTTGTGAATAAGGGTAGGCACGCACTTTTTCACCATTAATTAAACACAAACCAATCGAGCCATCAACAACATCTTTCATAACCAAATCATAAGCTTCTGTTTGAGAACTAGTATTAACAATAGCAAAACGTTTAGTATCTATACTCGATGCCGCTGAATAACCACTTGGTATTGCCAAAGAGAGTGCTTTGTTGCGCGCTTGAATATGTTGGTAAAGCGCCTCTTTTCCAACGATGCACCGTCCAAAACGGCTAATCGCCACTGTGGAATTCACCGAACCATCCGCGTTAAATGGATAAACCATAAACGCTTCTCTTTCAGCCCGGTAACTAGCAATTACGGCATTGACTTTGTTCTTTTTCAATTCATGCAAACACCGTTGCCAAGGCTTACGAACATAAATAAAAGAGACCTGTGGGATTTGCGCATCAGCTCGGCGCAATATTTCAATTGCCGCACCGGGATTTTGTCTGGGAACTGCTTGTCCGTTGCCCATGTATGCGGGTGACAGCTCCTTATCTTCATAACAAAACGTTACGTTCACGCCATAAGAGAATGGAGACACTGCCACAAAAGCTAAACTAACCAACCAGCGTAATAACAAAGTAAGACCTATAAATATGTTAGCCTCTTTCTAGTATACGCAAATTCATCGAAATTGCCGAAATTGTTGCACTAAACAGTCATCTAACTGAAACACAAAAATACAACACTTCCGGCTATAACAACTACAATGTGCGCCAAAGGTGGAATGTCAGATAACTGCGAAACGGTGCACATGTTTGGGTATCAAATGATCCGCACTGTGCAAAAGCTTTTTTAACACCTAAATCTCCCCCTAGATATATATCTGGGTTACTTTGTCCTCTCATTTTTACGTAATCAACAGTCCATGGTCCGACTCCTTTGATATCTAACCATGTATCTAAATCATCGTTATTTTTATGCTCAACGCAATACTGAGCTAAACTACGTAAAGCACTCTTTCTTGCTCCTGGCATTTTAAAAAACTCAAATTCACAGTTTTGTAAAGCATTTGCAGTTGGAAATAACTGTTCATTAGATTGACCTGATAAACCTTTATGTTCAACTAATGTACATAGCAAATTGCGAGCTGCTGACACACTCACCTGCTGACCTAGAATGGCACGAATACCAGCTTCGAACACATCCCAAATCCCTGGTAGACGTAGCCCTTGTTCTAATATTAAGCCACTCGGTATATTCGCCTCCAGATATTGATTAATAAACTCTGGATCTGCGTCTAAATCCAAGACGCGACGAATGTTCGCCACAACTAAATGAAGTCCACGGATATCATTGATTTTAATTTCCACATTAAAGCCATGGTTCACTTCATCAAAGTGTGCTGTAAATGACCCCATATACTCACCCAAAGAGTACGTTCTTCCGTACTTTCTTTCACCTAGCCATTCTATTGGTTCAATCAATCGCGCACTAAAAAACTGATGCAATGCGAACCAATTGTAAGGGGGGCGAAAAGCCATGAATAACTTAATTGGCGTATCGGAAATAACGCGTTCCTTTCTAAACTGGCTGGGATTGAGTGAAAATAGTTTTGAAAATGCGTCATTAAAACGGCGCAATGAGTTGAAGCCACTGGCAAACGCTATTTGGGAAATTGGTAACTGTGTTTGTTGAAGCAGCTGTTTCGCTAAATCACATTGCTTGTACAGCACATATTGTTTTGGGCTAGTGCCATAGTACCTTTTAAAAAGCTTATTTAAATAACGTTGAGAAATACCTAGTCTATTCGAAAGCCCCTCAACTGACATATGTCTCAGCGCGCCTTCATCTATGAGCTTTTTAGCTCTCACCGCCGTTGTTTCTACGCCAAGCCATGCATAACTGCCTGGTGCTGAATCTGGTCGACAACGAATACAGGGGCGAAACCCTGCGGCTGCTGCACTATAAGCATGTTCAAAATACGAGACATTTTTTTCGTGGGCCATCGGTGCAGGACAAATTGGCCGGCAGTAAATACCTGTACTTTTAACCGCGACAAAAAATAGCCCATCAAATCGATGATCTCGACTTTTCCTTGCTTGTTGACAAACTTCAGATGAATACATGTGACCACTCATATCTATATCATTGATTATATATTAACTGATATGAAAGCTATGAGTGGCCATAAATGGCACTAAATACCAAACAATTTATCTCAATTGTTTATTTATAGTGTATCTATTACAAGGCACCCAAGTACCGTTGCTCAACGTCGATCCAATTAATTACATTATAAAATGCCGCAATATATTCAGGTCGACGATTTTGATATTTTAGATAGTACGCATGTTCCCACACATCCAAACCTAATATTGGTGTGTGTTGCTCCATCAATGGACTGTCTTGGTTTAAGCTGCTAGTAACTTGAAGCGCTTTATTTTCGTCAACCACTAACCATGCCCAGCCGCTCCCAAACCTACTCACCGCTGCTGCCGTAAATTGCTCTTTAAATGTATCAAAACTACCAAACTTTTGATCAATCGCCTTTGCTAATTCACCCGCTTGTAATACACCACCTGTAGGACTCATTACTTGCCAAAATAAACTATGATTGTTATGCCCGCCAACGTGCTCTTGGACGGCCTTTTGCAATGACTCAGGTAGTGTCGAAATGTTGTTTAGTAACCACTGTGTTGGTTTATCTGCGAACTCTGTGCCTTCCAGCGCAGCATTTGCTTTATTAATATAAGTTTGGTGATGCAGAGTATGGTGGATTTCCATTGTTTTTGCATCAATATGTGGCTCTAATGCATCATAAGCGTATGGCAATGCCGGTAGAGTAAAAGCCATGATTATTCCTCGTTTATTTTACTAATGTAGGGTAATTGAACTATTGATTGGGACGTTAATACTGCTATTAACCTGTACAATCAACTCTGGAAAATGGGGGTGATGACTGGCAAAGTGCAGTAACTCTTGTCGGGTTTTATTTATATGGTGACAAGCTATTTTTGCAATATTTTCATCTGGATGTTGCCTCAACTGCGATACCAACTCATGCGCATCACATAATTTATGGCATGCTTGTGCAGGCCTTCCCATTGCCAAATAACAATCAGCCAGATTATGTGCAGCGACCACAACGGCTGGGCAACAGTGCTCAATTGCACCGCATACATTTCTATCTACTTGTACTTTACAAAATTGCTCAAGTAAGTGGGTTGCTAAAGTCCAAGCTGCAACATATTTATCTCGAGCTTCTAAAAATGCGCCGCGCTCAAACGCATGATTTCCGGCCATAATGTTGCTTTGCCATGGACTTAACGCCATATCTACATAATTTTGAGGGTGTTTTTTAAGTTGTTCAGCTAATGACATAGATTACATTCCAATAACAGTGCCACGCGTTGTAAAGCTATCACACATTCAATACATGACTTCGCTAAACTTACACAATGGGTATGAGGTGTAGCGAATATACACCTTACAAAAGTTATTGCAAATGATTTTTATTTATATTTCCATTGGTGTTATTGCGCACAATAAAGATTCATTGTGCGCAATAACGGTTACTTATAAGATCTAAAATACAATGTGGGCAAAATGTATAATGTCAGTATAGTGGCCGAAAAAATCCCTCCAATGATGACCGTCGCTAAAGGCTTTTGTATTTCAGCGCCAGTGGTTGAAACCAATAGCATCGGTAACAACCCTAATACAGAGGTAATCGCAGTCATCAAAACAGGGGTTAGCCTAGACTGAGCCCCTATCAGCACCGCAGATTGCAAACTATGAGTATGCCGCTGTTGATTAATGCTATCGACCAAAACGACCCCATTCAATACAGCAACACCAAACAATGTAATAAACCCAACAGCACTGGCCACCGATAAATAGAGCCCCGAACTATACAATGCAATCACGCCACCAATAAGAGATAAGGGAATTGCACAAGTTACAATCAATGTTTGCTTAATTGAATTAAAAGCCAAATATAACAACACCATAACGCCAACTAGTGCCATGGGGATCACAAACAACAAACGTAAATTAGCACGCTGCTGACTTTCAAATTGCCCGCCAATCTTCAAACTATACCCCGACGGTAAAGGCACCTCATTCAATTTTCGTTGAATATCACTGACCACCCCCCCCATGTCTCGACCTGACACATTCGCTTGAATAACAATACGCCTTTGCACGTCATCCCTTCGAATTTGAGCGGGACCTTGTTGATATCCAATATTGGCCACTTGTGATAACGTAAGCCACGCACCGGTCTCAGATAACACAGGAATGTTTCTGATCGCCGTAAGGCTATTACGTTCATTAGCGTTTAAACGTACTTGAATGTCATAACGCTCGTTGGCAACAATTACCTGACCTGCTCGGGCTCCTCCGATCCCTTGTGATACCACTGACATGACGTCTTTTACTGACATACCATAACGCGACAATGCCGTACGATTTGGCGTTATCATTAATTGCAGCTCACCTCCTAGTTGTTCTGCCGCCACATCCACCGTGCCTTCTACTGCTGCTATTGCTTGTGAAATTACTTCAGCTTGCTCCGTTAATACAGTCAATTCAGGGCCACTTAATTTGATTGACAACTGAGCCTTAACGCCAGATAAGAGCTCATCAACCCTTGTCGCTATTGGTTGTGAAAATGTAAACAAAACGCCTGGAAACTGAGCTAAGTTCTTTGAAATGGCTTTCTCAAGTTCAACGCGAGTTCGTCCGCCCTGTCGCTGTGATGTTGGTTTCAGGCCGATATATATTTCAATATTATTTACTGGCTCAGGATCCCCCCCCAATTCAGGCCTCCCTACTCGACTAAGTGCATAAGTTATTTCTGGAAACGTTAATAACTGTTGCTCAATCTTTGGGGCTAATTCTAAAGACGTTTCAAGGCTAGCCGATGGCGCAAGCGTTACCCGCAAGTTTAATGTCCCCTCTTCCAAGGTAGGAATAAACTCACTGCCTAATTGCTTAAACGAATACAATGCCGCACCGGATGCTATCGCCACAAATATACACATTACGCCTACATGATTAAACGCCCATATTAAACTAGACTGGTAAATACCTGCCAACTTCAATAACAGATGGTTTTTACGGGGCTTCTCTTTGTTCCTCAATAAAAATGAAGACAATGCTGGCAATAATAATAACGCAACGAACAAAGCTGAAATCAACGCAAATATAATACTCATGGCCATGGGCTCAAATAGTTTTGCTTCTACTCCCTCAAAACTAAACAACGGCAGAAATACCACAATAATAATACTCGTTGCCAGTAAAATAGGTTTCGTAACTTGTTGCGCACCTGCTTTTAAATTTTCAATAAACCCGACTTTGCCTAATTGCGCTTGATGAAACAAACGTTCAACCATAACCACAGACCCATCAACTAACATACCAATTGCAACCGCTAGCCCGCCCAATGACATTAAATTGGCTGATATACCAAACAGACTTAACAACATCAAAGCAACTGCAATTGAAATAGGAATAGCCAATAACACTAAAAAAGTGACCGTCACGTCGAGCATAAATAGGAAAAGTACAATCACGATCATTACAAAAGCACTTATTAATGCTTGTGTTATGGTTGATACTGCTGCATTCACCAATTCTGCTTGGTTATATACCGGTATCAGTGTTACACCAGCTGGAAGGGCTTGGTTTATTTTCGGGATCAGGTCGTTAACACTATTGATTGTTTCTGATGTATTGGCGCCTATCCGTTTTAAAACAATACCGCTGATCACTTCCCCATGGCGCTCAATTGACCCATCTCTATTCTTTGATGACATGGAAACAGCACCTTGGCGAATTTCCGCGCCAAGCTTTACCGTCCCGACATCAGATATTTTAACCACCGTACCATCAACGACTTTAACGGGTACTTCCGCAATTTGTTCAAGCCCTTGTGTGTCACTATCAAACCACCCACTCCCTCTTATCGTAACCTGCTCGGCCCCTTTTGGGAGGTACCAACCGCCAGCATTTTGATTATTATCCGATAAAGCGGTCATCAGTTGCTGTAAAGAAAGCCCATAAGACAACAGTTTATCTCCTGATACGTGTACTTGATACTGCTTGACCTGCCCACCAAATGACAACACATCTGTCACGCCATCGATAGGCATCAACAACCGTTTCACTAACCAGTCATTCAGGCTGCGCAGGGTCATTAAATCAATATCTGAATCCGGTGATGTTTTCAAAACATACTGAAATATTTGCCCTAACCCAGATGTATTAGGACCCATTTGAGGTGTGCCTATGCCATCTGGAATTAAGTTTTTGGCTTCTTGTAATCGCTCAAATACAAGTTGCCGAGCAAAATAAATATCAACCCCTTCTTTGAAAACAACGGTAATCCCACTTAAACCTGTTTTTGAAATCGAACGAACTTGCTCAACATCAGGAAGCGCGTACATCACCGCTTCGATGGGATACGTTATTAATTTCTCGACTTCTTCAGCACCAAGGCCTGGTGCTTGCGTATTAACGGCTACTTGTACATTAGTCACATCAGGAAAGGCATCAAGATTTAATTTATTTGCTTGAAATACACTAAGTAATAAAACGGTGATAAACACACCGATCACTAATACACGTTGTTCAATAACAACTGACACTAATCGATTAAGCATTGCCCTCTCCTAATGGTTGTGAACATCAAAGTTAGATTTCGCCGCTTGTGCATTTAAGAAAAATACACCTCCAGTCACCAACTGCTCACCCACCATCAAGCCTGTTACTTCGACTTGGTCACCATAATCTTTCGTTATTTTTATTTCTTTCGCGACATAATGTCCTGGTTCTGATTCAATAAAAACTTGCCAATCACCATCAGCACTTTGACTCAGAGCCCCCCTAGAAATTAATAATTGAGGTTCAGTTCCAGCTGTCACAAACTCCGTTTTTACAAACATACCTGCGTGAAGCATGTGGTTAGGGTTGTTTACAACAACGCGAATAAGGGCTGTTCTAGTTTTTGGGTCTATACTATGCCCGGCCTGAAGCAAACGAGCCATAAATCGTTGGCCGGCATGTAATATACTAATTTTAGAATTGAGGTATATTTCCAAATCTTGATCTTGCGGTAGCCTCGCTTGAACCCAGACTTGCGCTTCATTACTTATTTTCGCAATAACTTCTCCACCAGAAAAGCGGCGCCCTAGGGTTAATTGCTCTTGTAGTATGGTGCCATCAAGTTGTGCATAAATATTGTAAAGCCCCAGTTGCTTGGCATGTTTTTTTTGAGTATTAATAATATCTGATTCATTAAAACCATAATCTCTTAACTGACTTGCGGCGGCCTCTCGCTCAGCTTTCCCTAGCAAGTATGCCTTTTCACTCACAGCTTCACCTTTGAGTTTCGTTACTCGCTGCCACTCATCTTCTGCCAATCGGTAGCGGATCTGTGCTTTTGCGACCTCATAGCTATATAAAGTGGCTAACTTTTGCTGACTTTTGACTTTTTCACCCAAGCTCACATAACGTTTTTTAACCTGTGAAGGCACTGCAATGCTCACCAGTTCAGTTGCGAAATCATTATTAATCACCTCAGCAGGCGCTACAGCAACAACTTTGTTGTAACTGAGCACCACTGTACTCACTTCGATCCCACTATTGGCTTGTTGACGCGTCGTTAATTCAATACCGCTGTTGTCTACGTGACCATGATCGTTCTCACTCGCCTTAACCGGCAAAGTAAACATCAGTGCCAATGCATATATACGCACATTCAAACCCATAGACTTAATGTCTATAAAATTAATTTTTTTCATATTTTGATTCTCAGTAATTAAAAAAGGAACAGTTTGATTTAATTACTAAGCTAGAGGAGGTCGAAGCGGGACTTTGTATTGGGCATTTATAAACACATGTTGTGTATGATGATGATGTACAGATTTATAACCGATGTTATTTGTTAAAGCCCCCATCCATAAATCATGGCTCAAATGGCACACATGACAATGGGCATCATTTGCGGCTTCTGATAACTGTGCACTTAAATTGTCATGTTGTATTTTATGGCGTTCATGATCATCGGAAGCCTGACAGTGCGCTTCTAAAATTTGAGTCGCATCAAGCAGGTGTGTTGTCAAATGAAAAGCATCATTGTTTTTAGCTACATCGAAACTATCCAGCAAAGGCTGGCATAGTAACAACAAGACTAAAATAAATGATTTATACATGGAAACCAAAAAGTAAGGGTGTTAAACAGTACCATACCCAACTACGCCCCCTAACTCAAGAAAAAAGCACAGGCTTAAGCACAAGCGCTCCATTTGCGGGTGGCTTGATCAACAAACGACAGAAGCTTAATGCAAATAATTCTATTCTAATTGTTTAAAAACAAACTGTAATACGAATTAAAATCAATTGCAAGCATATGATTTGTAAGCATTTTTATTGACAGGGCAGTGTTTTGGGATAAACTGGCGACAATTAAATTTATGAAGGTGAATAGTATGCAAGGTAAGCAAAAAGTCATTGATGCATTTAATGCACTTCTGGCAAACGAGTTAGCGGCAATTGATCAGTACTTTATCCATTCACGCATGTATGATGATTGGGGTCTGGGCAAACTATATGAGCGCCTTAATCATGAAATGGAAGAGGAAACAACCCACGCTGATTGGCTTATTAAGCGTATACTATTCCTCGAAGGTGTACCTAATATGACTAACCGTCGTGATTTACTGATTGGTCACGACGTAAAATCAATGATGCAAAACGATTTAACACTTGAGCTTGAAGTCGTCTCCAGTGTTAAAAATGCAATTGCAATTTGCGAGCAAGAACAAGATTATCAATCTCGTGAAGTATTATCGAAACTATTATTCGATACGGAAGAAGATCATGTGTATTGGCTTGAACAGCAACTTGGTTTAATGGAAAAAATTGGTTCGCAAAATTACATTCAATCTCAAATTGGGTAAGGCACTATCATGAAAGGAAATAAAGACGTTATTATTGCTTTAAATAAGGTGCTTGCAAATGAACTTGTTGGCATTAATCAGTATTTTTTGCATGCGCGTATGTTTAAAGATTTTGGTTTTATGCAACTAGATAAAGCAGACTACAAAACATCCATTCAAAAAATGAAAAACGCAGACCGAATAATTGAACGAATACTATTCTTAGAGGGATTACCAAACCTGCAAGATTTAGGTCGCCTAAAAATTGGTGAGAATAGTGAAGAAATGATAGCGGCCAACATGGCATTTGAGCAACTATCGATCATTGACTTAAAGCATGCGATTGCGCTCGCAGAACAACACCAAGATTACATATCTCGTGATGCGTTAGATAAAATAATGAACGAACAAGAAGAACAAATTGACTGGCTTGAAACTCAACAACACTTAATTAAGGTGACAGGGATAGAGAATTATTTACAGTCTCAACTCTAATGTAAAAGTCATATACCGATTAAAAAAGGGCTTCTAAGCCCTTTTTTAATCTATGAGAATGTTTATCGTGTTTTAAGCTACTTTGTCGGTTATATCAACAATATCTATTAGTTTCTCATTAAGTATCTTTTTAGTGCAGTTTGTACACTTCCCACATTGTGTACCCACACCCAGTTCTTTGCTTAACTCACGCATGCTAGTCGCACCATTTTCGATGGTTTGAACTATTTTCTTGTCTGTGACGCCATGGCATATGCAGATATACATGAATGAAAACCAATCTCAATAACATTAACTGCTGCTAAGTTTAATCTAAACAAAAATAGTTATCAACTCGATATAGATAAAAAATGAGAATTATTGCTATTATCATAAGGTCGGGTAACATAAGTTCCTCTGCTCATTAAGAAACTAGCCGCTTTTTAATTACCGCAAATAGCCGTAAAATCCGAATTATTAAGCTGAGTTACACCCTATACCAATGCGCAATGGCTTTAAACAGTAACTCTTCATCGATTGGCTTGGCGACGAAGTCATCCATTCCATATTGCAAGCATTTCAATCTATCTTCATTATATGCATTTGCAGTAATCGCAATAATATACGGCGTGCCATACTTGTCAGGCGCATGCTTAATATGATGTGTGCAATCGAAGCCATCCATATTGGGCATTTGGCAATCCATCAATACTAAAGCTGTGGCATGGTTCTCAAGGTGTTTTAACGCTTCAATACCATCAACGGCCTTATGTAAAGTGCAGTTTGTTTTACTTAAAATTTTCGATGCAACAATTTGATTGACCATATTATCTTCTACTAATAGCACTTCAACCCCAGCAAGATCAGGTACTTTTTTAAATGCATGAGTTGCTATATCTGAGTTTGTTGCTGTTGCAGGTAATCTCACTTTAAATCGACTGCCCTTCCCAACCTTACTTTCTAAGGATAATGACCCGGCCATTGCTTCTACTAAACGCTTTGTTATGGTTAAACCCAATCCAGTCCCCCCATACTTTCTCGTTGTAGACACATCTGCTTGCGTAAACTCTTGAAATAAAATTTCTTGTTGAGCATCTGAAATGCCAATCCCCGTGTCACTCACACAAACTTCAATATGATCTTCGATAAACTCAACCTTTAACGTGACACTCCCCTGCTCCGTAAATTTCCCCGCATTACTCAGTAAATTATTAATCACTTGCGTCGCTCGTAACGAATCAATAAGGATATATTCCGGCAATTTTGCATCAATTGAATACTCAAATGTCACACCTGACTTTAATCCTGTTTGTCTAAAAACGGCAGCTAAGCTATCAAACATACGAAATGGATCTGTTGCATGTAAATCCAAAGATAATGCACCGGCTTCAATTTTCGAATAATCCAAAATATCATTTAGGATAAGTAATAAATTACGCGCTGATGTTTGAATAATTTCTAGTTGATGTGCGGATTCTTCATCCTCTTCCAATTGCTCCTTTAATAAGCCGGTTAAACCTATAATACCGTTGAGAGGCGTTCGAATTTCATGACTCATATTAGCCAAAAATTGACTCTTTGCTTTGCTGGCATTATTTGCCGCCGCAACAGCAGCAATCAGTTCTTGCGTTTTTTCATCAACTTGTTGCTCAAGCTTTGAATTAAAATCAGTTAACCTCTTGTTAAGTGCCTCATTTTCTCCACTGGCCATTTGCAACTTAGAAAAGTTCATCGTGAGTTTAAACGCAAGTTGATTAAATTGTTGTTGTAATGCAATCACCTCCAAACAGCTGGTATCTAACTGAGAAGAGTCCTCTATTAGCTTATCTGGTTCAAACTTATGAATGTCATCACTGAGCGCTGCAATCGGTTTAACCAGCATTCGGGTTAATTGACTCACAAAAACACTGCTCAAAACAATAATAAAAACAGCTAACAACAGAGATTGTCCCCACGCTGCAGCTGCTGCCAAATTAACATGCTTGCGCTCAAGCATTGTGACTACAGTCCAGCTTAAGGCTTTCGATTTAAATGCCTGACGATAAAATACCTGCCCATGCTTGGTTGTAAACAATTGCTGGTCTTTTGATAACCAGCCATTAAACACATCTTTTGGCACCAAATCTAACGTATTGAAATCACTTTTCAAAGAGCTATATACCACCTGATGACGGCCATCAAGTACAATTAACTCCCCTTTTTGAGACAGCAGTTTGGGAATAAACTGTTCAAGTGATTCAAAAATCAATGAGCCTTCCACAACCCCTTTAAACTCTTCCCCCTCAAAAATTGGTGCTGAAATTGCTACAATGGGATCATCACCAAAGCCACGGCCACGGAAAATATAAGAAATGTAGCCGTCAGGATGAAATGGTGCTTGTATAAAATAATCTCGGTCAGCAATTGAAGGAATATCACCAACTAAACTTTCTTTTAATGCCGCGGGATAATAATGTGATACAAATGCTTTTTCATCTGAAACAATGGCTGTGCGAAGCCCTGAGTGCATCGATATTAAACGCTCCAATGCAAAATCTTTGTCAATTCCGTGTGCAATTCCTCGAGCTGTCATTGAAATTGCTCTTGTATAACTTTGTAAATAGTCTTCAACTTGCTTATTGATTGTTTCAGACGCTTCACCAAGCTGGGCTTGCACCTCAAACTCTATTCTACTGTAATGATTATTGGTTAAAACAATTGATGTGATCAAAACCACCAACACAACTAACAAACTGATCGTGTAATTGAGTATTGAATAGAGAGGTTGGGCACGCCATAACGCTCTTATAAGAAAAAAGCTCAGTAAATCGATGACGGCAAGGTACAGTGTCGCGTTAATAAAATACTTTGCTAACGCAGTGAATATCACTAATAAAGGGAGTTGTAATACATAAAAGCCAAAAATAAATAACAATGGCAAGCCGATCACAAACCAAAAACTCAATCCTCGAGTAAAAAATGGTTTTTTCGGACGTACACAAAATAACTGTAGCCAGAGTATTTCTAATAAAAATACCACGGAGGGCCAGCTATGCCCCCATCTATAAAAAATAAAGCTACCGGTAATAGCAATGGCGAGTACGGCATATTGCCAACCAAATAAAACCAAACAACTTAAAACAAATAGTTGGCCAAACAAGAACTCTGAACTATCTAAAAACCAAATGGGTAATAGATTGACAAACCCGCCAATAGTCGCCAGAGCTAGCGTGAGTATAATCGGCTTGTATTTGTTATTCAATGCGAGCAATGGCATGTCTCTTAGCTTAAGTCTCTTAAAGGTAAAAGAAAAACACCATTTTGCCAAGTTATATACTGTAACTACGCAATTTTATTAGCGTACATTTAATGTTCAGGACAATCATGACTTTCTATTTGCAAAACACAGCTAGAAACACCAAATGTTTTTTGCAAAAGTAACTCAACTTGAGATCGGCATGACTCATCATGATTATCGATTGTACAATGATGTTTTAAAACAATATGTGCGCCAACAGCCAACTTACCATCTAACTCACTGATAGCGATATTGTGAACACTTTCAACATGCTCAGTCCGTAGAATCTCACTTTCAATTTGCTGAATTTTTGGTAATTTCACTGACGTAAAAAACAACCCAATAACACAACTACGAATGACTTTCACACCAGTAAACAAAACAAACAAAGAGATCATCATGCTAGAAATAATGTCAATCACCTCATAGCCCGTGACATAGATCAAAACACCTGCTGCAAACGTTGATATCGTTGACAAAAGATCAAAAAATGAATGTAAAAAAACGGCATATACATTAATACTGTCTTTTCTGCCTTTGTATAACACCCAAGCTGATGCACCATGAAATAAAAACCCAATCGCCGACACTACTGACATCAAATAAGTATTCACTTCAAAATCATGCCCTTGGCTGTGCTCTAAAAATCGCTCTGAGCCCTCAAACAAAATAACCAATGAAATGACTAAATAAAGAGAGCCATTAATTAGCCCCCCTACATATTCGGTTTTTTTATACCCATCATTGAATGTTTTGGCCAAATGAATAGCCAATGTAGAAGCAATTAAAGCAATGAATAAGCTACTGTTATGAACAAATAAGTGACCTGCATCGGCTGCAACAGCAAGTGAATTCGAAAAATAGGCACCGATTAATTGAATAACCATAAATGTGCAAGTAATTGCCAAAGCAATTAATAATCGAGCTCGAGAAGCACGATGTGTTGTTATGTCCGTCATTGAAGAAGCTGGAAACCTTAAACTGATGAAATGCTACCGCAAGGGTAATGATATACAGTCGCAATTGTAGCCTGAATTTACTTATGACGCATTAAAAACCTCACTATTTACCCATTTCTATTTCCATGTAAAACAGCAGATATATAAATACAACCGCATATTTGTACCCAATTTTAGCTGAAATAATTACTTTTTAATGCGGGTTGCGTTGCTGAATAACCTTACTATAGTAAAAAAGGATGTAGTAATAATGTCCTACTCCTATCGTATGTTAATGCGACTTAGATATAGATAACCCATGTTAGTAATGAAAAATTCATGAATGGACGTAGCCATGGCTCGAAAAGAAATTGAACATATCGAACGCCACCCTAAAGTCGTATTATTGTGCAACAAAGTTGAAGAACTCAGTGGGGTCAGCGATATAATTAGTTCGCAAGTCAGTGCTTTTCGCGTACTCACAAAAATGCATGACATAAAAGAAGTGTTACTTGAGTCGGCCCCCCTTGTCATCATTATCGCGATGCCTTCTGTCAGTGCAAGTATTGAACTGTACCGGCAGTTAGCACAACTTGGTTTTCTTGATTACCCCCATGAAAACATATTGCTGTGTGAAAACAAGGAATCAGGCGTTGGATTTCGCTGCTGTATGAAGCACGTCTTCAGCGACTATTTCGTTTATAAACCTATGTATGAAAACTATCGATTGCGCATGATATTACATAATGCGTTATTACGCTGTAAAAATGCACACGACACCACACACATACGAGAAGAGCACTTTGGTAAAATTGATGTAAGTCTCAAACAGCTGATTGATGATGCAGCTGTTTATCATGTTGACGCTCAGCAAACTTTAACAAACGCACGAAAAAATTTAGAACAAGCCAAGGGGGTTAATGATATCCAAACGGCATTAATGAAAGAACTCAGGGCACAACATATTGATCCGTTGCTAGACCAGCTCGAAAAAAAACTCGCTATGAGCATCGAAGAACTTACTAACAACTTAAAAAACAAGCAAATCACTTTGGCTGAGTTGTCAGCACTATTAATTGAAAAATCGTTGCCTGAAACCACCCGTTCAGCAACTGAATATGCAGCTGAAGACCCTTCCGACAAAGTAATTGCACTGACCAATCGTAATATCAAAATCATGGTCGTTGAAGACAATGAAATTTATCGTGAAATGATCAGTAAAATCCTAATTGACGAAGGACATAATGTAGAAGCGGTATCAAGTGGCTTAGTGGCAATTAAAAAACTCAAAAAACAAAAATACGACATGATCTTCATGGATTTATTTATGCCAGAGCTTGATGGATATAATACTACCAGAAACATTCGTAATATTAACCACTGTAAAAATTTACCAATTGTTGCGCTTACAAGTAATAAAAACAAAGAGTTAATTCGAAAGTGGGCAACACTTGGATTAACAGCATATATTGCAAAGCCATCTACTAAGCACTCAATATTAAAAACCGTCGAAAAAGCAAAGCGGGCCTTAGCCAGTTAAGAGCAAGGATAGACAGATGAGTTCATTACTGGATGCGCTGCCTCTTTTAGAGGTCACTGAAAATGGAGAAGTTTGCGCTGCGAACAATCCCGCGTGTGAGCTACTCAACGTCACAATAAATGAACTCCTTGGGAAACCTTTAGCATCACTCTTTGCATTCACACAGCGCGTTTCTTATCAGTGCATTAAAATGAATGAATCAAAAAGTATTACTGCGTATTTTAAAAATAGATTTCCTTATACATTACACTGCTATAAAATAAAACCCAATCATTACGACATACTCATCACTTGTAATCAAACCTATGCCATTACACCGTTAACACCTAACTCAAGTTATATTCTTGATACCGCAATTTCCTGTGCCAAAATAGGGATTTGGCGAGTTGATAACTCACTCAACAATGTTTATTTCTCAGACAGTTTTTATCAGCTTATTAAAAAATCGCCCGCGCAAGGCTTATCTTGGGATCGATTTGTTTCTTTGATCCACCCAGAAGATCAACTTACCTTAAAGTCATTTTTCACTAATTCCATCGCAAATGTACCCTTAAGTCTTGAATTCAGAATGGCCATACATGGCCACCTACATTGGTATCAACTCCTTGCAAACCAGCCCAATAATTATAAAAAATACTGGTATGGTACGTTACAGGAGTGCAGCCAAGAAAAACAAATGACAAAAGCATTGTCTGAGGCCAATGAAAATCGCCGCATTGCTTTAGAAGCGGGTAAAATCGGTAATTGGAGCAGCCTAAAACGCAATGGGCATTGGGAATGGGAGTGGGATAAACAGGCCAATGCGATTTTTCAAATGGACCTTACTGAAGATAGCAAAATAACAAGCTGGTTGAAGAACATTCACCCACAAGACACCTCGAATGTATTTAAAGCCTTCAGACACGCACTAGATACCGGGAATGAATTTGAGCAAGAATGCCGATATATCCAACCATCTAACAATGTCATTCATGTGTTAGTGAAAGGGCTGGTAAGTAAAAATGAACAACGAGAGAGCATCCGTATGGATGGGGTTGTAATAGATCAAACCGCCGCCTATAAAACCAAAGCACAGCTACAAGAAATAAATCTAAATCTGGAGGAAAAAGTTCGAGATAGAACCACTGAATTAAATAAAGCACTTGAACATGCTGAAACAGCAAACAAGTCTAAGTCGGATTTCCTTTCAATGATGAGCCACGAGCTACGTACACCAATGAATGTCATCATTGGGGCACTTGACTTGCTTACTCTCCAGCAAAATAGTTTTGAAGAACAAGAGCTATTAGATACCGCATCAATTTCAGCCAATAATCTGGTTGCAATACTCAACGATATTTTAGACATTACGAAAATAGAAGCCGGTAAGCTAGAGCTTGATTGTATTAGTTTCGACTTTTCAGAGCTACTTTATAATATTTTGGTTGTATTTGGCCCCATTGCTCGCAGTAAAGGGGTTAACTTGTCCGTATATGAATCAAGCACCCTTCCTTTAACCATACACAACGACGACAATAGGATCAGACAAATACTGTTTAACCTAATTAGTAATGCCATCAAATTTAGCGGTAACGACAAAACACACGCGGGTACCGTTGATATTTCTGTAAGCTGGGAGCCTGAAAATGAAATCATCCATACGCTTGTTATCTCAGTGAAAGACAATGGCATTGGTATTGATAAAAACACGCAAAAAAAATTATTTTCCCCGTTTACACAAGGAGACAAAACCACCACTCGTCGCTTTGGGGGCACAGGGTTAGGGCTTGCAATATGTGGCAGGTTGATTGATTTGATGGGCGGTCAGTTAAATTTACACAGCGAATTGAATATAGGTAGCACATTTACAGTACGCATACCGACTTGGCAATTCAAGCCTCGTAAAGTAGATACCCTTTTTTCGGTTATCACCCTCATTTGCTCAAATTCAACAGCTCAAAATATACAGCAACTTATCAAAATAGTTGAGATGTTTTGTAATGAAATTCATATAATTGATTGGGGGGCCTTACCCCAATTAGATAAGCTCAGCACTTATATACTCGCTGTCGATAACATGCAGTCCTCGTTACAATACAATATGTTAAAAACGATTGACCACAATGCGGTCGTCCTTGTGGAAAAAGGTGACATAACACAGCTTAAACAATTAATTAAAGACACACCTACTGGGTTTTTGAGTACACAAACACTGTTTTCGATACAAAAGCTTTTGCGCCGATTAGTACATACTCACAATGACTCAACGCCAAGTCTCAGCGCAACGGATTTTGACCTGAATCTTGTGTGCGAACCACAATTACATAATCAAAGTACAGATATTGACAGTCAGCTTACTCAAGTCTGTGATGACTCATTGCTTTATGCCGCAACTGACGCAAACAAGCAGGATAACCCGACTATTTTACTTGTCGAAGACAATCCCTTTAACCAAAACCTTATGACAAAGCAACTCAACCAGCTTGGCTATCAATGTGATATTGCTGAGAATGGGCTTCTAGGGTTAAAGCAATGGCAGAATAAAGCGTACACATTAATTTTAACTGACTGCCATATGCCTGAAATGGATGGCTATGAAATGACGCGGCAGATCCGTGAAATAGAGAATAATTTAGATAAACCACATATTCCGATAATAGCGGTGACGGGTGCTGCCATGAAGGGCGACAGGGACTATTGTTTATCTAAAGGCATGTCTGACTTTATTAGTAAACCTATTACCTTAGACAAATTCAAGCAAGTAATTGGGAGGTGGTATGAATGAACATGAAATAGCTAATTTAAAAATAATAAATCAGCAGGTTATGATTGACCTTATTGGTAATGACCACAATGAAATTATGCGCTTTCAACAACAATTTTTGGTACAAGCAAAGCTTACAACACATCGCCACATTATATCGTACCGAGCAACTCGACAAAATAAAAGAAGAAGCACATTTTTTAAAAACCTCCGCCAAAGCCATTGGCGCTGAGATTTGTGCTCATCATTTACAAACCCTTGAAGACTCTTCATTAGGACAAGACAAGGCGATCTGTAAATTACACATTCAATGTTGTGGTTCAATAATTCCGGACACTATTTTAGGTGGTATCATTACCACTT